>UQIY01000022.1 GCA_900541195.1 uncultured Collinsella sp. | reverse complement strand
TACACCCTAGAGTTCGTCGGCAGCGTCAGATGTGTATAAGAGACAGCTTTCTATACTGTACACCCCCAGGGGGTAGGGGTGTATAGTATCGGCGGGTTAACAATTCCAACACCCAACTACAGAAAGGAGAAGCCATGGCTCAAGATAAGTTCGATGTGGGCGGCATGACGTGCGCCGCCTGCCAGGCGCATGTGGACCGTGCCGTAAGTAAGCTCGACGGCGTCCAAAGCGTCGCGGTCAATCTACTCGCCGGTTCCATGCTGGTGGACTACGACCCCGCGCAGGTCAGCCCCGATGACATCTGCACCGCCGTCGACCGCGCGGGCTATTCGGCCTCGCCCGTCAGCACGGGCACCGGTGCCGCCGGTTCAAACGGCAGCGCGCAAGCCAGGTCTGGCGCCGCCCATATGGAATCGCCCACCAAAAAGTTGGAGGCCGCCGCCTCCGCCATGTGCACTCGTCTCATCGTCTCAATCGTATTCCTCATTCCGCTGTTCTACATAGGCATGGGGCACATGCTCGGCTGGCCGCTGCCCGGCATCTTCACCGACCACATCCACAGCATGACGCTCGCCCTCACTGAGCTTGCCCTGCTCATCCCCATCGTCTACGTCAACGACGCGTACTTTATCAACGGGTTTAAATCGCTCGCGCACGGCGCACCCACTATGGATGCCCTTATTGCTGTGGGTGCCACCGCCTCCATTGCCTGGTCGCTCTATGCCATGTTTATCATGGCCGACCAGCTGGCCACAGGTCAGGTGCACGAGGCTATGATGACGAGCATGGACAACCTGTATTTTGAGAGCGCCGGCACCATCCTGTCGCTCGTCACCGTGGGCAAATACCTCGAGACGCGTAGTAAGTCTAAAACCGGCGGCGCCATCGAGGCACTCATTGACCTGGCGCCCAAGACTGCGACCGTCGTGGCAAAGGACGGCAGCGAGACCACCGTCGACGTCGACAGCATCCTTCCCGGCCAGGTGCTGCGCGTGCGTCCCGGCGAGTCCATCCCCGTTGACGGCGTGGTGCTCGAGGGCAGCTCGGCCGTGGACGAAAGTGCGCTGACCGGCGAGTCCATCCCCGTGGAGAAGACCGCCGGCGACACCGTCAACGCCGCCACCGTCAACCGCACTGGCTCGTTTGCCTTCCGCGCCACACGCGTGGGCGCCGACACGTCGCTTGCCAAGATCATCCAGCTCGTCGAGGACGCCAATGCCACCAAGGCGCCTATCGCCCGCCTGGCCGATAAGGTCGCCGGTGTGTTTGTGCCCGTGGTGTTTGTGATCTCGGCCGTGACTTTTGTGGCGTGGATGGCGCTCACCGGCAGCATCAACGAGGCGCTCACTTCCGCCGTCGCCGTGCTGGTGATCAGTTGTCCGTGCGCGCTCGGCCTGGCCACACCCGTCGCCATTATGGTGGGCACCGGCAAGGGCGCCGAGATGGGCATTCTGTTCAAGAGCGCCGAGGCGCTGGAGAATCTGCGCAGCGTGGGCACCGTGGTGCTCGATAAGACGGGCACGGTCACCCGCGGCAAGCCGGCCGTGACCGACGTTGTGGTTGCCGCGCGCGCCGACGGCTCGCCCGCTATGAGTGAAAAGGCGTTACTGAAGCTCGCTGCCGCGCTGGAGCGCTCGAGCGAGCACCCGCTGGCCGAGGCGATTATGGCCGAGTGCGAGGCGCGCGGAATCGTGGCGCGCATGGTCGAGGACTTTGCCGCCGTGCCTGGACGAGGCGTTACGGCGCGCGAGGGACAAAACGTCATCGCTGCCGGCAACGTGCGCCTGATGGACGAGCTGGACGCGAAGGTGCCCGCCGGCCTTGCCGAACAGTTCGCCACCGAGGGCAAGACGCCGCTGTTCTTTGCCAAGAACGGCGAGCTTGTCGGCACCATCGCCGTGGCTGATGAGGTCAAGGAGACGAGCGCCGAGGCCATCGCCGCGCTCCGCAAGCTCGGCGTCGATGTGCGCATGCTCACTGGCGACAACCGCGTGACGGCCGAGGCCATCGCCCGCCGCGTGGGTCTCACCAGCGAGCAGGTTATCGCCGACGTCCTGCCCGCCGACAAGGAGCGCCACGTGCGCGAACTGCAGGATGCGGGCGACAAGGTCGCCATGGTGGGCGACGGCATCAACGACTCCCCCGCCCTGGCGCGCGCCGACGTGGGCCTTGCTATCGGCACCGGCGCCGACATCGCCAAGGAGGGCGCCGACGTGGTACTCATGCGCAGCGACCTCATGGACGTCGCCCGCGCCATCGAGCTGTCGCGCGCCACGATCCGCAACATCAAGCAGGACCTGTTCTGGACGCTGTTCTACAACGGCATCGGCATTCCGCTGGCAGCGGGCGTGTTCTTCCCGCTCACCGGATGGCAGCTCTCGCCGATGTTTGGCGCCGCGGCCATGAGCCTGTCGAGCGTGTGTGTTGTTTCCAACGCGCTGCGCCTGAAATCCTTTAAGCCCAAAGTGGCAAAATAGGCTCACCATTACGTCCATTTAGAATGGGTTTTCCAGGTGCCCAAGATTGACCTGAAAGAGGAGCGACGCGTACTTTGGTACGCGAGCGACGGCTTGAAGGTCAAGGTCGGGTGCCTGGGAAAGCCGACACAACAGAGAGGAATACCCATGCGTTACACAATCAAGACTTCCGGCCTTATGTGCGGCCACTGCGACGCTACGGTCGAGACGGCGCTGCTCAACGTTGCCGGCGTGACCGACGCCGATGCCGATCACGAGACCCAGACCGTACAGGTAGAGTGCGCCGACACCGTGACCGCTGAGCAGCTCGCTGCCGCCGTCGAGGGCGCCGGCGAGAAGTTCCACGCCCTGTCCGTGACCGCCGCGTAGTAGCTACCAGAGGCATTCGACCCCATCGACCAGAAACGAGGACCCGCCATGATGGCAGACCATAAATCGGTGACCCGCATGCTCAAGACGGCACGCGGCCAGATCGACGGCATCCTGCGGATGGTCGAGGAGGACCGCTACTGCGTCGATATTTCCACGCAGCTCATGGCCACACAGGCGCTCATCGGGCGCATCAACGCCGATGTGCTCAAGGCCCACATTGAGGGCTGCGTGACTTCGGCGATTGAATCGGGCAATGAGGAACTCAAGGCTGCCAAGCTCGCCGAGATCGAACGCGTCGTCGACAAACTCGCCAAGTAATTGGCGCAATGGGGGCAGGTACGTTTGCACCACATTGGTGCAGATTAACCTGTCCCCTTTGCTCTAAATCGGGTATAAAGGCGTGCAGCATATCGAATGAAAGGCAGTGTGCATGAATGACTTTATGAAGGGTCGCAATGGTGCCGATGAACTCACCATCGTGATGGGTTTTGCGGGTATTGTCATCGCGATGATCGGATCGATAGCCCGCATCCAGTGGCTCAGCTGGATCGCCATCGCCGTCATCGTGATTGGCGTACTGCGCGGCCTGTCCAAAAATATCGATGCACGTCGCAAGGAGAACGAGGCCTTTGTCGCCGGCTCGGCTAAGGTCCCCGGCTTGGGCAAGTTCGTCGCCAGCTTGGGCGGCGGCGCTGCAGCAGCCAGCACCTCACGCGCGGCCGGCACCAGCAAGGAGGACTTTGAGCGTGCCAAACGCACGGCTAAGAAGATGTGGAAGGGCCGCAAGACCACGGCATACCTCAAGTGCCCCAACTGCGGTCAGATGCTCTCCGTCCCCAAGGGCAAGGGCAAGATCCGCGTCACCTGCCCCAAGTGCCACGCCAAGATGGAAACGCGCTCCTAGCCGCTACACCATAGGACAAAATAAAAGCCGAGGCCTCGCGCTGAGACCTCGGCTTTTTTGAATATGACAAGGGGACCGTCCCTTTGTCACGTCTACGCCACGCCGTCGCGGGCGAACTCCTCGGCCAGCGCCTCGGCCGGCATCGCCATAATCGTGTCGAGCTCGGCGTCCACCTCGGGAATATGCTTCACCTTGAGCTTGCGTACCAGATCGCCACGGCACATCACGTGCATCGGCTCACGCAGGGCGCACGGGTCATCGAGCGGGTTCTTGCGCGTCACCAAAATGTCGGCGGCCTTACCGCACTCGATTGTGCCGGTCTCGCCGCCCAGCCCCAGTAGCTCGGCATTGACTTGCGTGGCCGTATGCAGCGCGAAGGCGTTGCTCACGCCGACATACTTGGCAAAATAGGCCACTTCACGCCACATGTCATACTGCGTCACAAACGGGCAGCTCGAATCTGTGCCAAGGCCCACCTTAACGCCAGCTTCCAGTGCGGCACGAGCGCTCTCGATAATGCCCGAGCACACGATATCGCCGTTCTTCTTTTGCGTATCGGTCGAATGGGTCTTTTCCGGGTCGAGCAATACAAACGGCAGCGCCGGGCTGATGGTGCAGGTCACGCTGGGCGCACGCCCCTCAAGCTGCGTGCCCGCGGCGCCGCGGTACAGTTCCAGGATCTCGGGCGTCAACGGAGCGCCGTGCTCAATCGTGTCAACGCCGGCCTCAAGCGCGGCCTTCACACCTTCGGTGCTCTCGACATGGGCCATGACCGGAAGGCCAACCTCGTGCGCCGCCTTGCACGCCGCTGCGGCAACCTCCACCGGCATGCGCAGCACGCCCGGCTCGCCTACCTCGGTCGCGTCGAACACGCCACCCGTTACGAACAGCTTAATGACGTCGGCACCGCGCGCATACAGGTCGCGCACCTGCTCGGCCGCCTCGGCGGAACTGTTGGCCACCTGGGCGAACAAGCCTGCACCATGGCCGCCCGGCACCGTGACGCCCGTTCCCGGCGCCACCAGGCGAGGACCTTGATACTTGCCGGCATCGATAGCATCGCGCACGGCCAGATCGGCAAACAGCGGGTCGCCCGCGCCGCGCACCGTGGTCACGCCACTTGCCAGCTGCTGCCGAGCGCTGCCCTTAAGAATGTGGCGCACGATGGCGCGCCCCACAGGATTATCGAGCTTTTTCATCAGCGCACCCGCATCGCCCGCCGAAACCGGCTTGCCCGAGCCGCACAGATGCACATGCATATTGATGAGGCCCGGCATGAGATACGCACCTGCCAGGTCGATGACCTCGGCACCTGCAGGCGCCTGCGCCACAGCACTGGGCCCCATCCACGTGATGACACCGCGCTCAACAGTCACGGCCATGTCGGGCTGCGGCTCCATATGTTCCGAGCCATCCAGGACGGTCGCATTGACAAACAACGTGGGACGATCGGCAGAGGCCATATCGAGCTCCTCCCTCACGATTAACTTGAACATTTGTCCATTATTACCCAGCGCGACAGGGTTACTGCGGACATATCGGCTAACGGGAGGAAGAGAGGGGCGTGAGGATGAACAAACCAGTGCAGCGATGCTTCGGTCGTTCCAGCAAAACGTCTTGATCTGTAACAGATAGACCGTCTTTAACCTTCCAAATGTTATAGATCGAGATTTTCGGTCGTGCCTCCAGCCTTTGTCTCAATCTGTAACAGTTAGGTCGAATTTTGGCCTGTAGATGTTACAGATTGAGATATTCTCCAGCCCCGTCGTCAAACGTCTTAATCTGTAACAAGTAGACAGGTTTTCGGCCTCTAGATGTTACAGATCGAGATCTTTTAGCGGTAGCCAACCTTCCGTCTTGATCTGTAACAGTTAGAAGGTCAAACGGTCCTTTGTTGTTACAGATTGAGACAGTCCGCTTCAGTGCCCATACCACTGCCGCCTCCATTGTTCAGCCAAATTGGTCCGTCGCGGAATACCCGCCAGCCTCATCTTTTCAACCAACTTCCCCGGGTTCTTGAGTTCATCAAACGTGAACCGAAGCACCTTGTGCCCGAGCATTGTCAGATGAGATTCACGCTGACGCTCTGCCACGAACGGGTCGACCGACTCCCGACCCTCGCCGTTCTGCAAGGCATACTTCCCCTTTCCGTCGAGCTCGCCGATGACACATGTCCCGTCCTCGAGCCTCCAGAAATAATCGACCCGAAACACCTGGCTCGAATCGAGCGGATCGCGAAACTCCACCTGCAACTCTGGCACCGGAAAACCGTATGCAATAAAGAACGCTCGGAACCGAGACTCGCCACCGTTTTCGGACAGCCCGTCCGTATGAGACGCAATCACCTGAGCTCTGCGATACCCGCGCCTGCCCTCGCAATCGGCCTGGAGCCGTTCGCAGAGGTCGTCGCGCGACATGCCCTTCGTCCGCAATGCAGAATCGGCGATCGCCAGACCATACGAAAACGGCGCACGCAGCAGACAATCCTCCACCGTGCGCCAAAACGGCGTCACCCACACGCCATCGACGCGCTCAAGCGCACCCGCCGCCTGCGGACGCAGCAGCCTATATCCGGTACTCAACGCCACCGAACAACCTGTCTTGACCAAGTAACGCGGCCCGAGCAGATCATTCGGCACCTCCAGGCCCCACAAAAGTGCTGCGTCATACCCCCAAAACGCCCAATCGGGATGAAACTCCGCAAGCCCCTTGATGGTCCACCGCGCCCGCTCCGGCGGCGTCAATGCATCCCATTCATGCTGAAAACAGAATAGATGCGATTCGGGCTCCGCAATATCGTCTGTCCCTACATGGCGCCGCAGCCACATGAGCTCGGCATTGTCGTGCGTCACAAGCAGCACGCCTTGTTCAGCCGCCTCCGTGAGCCTCGCAAACATCCTGTTCCGCGCCAAGGTGTTACGTGTTGCATGCTTGTGTTTAAAAACGGTATTAGACACTTCCATCACCACCACATCGAAAAAATGGGCCATCGCCGCTGTTGCCGCCGCTGACAAACGTCTCGACCTGTAGCAGTTACGGGCACAAGCAGCCGCCAAACGTTACAGATCGAGACGTTCGCGCAGCATTAGACCTCTTTGTCTCGATCTGTAACAGTTAGGTCGAATTTTGGCCTGTAGATGTTACAGATTGAGACATTTCCCCTGCCAGGTTCAAAACATCTCGATCTGTAACAGTTAGACGTTCTCCAGGCCCCTAAACGTTACAGATTTAGATAAACCAGCGGCGCTCAAGCATTCGTCTCGATCTGTAACAGGTAGACCGGTTTTTTGTCCCTAGACGTTACAGACCGAGACAAATAGACAGGCGGCGACGCTGCGACTGCCCATCCCCTACTCCCACTCCTGTTCGTAGATGTTAAGAGACTTTACGTAGCGCCCCTGGGCACCCATGATGTCGCGGACCAGCCTCAAAAAGAAGCTGATACGCGAGGTATCAAAGCCGTCTTCCAGGTCTTCCGGATGGACGGCGCCAGGCCCGTCGACCGCCGTATCGCTCAGGCGCGCTATGTCGTAGAGGTAGAGCTGCCCCGCCGTCAGCCAGACATCGTCGACGCACGCAATACGCACCGCAATCGCACCATCGCGCCAGTGCTCTTTTTGCACGATATGTGGGTCGTAAACATCAAAACGACGGTCGGTGCGCGTGTCACGCAGCGCGACCATACCAGTCGCAGGATCCTTGTCCAAAATGCCAAAGCGCGAGAAATACTGCGTGTCGCGCACCTGTTTGAGCCGCCTGAGCGAAGCAGGCAAAAGCAACGCCGGCGGCTCGTCAACATACAGCTCAAGCAGCGTCTTGCCATGGTAATAGGGACGCTCGAACAGCAGCCAATCGGTAAATGCCATGTTATAGGCCATGATTTCGCTTTGCGAGGGCTCCTCGCAATAGCTGAGCCATGGATCGACTATCGCTTCGAACTGCGTGCGCGCCGACTCCAAAAACTGAAACTTGCGCAGCATCCAAAACTGGGCCATGTCGGCAATATCGTTACCGACGGCCTCGGTCAGACGTCCCCGGTCCAAAACATGATCAGCCATGGCATCCTCCTCAAACTGATGAACCTCAATTTGAGCTTACGAGGAGGGCCGGTGGTCGCCGCCAGCGCGGGCGAAATGGGTATCAGGCTGCAAACCAGATGCTGACCGAATACTTGACGGAACGCTTGACTGATACGTTATACCGAAGCAAAATCCCAGTTAAACATAGGCAAATAAACAGAGATTTTGAGCTTGCCAGCCGCAGCCATCACGAAAACAGCAAGGCGCCGCGAGCCTGCACGTCAGCAAATGAGCAGTCAGACGTTAAGAGTGTCCCCGACGACTAGACAAAAAAAGCGCGTCCCCAATGACTAATCGTTGGGGACGCGCCTGAATGACTACCTTACAGCCCCAAGGTCTCGGCGACCTCGGCAGCGCAGGCGAGGGCATCGGCCATGGCGCTCACCACGAGCGTGCTGCCGTTGCGGGCATCGCCGGCCACATACACCGGCGCGGCATCCGCAGCAACGCCGTCCACGCGGGCCGCAAGGTGCGAGCCTTCGGAAGCCATCACGGGCAGTGGGCGGCCCGCCGTGGCAACGGGCACGCCGACAGCTTCGAACACGCTATGCTCCGGACCCGTAAAGCCGCAGGCGATGAGCACCAGCTGGGCCGGTACCTCATGCTCGGAGCCCGCAATGCGTTCGGGCTTGCCGGCCGACCAATCCAGATCGACCACGCGCAGGCCCGCTGCCGCGCCCTTCTTGTCCAGCAGCACCTCGAGCGTATCCACGCCCCAAGCACGCATCTCGCCACCCATCGCAGCGATAGCCTCCTGCTGGCCGTAGTCGGTCTTCTTAACGTTGGGCCACTGCGGCCAGGGGTTGCTCGCCGCGCGCTTATCGGGCGCGGCCGGTAGGAACTCAAACTGACGCACGCTGCGCGCACCCTGGCGCACCGCGGTACCCACGCAGTCGTTGCCGGTATCACCGCCGCCAATGACCACAACGTCCAGGCCACGCGCGTTCACCGCGGGCTCACCGCCATCGAGCACCGAGACGGTCGAGGCCGTCAGGTAGTCCACGGCATACACCACGCCCGGGGCATCCACATTCGCAGCCGAAAGACCGCGGGGCGCACGAGCGCCGGCAGCCACCACGACGGCGTCAAAGTCATCGAGCTTGGCCGCCACTTCAGGGTTCGTAACGTCAGCACCCAGCTCAAAGACGATGCCCAGCTCGCGCATGAGCGCCACACGGCGCTCGACCACAGACTTCTCGAGCTTCATGTTGGGAATGCCGTACATAAGCAGGCCGCCCGGGCGGTCGTCACGCTCAAACACCGTCACGCGGGCACCGCGACGCGCAAGCTCCCATGCCGCCACCAGACCAGCAGGACCGGAGCCCACCACGGCAACCGTGGGCGCGCCCTCCCCCGCCGGCTCAAAACGACGCGGACCGCCATTTGCCCACTCATGGTCGCTGATCGCACGCTCGTTGTCATGGATCGTCGTGGGCTGGCCATCGACCGAACCCAGGTTGCACGCGGCCTCGCACAGCGCCGGGCACACGCGACTCGTGAACTCGGGCATGGGCGAGGTGAGCGACAGACGCTCGGCAGCCTCGTCCCAGCGGCCGCGGTACACCAGCTCATTCCACTCGGGAATCAGGTTGTGCAGCGGGCAGCCGCTCGGGCGTGCCTTGCCAAAGCTCGCACCCATCTGGCAAAACGCCACGCCACACATCATGCAGCGGCTCGCCTGGGCGCGGCGCGCGTCATCATCGAGCTCCACGTACAGCGGATCGAAATCGCGGCTGCGCTCCTCCACGGCGCGCAGCTCGTGGGTCGCGCGATCGATATCAAGAAAAGCACCAGGCTTACCCATGGCACTTACGCCTCCTTCTTGGTCGAAGCAACAGAGCTGGCAGCCACGGGCGCAGCGCCCGCAGCGCCGCCCGCGGCATCGAAGCGAGCGACAACCGCGGCACTCGCGCGACCGGTCACAATGTCAAACGCCAGCTCCTCTGCCTGCGCATGCGTCTTGCCGGCAGCCTCACCCGCAGCGACAATCGCCAGCACGCGCTCGTACTCGGTCGGAATGACCTTCACAAAGTGCTTACTCATCGTCTCAAAGCTGTAGAGCAGCTTAATGCCGCGCGGGCTCTGCGTCGCGTCCACGTGCTCCTGGATGAGCTCGCGAATCTGCGCCAGTTCGTCGGCCGTCGGGGCCTTGAGCTCCACGCTCTCGTGGTTCACACGGGCATCGAGCGTACCGTACTGGTCAAAGACATAGGCCACGCCACCCGTCATGCCGGCGGCGAAGTTCTGTCCGACCTCGCCCAGGATGAGCGCCAGACCGCCCGTCATGTACTCGCAGCCATGGTTGCCACAGCCCTCGACCACCACGGTGGCACCGGAGTTGCGCACGGCAAAACGCTGGCCGGCAAGACCGTTAATGAAGCCGCGGCCGCTCGTGGCGCCAAAGAACGCAACGTTGCCCACGATGATGTTCTCGTCGAACTTGTAGGTCGCATGCGGGTTGGGGCGCACCGACACCTCGCCGCCCGAAAGGCCCTTGCCAAAGTAGTCGTTGGCGTCGCCGCACACGTTGAGCGTAATGCCACGCGGCAGGAAGGCGCCAAAGCTCTGACCGGCCGAACCATCGCAATCGATGGTGATGGAGCCGGCGGGCAGACCCTCGGGATGCGCCTTGGTCACCGCGTTGCCCAGGATGGTGCCCACGCAACGGTTGACGTTGGCGATATCGGCGCGGAAGCGAATCGGACGCAGGTGCGCACGGGCATCGGCCGTATAGGGCACAAACAACGTGGAGTCGAGCGTCTTGTCGAGCTCGCTGTCCGCGGCCATCTGCGGCAGGAAGTGACGGCCGTCGGCACCAGGGATATGGGCACCGAACTCGCAGGTCGCGCTCGCCAGCACGGGCGACAGATCGAGCAGGTTGGCCTTGCGGTTGCCCGGGACCTCGATCTGGCGCAGGCACTCGGGATGGCCGATCATCTCGTCGACGGTGCGGAAGCCCAGGCTCGCCATGACCTCGCGCAGCTGCTCGGCAACAAAGAGCATAAAGTGCTCGACGTGCTCGGGCTTGCCGCGGAAGCCGCGACGCAGGCGGCAATTTTGCGTGGCGATGCCAGCCGGGCAGGTATCCTGCTGGCAGTCGCGCTGCATAAGGCAACCCATGGAGATGAGCGGCATGGTCGCAAAGCCAAACTCCTCGGCGCCCAGCAAGCAGGCGACGGCAACATCAGTGCCGTCCATGAGCTTGCCGTCGGCCTCGAGCACCACGCGCGAGCGCAGGCCGTTTTGCAGCAACGTCTGCTGGGCCTCGGCAAGGCCGAGCTCCAGCGGCAGACCAGCATGCCAGATGGAATCGCGCGCCGCGGCACCCGAACCGCCATTGTGGCCACTGATCAAGATCTTGTCGGCGGCACCCTTGGCCACACCGGTGGCGATGGTGCCGACGCCGGCCTCGCTGACCAGCTTGACCGACACGCGCGCGCCGGGGTTGGCGTTCTTAAGATCGAAGATCAGCTCCGCCAGGTCCTCGATGGAGTAGATGTCGTGGTGCGGCGGAGGCGAGATCAGGCCGATGCCGGGCGTGGACTGACGGACCTCGGCGATCCAGGGGTAGACCTTCTTGCCGGGCAGGTGGCCGCCCTCGCCGGGCTTGGCGCCCTGGGCCATCTTGATCTGAATCTCGAAGGCACTGCACAGGTAGCGGCTCGTCACGCCAAAGCGCGCACTTGCCACCTGCTTGATGGCGGAGCTCTTGGAGTCGCCATTAGCCAGCGGCGTTTCGCGACGCGGATCCTCGCCGCCCTCGCCGGAGTTGGAACGGCCGTGCAGGCGGTTCATGGCGATGGCCATGCACTCGTGCGCCTCTTTGCTGATGGAGCCATACGACATGGCGCCGGTGTTAAAGCGGCGGACGATGTTGAGCGCGGGCTCGACCTCGTCGAGTGCCACCGGGGTGCGGCCGCTGGCATTAAAGTCCAGCAGGTCGCGCAGGCGCACGGCACGGCCGGTGCGGTGCAGGCGGGCGCTGTACTCCTTAAAGGTGTCGTAGCTGTCCTCGCGGCAGGCGGTCTGCAGCAGGTAGACAGTCTGAGGGTCGATCAGGTGATCCTCGCCACCGAGCGGGCGCCACTTGGTCAGACCCAGTGTGGGCAGCTGATCGGGAGCCGGGCTCTTAAGGATGGCGAGCGCGGCGTCATAGCGTTCATTCTGCTCGCGCTCGACGTCCTCGACACCCATACCGCCCACACGGCTCACCGTGCCGGCAAAGTACGCGTTGACGAACTCCGGCGTAAAGCCCACGGCCTCGAAGATCTGCGCCGAATGGTAACTCTGCACCGTGGAGATGCCCATCTTGGACATGATGGAGACGATGCCCGCTGTCGCAGCCTTGTTGTAGTTGGCGATGCCCTGCTCGGCTGTCACGTCCAGGTCGCCGTGTGCCGCTAGATCGCTGATGCACGCATGTGCGTTGTACGGATAGATGCCACTAGCGGAGTAACCCACCAGCGCTGCAAAGTCATGCGGGGACACAGCGTCGCCGCACTCCACCACGATGTCGGCAAAGGTACGCACGCCGGCGCGGATCAGGTGGTTGTGCACGCAGCCCACAGCGAGCAGCGACGGCACGGGCACCTCGCCCGCAGCGGCACGATCGCTCAACACCACGATGTTCACGCCGTCGCGGACCGCAGCCTCAACGTCCTCTGCAAGCTGCTTGAGCGCAGCCTGCAGCGCGCCCTCGCCGGCATCGCGGCGGTACACGGCACGGAAGCGACGGGTCTTAAAGCCCACGCGGTCGATGGCGCAGATGCGGTCGAACTCCTCCTCGCTCAGCAGCGGGCGCTCCAGGCGCACCAGCTGGCAGGCCGTACGGGAGTCCTCGAGCAGGTTGCCGTGGTTGCCCAGGTAGAGCGTGGTCGAGGTGACCATATGCTCGCGAAGGGCATCGATCGGCGGGTTCGTGACCTGGGCGAACAGCTGATAGAAGTAGTCAAAGAACGAGCGCGTCTTCTTGGACAGGCAGGCCAGCGGCGCGTCGATGCCCATCGAGGCGAGCGGGGCCTTGCCCTGCTGGGCCATGGGACGCACGACCTCGTCGACGTCATCCCAGTGGTAGCCGAGCTTGGCCATGCGCACGGCGGCGGGCACCTCGGCGTCCTCGGCGGGCATTGTCGCAACGGGCTCATCGAGCGCGTCAACGGTCAGCGTCTCCTCGGCAATCCAATCACGGTAGGGCTTTTCCTTGGCGTAACGGGCGCCCAGCTCGTCGTTGTAGATGACGCGGCCGCGGGCAAAATCGACCTCGAGCATCTGGCCCGGTCCCAGACAGCCGCTCGTCAGGATGTTCTCGGGGCTCACCTCGATGGTGCCCACCTCGCTTGCCAGCATAAAGCGACCGTCGCGCGTCACATAGTAGCGGGCGGGGCGCAGGCCGTTGCGGTCGAGAGCAGCACCCAGGGTACGGCCGTCGGTAAAGGCGATGGCGGCAGGGCCGTCCCACGGCTCCATGAGCATGGACTGGTAAGCGTCGTAGGCGCGGCGCTCCTCACTCAGGCTGTCGTTATGGTCCCACGGCTCGGGCAGCAACATGGACGCGGCACGCGTAAGCGGGCGACCGTTCATAACCAAAAACTCGAGCACGTTGTCCAGAATCGCGGAGTCGGAACCCTCGCGGTTGATGATGGGCATCACGCGCTCAAGATCATGCTGCAGCACGGGGCTGTACAGGTTGGGCTCGCGGGCGCGGATCCAGTTGACGTTGCCCTTGAGGGTATTGATCTCGCCGTTGTGGATGATAAAGCGGTTGGGGTGCGCGCGCTCCCAGCTGGGCGTGGTGTTGGTGGAGTAGCGCGAGTGGACGAGCGCCACGGCCGTCTTGACGGCGGCGTCGTTGAGGTCGATGAAGAAGCGACGCATCTGCGTGGCGACCAGCATGCCCTTGTACACGATGGTGCGCGAGCTCATAGAGCACACGTAGAAAATCTTGTCGCGCAGGGCAAACTCGGCGTCGGCCTTCTTTTCGATGGTGCGGCGGCACACGTACAGGCGGCGCTCGAAGGCATCGCCGGCGGGCGTGTCGTCCGGACGGCCCAGGAAGGCCTGCAGGATGGTAGGCATGCAGGCGCGGGCCGTCTCGCCCAGGTCGTGCGGGTCGACCGGCACCTCGCGCCAAAAGAGCAGCGGCACGCCGGCCTCGGCGCAGCCCTCCTCAAACACGCGGCGGGCATCCTCTACGCCCTTGTCGTCCTGCGGAAAGAACAGCATGGCCACGCCATAGTCGCCCTCTGCCGGCAGAATCTGGCCGCACTTTTGAGCCTCTTTACGGAAAAAGTGATGCGGAACCTGGAACAGGATGCCAGCGCCGTCGCCAGTGTTCTTCTCGAGTCCCGTGCCGCCGCGGTGCTCCAAGTTGACCAGAATGGACAGCGCGTCGTCCAGAATCTGGTGATGGCGCTCACCGTTGATATCGGCAAGCGCGCCGATGCCACATGCGTCGTGGTCGAATTCGGGGCGATAAAGGCCCTGCTGCTGAGCGGAATCTGCCTGCATCGCGATCCTCCCCTAGATATTAGACAGTCAGTTGAATAGGCATACTAGGAGCATCGCCGGCCCGTTGTGTTTCCCGCCCGTTTCGAAACAATCGCGTAACGCGCGCCCTACGAGTAGGTGCCGCCGACTTCAAGGACAACAACAAGGGCCCCAGGTTCGGCCCGTAAGCTCACCGCTTCAAACATCTCAATCTGTAACAGGAAGACCCAATTTCGACGACTTACTGTTACAGATTGAGATGTTTTGAGAGACGGCTCCGAATGTCTCAATCTGTAACACGAAGGACCGGTTTTGGCGGTCAGCTGTTACAGATCGAGATATTCCATAGGACCATTTCTTCCTGTCTTGATCTGTAACACCTAGGCCCAATTTCCATCCCTAGTTGTTACAGATCAAGACATTTCGGCAGTCCCCTTTCACCATCCTATTCAAATACAGCAATTTTGTCAGTCTTGGTTAACTTTTGAGCCTAAAACGGGTATCCTTTGCGGCGTCAAGCAAACGGCACGCAGGAGCGCACCATGATCAACCATCTCAAACAACACTTTGGCTCCCCGCGCACCGGTGGCCACGGAGGACTCGACATAGCACGGCATATCGGCCCCGGACTGCTCGTGACCGTCGGCTTTATCGACCCGGGCAACTGGGCCTCCAATATGGCCGCGGGCTCGCAGTTTGGTTACGCGCTGCTGTGGATCGTCACGCTGTCCACGATCATGCTCATCGTGCTGCAGCACAACGCTGCACACCTGGGTATCGCCACGGGCGCCTGTCTTGCCGAGGCCACGACACGTTACCTCCCCCGCTTCGTTGGGCGCACGGTGCTCGCCAGTGCCTATCTTGCGACCATCGCCACCGCCATGGCCGAAGTCCTGGGCGGTGCGATCGCGCTTCAAATGCTCTTTGGCCTGCCCGTGCGCGCCGGCTGCATCATCGTCGCGGCGGCATCGATTGCCATGCTCATGACAAGCTCCTACAAGCGTGCCGAACGCTGGATCATCGCCTTCGTGGGCGTGGTAGGACTTTCGTTTTTAGCCGAGCTTGCACTAGTCAAGGTCGACTGGACGCAAGCCGCCACAAGCTGGATCACACCCAGTATGCCCACCGGCTCGGCCGCGATTATCGTAAGCGTCCTAGGCGCGGTCGTTATGCCCCACAACCTCTTCCTGCACTCCGAAGTCATCCAATCCATGCACTTCGAAGGCCAAGGCGAGCGAGTTATCGAAGAACGTCTGCGCTACGAGCTCTTCGACACGCTCTTTTCGATGGGCGTGGGCTGGGCAATCAACTCGGCCATGGTCATCCTGGCCGCAACGACCTTCTTTGCGCACGGCATTGTCGTAGACGACCTCGCCGTCGCAGCGGCCACGCTCTCCCCCATTCTGGGCCCGGCAAGCTCAATCATCTTTGCGGTGGCACTGCTGTTTGCGGGCATATCGAGTAGCGTGACGGCGGGCATGGCGGCGGGCACCATCACCGCGGGCATGTTCGACGAGGAATACGACATCCACGACCGACATTCCTCGATCGGAGTGGCGACCTGTTTCGTCGGCGCAGTGGCGGCGTGTCTGGTCGTCCCGAATCCTTTTGAGGGTCTCATTTGGAGTCAGGCACTGCTGTCGCTTCAGCTGCCGATTACGGTCTTTGTGCTCATACGACTCACCAGTTCGCCCCGCGTCATGGGCAAATACGCCAACTCGCGCCCGCTCAACGCGTTGCTCGTAGGGATCGGCGCCATCGTGACGATTCTCGATGTCGTGTTGTTGACAGGGATGTAATGGGACAGGGCACCTACCCAGGCAAACGTCTCGATCTGTAACAGATAGACACGCTTTTAATGTCTAGATGTTACAGATCAAGATCATTCCGAGGGACAGCTCCGTTTGTCTCAATCTGTAACACATAGACCCCGTTTTCACTGCTAGATGTTACAGATTGAGATCTTCTGCCGAACGGTTTTGGTTTGTCTCGATATGTAACAAGTGGACCCAATTTCCACTTCTAGATGTTACAGATCGAGACATTTCTTCAGCTCCAACCTTTTGTCTCAATCTGTAACACATAGACCCGTTTTGAGCCGATAGATGTTACAGATTGAGACCAAAGGTCGGCCGGACTCACGACAGATATGATCGGCTAACAGCAGCCGTGTTCCCTTGGGGACGGAGGAAAAGGGCCCCCGGCCGAGAAATCGACCGGGGGCCCTTGGACAGAGCTATGTTCGGCTTTCGCCGTGTGTCTGCGAGTTACTCCTCGACGAGCTCAAACTGATCGGGACCGACGCCGCAGACCGGGCACACGTAATCCTCGGGCAGCTCGGGCGTATCGACCTCAACCTCGTAACCGCAAACGATGCACACGAACTTATACGTCTTCTTCTCCTCAGCCATGATGTTCTCCTCTCGAACGTGACTGCTGGTGTACTTGCTTATTAGTATATGTTCTCAATAATATAATGCAAGTATTTTTAAAACATTTCTAGCCTTGATACGAGGACGCCTTCGGAGGCGTCTTGCCCTTCAGGACCTTATGGTAGTAGTCATAGGTCAACGGAGTCTCGTCGCTCAGGCGCTCGGCATCCTCGACCTCGCCGATAAACAGTAGATGCGTGCCCACGTCAACAGTGTCAATCAAACGGCAGCTAAACAAGGCCGCCGCATGCTCGGGAACATAGGGCATGCCCAGCGCGGTCTCGCGCGTCTCGTACTTAGCAAATTTGTCATAATCGCTGCTGGTACGGAATCCAAAGTTGCCAATGTAGAGCATATCGGCCGTCTGATCGATCACGGTCAGCGCAAAGGCCTTGGCAGACGAGATAACGCCAGACGTGACATTTTCCTTATTCACGGCAACCGAGATGCGCGGCGGCGCGGACGTCACCTGCACCGCGGTGTTGATGACGCAGCCGGCACGCAGCCCGTCGGCCGCAGCACTCACCACATACAGGCCGCTCGGCATCGTAAAGAACGCAGTTTTGTCCATAACAACCACTCCCCTAACCCGGGTTGGAACCTCATGGATGTATGTACCCATAAAAATAGGCGACGCCCATACCGGACGCCGCCTTTGAGACATATGTGTCAGAACAGTAAGCAAGATGAGACGCCCACAGTTGCGGTGAAATAGAGACTGAATAGCCCCTCAAACAGGCAAAACAGTCCGTATTCCACCGCAACTTATGAAGGGTGGTCAGCGGTTGCGTTCCTTGAGCGCACGATCGATCTCGCGCTGAACGTCGCGCTTGGCCATGTCCTCGCGCTTGTCGTAGAGCTTTTTGCCGCGGCCCAGGCCCAGCAACAGCTTTACGCGGCCGTCGGTATTAAAGTAGAGCTCCAGCGGCACCAGCGCATAGCCGCGGTTGCGCAGTTTGCCGTCAAGAAAATCAATCTCCTTACGATGCAGCAGCAGACGGCGCCGGCGATCGGGATCACGATTCCACACGCCACCGTGGCTGTAAGGGTGAATATGCAGACCCACCAGCCAGCACTCTCCGCCACGAATCAGCGCAAAGGTATCAGTGATCTGGCAGGCGCGCTCGCGAATCGACTTGACCTCGGTACCGCTCAGTTCAATGCCGCACTCAAAGGTCTCGTCGATAAAGTACTCGTGATGTGCCGAACGATTCTTGGAGATGAGCTTGCGCTCGCGCTTACTGGGCATCGCCGGCCTCCTTGGCGCCATCGGAACCCTTGCCCGTAGCTTCGCGCTTAGCCTTGCGCTCGGCGTTGAGCTCGGCGTCGCTCTCGCGCACCAGCTTGATGATCGCCGCGCAGGCCTCCTCGCCCACCAGGTCGCGGGCACGGACCGTCAGACGCGTCGCCTCCTGTTTGTCGCCGTCGCTCGCGGCATCGGTCGCACACATGATCAGGCAAATGGCAATCTCGGCCGAAGGCGAGGTCGGTACGCCCTGCAGGCTCAGCTCGCCCATCACGTGCTCGTCGCTCTCCTCGGCGGCATCGGGATAGGCAGCATGAATCTTGTTGAGCAGGCGCGTCGTATGCGCATCGCCAGGCGCAAGGCGCAGGGCCAAGCGGGCACAACCCACGGCGGCCGAGACGTTCTCGGTCTCGGGCTCCAAGAAGTACTGCCCCAGGTTGGCATAGGCGCGGGCGGCACACTTACCGTCGCTCGCACGCTCCAGCACCGAAAACGAAAGCGAAGCCCACTCCTGCTTGTCCTCGAGCGCGCGGAACAGCTCGGCAAGGTCCAAGCGATAGTTGCAGTTCATAGGATCCCAGCGCACAGCCTGCATCAGGGCATTACGAGCGCTCACATAATCCTGCTGGCGAATGTAGGCAAACGCCATGTCAGAGTACAGGCGGTCAAACGGCACCTCGACCTGCACGAGCTCGCGCGGATCCTTCTCCACGCGGCGATAGGCCAAGCGCTCAAACTTGCTATCGAAGCTAAAGTATTGGCGCTTCTCCTCCGTCTTGCACTCGGCGTCGATATACTCCTCGGCGAGCTCCACCAGGCGCTCCAACAGCGGCGTTGCCGTAGCCAGGTCGCCCTGCGCCAGATAGTTCTCGGCATACGTGATGTCTTGCAAGCTGATGGGCAGATCCATGGCTACTCCTCGATCTGAGCGAAACACGGCAGGCGCCGTATATACGGTCGATACACAAAACCCGGGTCTCTTACGAGGCCCGGGCGTTCATTTTGTGGTAGCCCGTACCAGATTCGAACTGGTGATCTCCGCCTTGAGAGGGCGGCGTCCTAAACCGCTAGACGAACGGGCCATATGTAGCAAATGCAATGGCTGGGATGGAGGGAGTCGAACCCCCATTGACGGAACCAGAATCCGCTGTCCTGCCATTAGACGACATCCCAATGACTGCATCGCTGCGCTCGGCTGTGCCTTTGCGCAAGAAAGAAATATACGGGAAGACCCGTCGTGACGCAAGCCCCAATTTTAACTTTTTTGAAATTCGGCCAAATTGGCCCGATTTAGCCCGACCCGTGAAGGACCTGTGGAGCTAGCCGCCGCACACAAAGGGCAGAACACCGCGAACGGTAGCCGTCGACCGTTGGCAGATTCTATCCCAAGAACGATAGCGCCAGGTAGCACAATCGAAGCGACAATAATCGCGTAGACATCGAGGCGCTATGGACGAAGAGCTGGATTACCTATGGGAGACCTTGGGGCTCGAGATATCCGCCGGACCTTGGCCCGACCGGGACAAAATCCACCCCACGCTGCGTCCCGCCATCACGGTGATGCAAGCGGAATACCGTCACGCCTCGTTTTTAATTATGCGGACGTCATGGCACGCGACGCTCCCCGACCTCAAGCGCATCCAGGCGAGCCTCGTCGAGTTATCCGGCATGCCGACCGTCATATCCGAGACGCATCTGGAGCGACGACAGCGCGAGCGCCTGCAGCGACAGCGAATTCCGTTTATCTGCTCCGGCGTTCAGGCATACTTACCCTTTATGGACGAAGAGTACTGGAGCGACACGCCCGACAAGCACGTAAAGATCTACGACCCACACGAATGGGCACGGCTGGAGGATTAGCGCATATGCCCGCCAGCCGGGATAGTGCGCATGCCCGCCAACCGGAAAGCTCATCCCGGAATTTGCGTCCAAAACGGGACGCGCTTTCCCCTAGAGGCCCCAAGCGGAAACCGTATCCCAGATTTCGCGCTCAAACTGGGATACGGTTTCCGCTAGCCACTTCAACCGGAAACCGTGTCCCAGAATCAGCGCTCGAAACGGGACGCACTTTCCGCAGCTGCTACAGCAGTGCCTGGGTCCAGGCCACTTCCTTAAAGCCGGGGATCGCAAAGTCGTCGCCCACCAGTAGCGGACGCTTGACCAGCATGCCGTCGGTCGCCAACAGCTCGTAACACTCCTGATCCGTCATCCCCGCGTCCAGGCGCGCCTTCAGGCCAAGCTCTCGATACTTCATGCCCGACGAGTTAAAGAAGCGACGCACCGGCAGCCCCGAACGCGCAATCCAGGTCGCAAGTTCCTCAGCCGAAGGATTGTCTGTAACAATATCGCGATCGATGTACTCAACCCCATGCTCGTCCAACCAGGCCTTGGCCTTTTTACACGTCGAGCATTTGGGATATTCAACAAACAGCACTGCCATGGGGATTCCCTTCTTAGAAAAGACAAGTGTTTGGCAAACAGCGCATCGATGGCCATCTGCGACCGATGCCGATATTGTAGCCAGCGCCGACGTACAGGCGGTCGCGGTTTTCCATCTTGAGGTTAACGTCTCGTATGGGCGCCAATGGGACGCGCCGCAAACCCCTACCCCGCCTCGCGCATCCAGCGATCGAACGTCCCCACGCACACGCCCAAGCACTTTGCTGCCTGGCTGCGGGTAATATCGCCCGCCTCATAGCTATCGCGCACCAGCTCAAACTGAGGAGGGCACGGCTTGCGAGGTCGACCGAAACGGACCCCTCGCGCCCGCGCCGCTGCAATTCCCTCCGCTTGGCGCCGATGGATATTCTCGCGCTCCACCTGCGCCACGTAGCTCAGCAGTTGCAGCACAATATCGGCAATCAGGACGTTGGTCACATCCGGCGCGCCGCTGGCCCTAGCGCGCGTGTCAAGCAATGGCATGTCCAACACCACAATGGCAACCCCGAGCTCCTTGGTAATGCGTCGCCATTCCTCAAGAATCTCGGAGTAATTACGGCCAAGTCGGTCGATAGAAAGCACCACCAGCACGTCCCCGTCTCCCAGGACGTGCAGCAGCTCGCGATAACGCGGTCGATCGAAGTCCTTGCCGCTCGCATGGTCGGCATAAATATTCGCCGAGCCCACGCCATAGGCGCCCAGCGCATCCAGCTGCCGATTAAGATTCTGATCGCGCGAACTCACCCGCGCATAACCGTACACCGTCGCCATCTCATCCCCGCTTTCTTGTAAACCTGCCAAAAGGGACAGGTTTATTTTGGTAGGTTTTACCTCTCAAATAGCAGGTAAGCGGCGGCCGAGCAGACGGCAAGGTAGCCATGATTCAAATGCGAAGGGCGGTCCCGAAAGGCCGCCCTCCGCTCCCCCACCATCAGTCGGGATTTGGCTAATGGATAAGCTTAAAGTCCAAGTGCCCACGCGTGGTATTGACGCGCGAGACCTCGATAATCAAGCGCTGCCCCAACTCAAAACGACGCCCCGTGTCGGCACCCGTCAACGTGAGCGCGTCCTCGTCAAACTCAAACCACTCGTTGCCCAGGCTCTTAATAGAAACCAGCCCCTCAACCTGCGTCAGATCGAGACGCACGAATAGTCCCATGCTGCTGACCCACGAGACCGTTCCGGCATAGCGCTCGCCCAGGCGGTCCTCGTAGTACTGCGCAATCTTGATTTTTTGCGTCGCATGGCTGGCGGCGTCGGCCGCACGCTCGGCATCGCTGCACGCGCGGCAGATTTGCGGCAGAATGCGCGGCAGGGACTCGCGACCCTTACCGATCAGCCGCGGCGTACGCACCAAGGCGTCCTTGCCGCCCAGCCGCTCGTAGGCCAACTGCAGCTTGAGCACGCGATGCACCACCAGGTCGGGATAGCGGCGAATGGGGCTTGTAAAGTGGCAGTAGCACGGCGCGGCGAGCGCAAAGTGGCCCTCGTTGCGAGGCTTATACAACGCACGCTGCATACTGCGCAAAAGGAGCGTGTTGACGAGCGGCGCGTTAGCCGTACCGGCAGCGGCGTCAACCGTCGCCTGTAACTCGTCGGGACTTCCCAGGGCAATGCCCGCCGCACGGCGATCATCGATGATACCGAGCTGCGCCAGCGCCACAGCAGCACCGTGCAGACTGTCGGGGCTGGGGTCATCGTGCACGCGATAGCACGCCTCGATATCGCGGTCGGCCAGCCACTCGGCGACGCACTCGTTAGCCAGCAGCATTGCCTCCTCGATAAGCGAGGTTGCGCAGGAGCGTTCGCGTGCCACAATCTGCACGGGCACGCCGTCCTCATCCAGCAGCGCGCGAATCTCGGCCGTATCGAAGTCGACCGAACCGCGTGCGCGACGTATGCGGCGCCGAAGCTCCGCGAGTTCGTTTGCAGCGACCAGGAAATCGGCCAGGTCAACGTTACAGCCGCGAGCGGTGTCCTCGCACGCAAGCCCACGCTCAAGTGCTTCCTCGCGCGAGGCTTCAGCCGCAGTGACATCCTCCGCAGCGCCCTCCAACACGGAATACTCAACTGCGCCGGCACGCACCAGCAGCGCCTCGGCGCCGTCGTAGTCCATACGCACACGCGAACGAATCACACTGGGATAGGGGTCGTAATGGCGCACGCGGCCCTGCGCGTCAAGCTCGATGTCGACGGTAAACGCCAGGCGATCCTCATCGGGGCGCAGGGAACACAGGTCACAGGACAGGCGCTCGGGCAGCATGGGGAGCACACGGTCGGCAAGGTACACCGACGTCGTGCGATGGCGGGCCTCCAGGTCGATATGCCCATCCCAGACAACATAATGCGAAACGTCGGCGATATGTACGCCCAGCTTATAGCCGCCCTCGGGTGTGCGCTCAAGCGAGATGGCATCGTCAAAGTCGCGCGCATCAACCGGGTCGATGGTGATGACAAAGCGATCGCGCAGGTCACGACGAAGCGGGTCTTTAAGCGCTGCAGTCACATCGAGCGAAAGCGCCTCTGCCTCCGCCAGCGCCGCCTCGGGATAGCTGTCGGTATAGCCATAGCGCGCCATAACATATTGAACGCCCAGATCGGGCGCATCGTCACCGCCGATGCGACGCTCAAGAGTCACCGTGCCCGACTCCAAGCGCGTCGGGTAGGTCAGAATGCGCGCGACGACGACATCGCCAGGATGCACGCCCAGGCGCTCCGCCGAAGTGTCCTCGGGCAAAATAAAGAAATCGGCTTTGAGACGCGAATCGAGCGGCTCGATCACACCAAGCGGGCCGGCCGTCTGATACGTACCCACCACGCTGATAGCGGCACGCTCGATAACGCCCTCGATCACGGCGCGACGATCCCCGCGTGGTCCCACCTTGATGCTTACGGCCACGGTATCGCCGTCCATAATCTCACGCTTACCGCGACCCATGACCTTGTAATCGCCGTTGTCGGTTATGACATAGGCACTGTGCTCATGGAGCTGCACGCGGCCAGTCAGGCTCGGACGACGCTCGCTGCGCACCGGCCCGCGCTTATTGCGAGTTCCACGCTTATGTTTGTTATTGCGCCCCATGGCGCCTCCTTACTATCGATAGCCGTTTACACCCCAAGAGTCTACCCAAATGATCCCTAAGGGACGGCAGGATTGCGGATCACTCGAATCGTCCGACCCCCTAAGTGATCCGTTTTCCTCCGTCCCCAGGGGATCAAAAAACGGGCCGCCCCTGGAAAGGGACGACCCGTTGCAGACGGCATATCCGCAGCGCTTACACGCGCAGATAACGGCGCATGGCGATGGCAGAGCCAAAGAGGCCGATGAGCACGCCGACAAGAATCAGTGCGGCGTAGGTCACCAGATAGTACTGCATCGGCAGCACAAACGACATCCAGCCGACACTCTCCTGCAGGCGCGGAACCAGCAGGTTGCGCAGCAACTCCAAAACACCGATGGAAAGCAGCGAGCCCAGAATGGCCTGAAGCACGCCCTCGGTAATGAACGGCCCGCGAATGAAGCCGTTGCTGGCGCCCACCAGGCGCATAATCGCAATCTCGCGACGACGCGCCGTGATGGACAGGCGAATCGTGTTGTTGATAAAGATGAACGCGATAAAGGTCAGCAGACCGACGAGCACCACGGCGGCGATACGGATGTAGTTGGTCACCTGGAACAGGCGGCTTACTTCCTCCTGGCCATACAGCACGCTCGCGTTGACGTCGCCGTCGTCCGCGATCTTTTGGAAGTCGGCGTTCTTCTTGAGCTTCTTGGCCGTGCTCTCGACCTGCGACGGATCGTCCATCTCAATCGCAAACGAGGCGGGCAGCGGGTTCTGGCCGTCGAGCGCGCTCATGGTGGCGTCGGCGTTGCCCGACATCTTGCTCGTGTACTCGGCCAGCGCGTCGTCCTTATCCTTATAGGTCACGGACTTGACGTTGCTCCACGTCTTGAGCTCGGCCTCAAAGGCCTGGACGTCTGCCTGATCGGCGTCATCGCTAATAAAGGCATTGATGACAACCTGATCCTCGACGGTACCGATCACGGAGTTCAGCATCGCGGAACCCATAATGAACAGGCCGATGATAAACAGCGAAAGGAAGATCGTGATGACGGCGCCGAGCGAGGTGGTCCAGTTACGGAAGAAGTGGCTGATAGCCTCTTTGAGCGAATAGCCCACGTTAGTTGGTGCCATAGTTGCCGTAACCTCCCCTCTCCTGGTCGCGGATTACGTGACCGCCCTCGAGGGCAATCACGCGACGGTGCATGCTATCGACCATCTCGCGGTCGTGCGTGGCGACGATCACGGTGGTGCCGGTACGGTTAATGCGCTCGAGCAGCTTCATAATACCCAACGAAATCGCAGGGTCGAGGTTGCCCGTGGGCTCGTCGCAGATAAGCAGCGGCGGACGGTTGACCATAGCGCGGGCAACGGCGACACGCTGCTGCTCGCCACCGGACAGTTGATCGGGCAGAGAGTCCATCTGATCGGCCAGACCGACCAGGCGAAGCACCTCGGGCACCTGGCTGCGAATGACGCCCTTGGGCTTGCCGATGCACTGCAGGGCAAACGCCACGTTTTCGTAGGCGGTCTTCTGCGGCAGGAGCTTAAAGTCCTGGAACACGGCACCGATCTGGCGACGCAAGAACGGAACCTTGCGGTTCTTGATCTTCATGAGGTCCTGGCCGGCGACCAAAATGCGGCCGCTCGTCGGCTTGACGTCGCGGTTGAGCGTCGAAAGCAGCGTGGTCTTACCCGAGCCGGAGTGACCGACCAAGAAGACAAACTCGCCAGGATAGATCTCGATGTTGATGTCGTCGAGCGCGGGCTTGTTGGGCTGTGCCGGGTAGATCTTGGTGACGTGCTCCATGAGAATGACGGGCTCGACACCGGCCTGCTTGGCCATCTTCTTGCGGCTGGCCTGCGGATCGATGGGCGCAAACACCGACGTAAAGTCGGGGTTGTTGAGCGCATTGTCGAGGCTTGCGACCTCGGCGGCCTGATCGCTCTCGACTACGGGAGCCGCGGGCTGCGTGGGATCGGGAATAGCGGCAAAAAGGCCAGACTGCGCAGGCTGTGGCGCCGGAGTCGCAGGAGCCATGGGATCGGGAATACCGGCCATGACAGGCTGCGGCGCGACAGCGTCCGCCTGGGGTTGATCCACGCGAGCGGTCACCTTCTGCACGGGCTCAAAACCCGCGGCCTCGGAAAGCTCGACATCATTGGTGGGATTGTTGGCAAAGGGATCTGATGCCGGCTGTGCCTGATCTGCCGGCTGTGCGGGGATCGGGCTAAACAGCTGATCCTCTGAATCCGGGGTGGCGAAACGAGTGCCCGCGGCGCCTGGCTGCGTCTTGGGGGCGTCATCGCCCGCACCGGAGGTACGGAAGTGGTTACCCACTGGTGCTCCTTATCGTCGTGCGTTTAAACTACATGAGCGCTTTGTATTTTAGCAGCATTAGCTTTGCTGCACATAAGAAGCATGGCGGGGTTTTGGTCTCACCGGCCGCGCACAGGGTTACCTCCCAAATCATCCTCGGACATGTCGGAGTCCCCGCTGTGCGCTTCGCGCTGCGGGGACTCCTCCGTCCTGCAGAAAGATTTGGGAGGTAACCCTGTGCGTGGCCTGCGGCTACTAAGGAGTCGCCGCGTTTCTATTAGGTGCAGCAAATGCATGCTTGGGAGGGTCTGAATTGCACTTTGTTGGGATGGGCCCGTTTCCCGGAGGAAGCTCTTGCTTGAAATGGGCCTGATTTGATTGTTGCGCAACTTGGATTTGGATTGTCGATTTACAGTGGCCTCGATAGGAACGCCTATGGTTGTGGGGGCTAGTATGAATTGTCCTTATTGTGGAGCTGAGTTGCGCGATGGCGTGAGGTACTGCACGGCGTGCGGGGCTGCCATCAATGGCATCTCTGCTGATTCTGAGCTTCGGGTAAAGCCTCGGAACCACGTTGCGGTCATCCTTGCCTGCATGCTGATGATTGGCATTGTCGGTGGTGGCTGTATGGGTCTTCATCTGCGGCAGGTGTCGTCGCACTTTGTATCCGCCCATTCGGAGCACGCCATTGTGCTGGATGTCGCGGCTGCGGGTTGGGACACCGATAACGGAGCATCGCGCGTTCCGATACACATTACGGGCAAGACCATCGGCGGAATAACGGTCGACAGGATTGAGTTCGTCGCCTCCGATGGCTCTGGCATCAATCTCATACAAGGTGTCTACACGCTCGAGGCAGCAGGTTCCCCTATCGCTGCGGATGGCACGATCTATCAAATTCCATGCACGAGTGCCACACTCGTCCTCGATGATGCCTTTGCCATGGGTGAAACGATCGATCTGGCCGAGCTTGCAGAACAGGATTCAATTCTCACCTTCTGCCCCATTGATGCCGCCGATGTGACCAATGACGAAATCTATGATGCCGCCTTGCTCGCCATGACATACCGAGGCAGCGATGCCCCCGATGTCGCTGCACTGTGCCAAGCCGCAATCAATCGTCGCGACGGAGCCAGCACAAGCGGGAACGCCTTCGAAAGTTGCGGTGAAATGCGGATTAATTGAGCCTTTAGGCTGGCAAAACAGTCCTTATTTCACCGCAACTGAAACAGGGGCGCCCTCCAAGAGAGCACCCCTGCCGGGTTTCCATAGTACTGGCGAAGCAGTCCTTGAGATCCGCCTTGCCTTATGCCAAGAACTCCTTGGTGGTCGCCACGATATTGGCGGCGTCCAGGCCGTACTTGTGCAGAAGCTCGGCACCCGGGCCGGACTCGCCGAACGTGTCGTTGACGCCGATCTTCTTGAGCGGCGTCGGGCACTGCTCGCACAGGACATCGGCAACGGCGCTGCCCAGGCCGCCGATCACGGAGTGCTCCTCGACGGTCACGACGTGACCGGTCTTGGTGGCGCTCTTGACGATCAGGTCAGCATCGATGGGCTTAATGGTGTGCATGTTGATGACCTCGGCGTCGATGCCCTCGGCAGCGAGCTGCTCGGCGGCCTCGAGGGCCTCGCCGACCATCAAACCGCAGGCGATGATGGTAACGTCGGCGCCCTCGCGCATGACGATACCCTTGCCCACCTCGAACTTGTAGGTCTCGGGGTCGTTGATGACCGGCGAGGCCAGACGGGCAAAGCGCATGTACACGGGGCCGTCGCACTCGTAGGCAGCGCGCGTCACGGCGCGGGCCTCGACGTCGTCAGCGGGAACGATCACGGTCATGCCGGGGATAACGCGCATGAGGGCGATATCCTCGCAGCACTGGTGCGTGGCGCCGTCCTCGCCCACCGAGATACCGGCGTGCGTGGCGCCGATCTTGACGTTGAGATGCGGGTAGCCAATGGAGTTGCGGACCTGCTCAAAGGCGCGGCCGGCGGCAAACATGGCAAAGCTGCTCGCGAAGGCAACGCGGCCGGTGGTTGCGATACCGGCGGCAACACCCATCAGGTTGCTCTCGGCAATGCCCACATCGAAGAAGCGGTCGGGGCGGGCTGCCTTGAACTTGCCGGTCTGCGTGGCGGCGGCCAGGTCGGCGTCGAGGACCACAAAGTCATCGTGCTCGTTGGCGAGCTCGACGAGGGCCTCGCCGTAGCTTACGCGCGTGGCGATTTTCTTGACATCTGCCATCCTAGAGCTCCTCTCCGGCGGCCGTGAGCTCTGCCATGGCCTGCTCAAACTGTTCATCGTTGGGGGCCTTACCGTGCCAACCCACCTGGTTCTCCATAAAGGAGACACCCTTGCCCTTTGTGGTCTCGGCGATAATGGCGGTCGGCTGACCCTTGGTGGCGCGGGCCTCGGCAAAGGCGGCGCGAATCTGATCGAAGTCGTTGCCGTCGGCGAGCTCCACCACATGGAACTTAAAGGCGCGGAACTTGTCGGCGAGCGGCATGGGGTCGTTGACCTCCTCGACGGGGCCATCGATCTGCAGACCGTTGTGGTCGACGATCACGCAGAGGTTGTCGAGCTGCTGGTTGCCGGCAAACATGGCGGCCTCCCAGACCTGGCCTTCCTCGCTCTCACCATCGCCCAGCAGGGCGTACGTGCGGTAAGTATCGCCCCAGTGCTTAGCGGCAACGGCCATGCCCACGGCGGCGGAAATGCCCTGGCCGAGCGAGCCGGTGGACATGTCGACGCCCGGGGTGTCGTTCATGTTGGGGTGACCCTGCAGGTGACTGCCGATATGGCGCAGTGTCTCGAGGTCCTCCTTGGGGAAGAACCCGCGCTCGGCGAGCACGGCGTACAGGCCCGGAGCGCAATGGCCCTTGGAAAGCACAAAACGGTCGCGATCGGCCTTGCGGGGATCGGCCGGGTCGACGTTCATTTCCTCAAAGTACAGATAGGTCATGATGTCGGCAGCGCCGAGCGAACCGCCCGGATGGCCGGACTTGGCAGCGTGCACGCCGGTGACGATGCCCTTCCTTACCTCGTTGGCAACCTTTTTGAGCTCTTCGTCGCTCATTGTGCCTTCCTTTCATCCTCATTAGACAAAATGCGCACGGCACCGAAGGTAATCCCAACACAGCCGCAATGCACGTACGTCATTCATTATGCTGGAAACTGATGGCTTTACCAGAGTATTTATCATTATTTGAACAATTGAGCAGGCAGAACCGCTGATGAAACGGTTTATCAATGTGAACGTCTTTTGGATGCGGTGTCTACCTCTCGCCCCGGCACAAAAATGATCCGAAATCCTGCCGTCCCCTACGGATCACTTGATCCCTTGGGGACGGAGGAAAACGGATCATGTCCGCAAATCGAAATTCAGCCTACGCGTTAATGTCCTTGAATCCCTCACCGAAGGCTTCCGTAACGTCGGCGACCGTCACAATGGCGTGAGGATCGCGCTCGCGCACGATCGTTTTGAGGGTGTTGAGCTCTCGACGGCTAACGATCACCATGATCACCGGCTTCTCGACGCCCGAATACATACCGGTCGCCTTTAATTTGGTGCAGCCGCGACCCAGACCATACATGATGTCGGCCGCGATATCGGGGAAGTTATCCGAGATGATGAGTACCATACGACGCTTATTGCCGCCATCGACCACGGCATCGATCACATAGCCGCTAATCACCATCGAAAGTCCTGCGTACAGAGCATTTTCGAGCGAGAAGACCGGAGCCGATGCCGCACATACGGCAACGTCGATCGCCATGACGGTCGAGCCTACCGGCAGCGAGGTGTTACGCGAGATGATTTGGCCAATCGTGTCCGAGCCGCCGGTATTGGCGCCGGCGCGCAACACCATGCCGTAACCGATGCCCGTAATAATGCCGCCCCACATAGCGGGCAGCATCAGATCGGCATGTGCCAGCGGCGCCACAAACGGAGCGAACAGGTCGGTGAAAAAGCCCAGCAGCACAAAACCCGTCGCCGTCTGCACCACGTAGAACATGCCACCCTCGCGCATAACCACCAGCAGCAGCAAGGCGTTCATCACAATGGTTTGAATACCGACAGGCAGCGAGATGCCATGAGACGCACCGACCGCCTGGATAATCGTGGCGAGGCCCGTAACGCCGCCGGCGGCAAGGCCGTTGGGGATCAAAAACAAGTCCGTTGCGATAGCTGCCAGGGCGCAGCCAAACATGATCTTGGGCAAGTCGTGAAAGAAGTTCATCGAAAGAATGCGCTTGATGTCCAGACGATATGCCATGCTGCCTCCCTCAAAAAAGCGCACCCCGTCGGATGCGCTTTGAACTTCTTGCTGTATTCGATTTTACCGATTCGCCGACCAAATACCACCCCCGCACAGGGTCCGTATTGGCCGCATCTGCCCAAGGCCAACCCTGTGGGTTTAGGCGCCCTGGCTTTCCGCATCAGCGTTGCCGGTTGCCCAGCGATGGTAGCCGATCACAAACGGATCCAGATCGCCATCGTCGAGAACGGCCTCGACGTTGCTGGTCTCCACACCCGTACGCAGGTCCTTGACCATCTGATACGGATAGAGCACGTAGCTGCGAATCTGGTTGCCAAAACCGATCGTAGTCTTCGGCCCGCGAATCTCGTCGAGCGCCTCGGCGCGCTTCTCGAGCTCGATCTCGTACAGACGGGCCTTGAGAATCTGCATGCACGCGGCCTTGTTTTGAATCTGGCTGCGCTCGTTTTGGCAAGTGACAACGATGCCGCTGGGAAAATGCGTCACGCGTACGGCGGAGTCGGTGGTGTTGACGCCCTGGCCGCCCGGGCCGCTCGCGTGATACACGTCCACGCGGATATCGTCGGGACTGATCTCGATGTCGATATCGTCAGGCAGCACGGGGATGACCTCGACGCCGGCAAACGTGGTCTGGCGGCGCTTCTTGTCGTCGGTGGGGCTAATGCGCACCAAGCGGTGCACACCGGCCTCGGCGCGCAGCATGCCAAACGCGTCCTTGCCCTCGACGGTAAAGGTCGCGCGATCGATGCCGATAACCTCAGCCGCGGGGCAGTCGTTAATGGTGACCTTCCAGCCGCGGCGCTGGCAGTACTTCATGTACATCTTAAAGAGCATGAAGGTCCAGTCCTGCGCCTCCAGACCGCCCTGTCCGGGCTTGATGGTCACAATCGCGTCGCCGTGATCGAACTCACCGGTAAACCAGCTCGAAAGCTCGAGATCATCGATAGCGCGGGCCAGGCGTTCTGCCGTAGCGGCAGCCTCCTCGCGCAATGCGGCGGCATCGGGGTCGTCGCCCATCTCCTCGGCAAGCTCCAGCGCCGCACGGGCGTCAGATAGCTCGCCGCGCGCGGTATCCACGGCAGCGATATCTTCCTTGGCGCGAGCGATCTCCTCCATGGTGGCGCGAGCGGCGTCGGCGTCATCCCAAAAGCCGAGGGCCACGCTTTTGGCCTCGAGCTCGGTCACACGCGTGCGCTTCTCGTCCAAATGAAGATACGACTCGACCTCGCCGAGCCGGTCCGCAAACGCGTCCAGCTCGGCGGGCGTTACCTCTAAAGCCTCGGCCATTAACGATTCCTGCCGTGGCAGTACTTGAACTTCTTGCCGCTGCCGCAGGGGCAAAGGTCATTGCGGCCAACGTTGACGTACGGATCGTCACTCTCGTCCTTGCGGTAGGTGGTCACCTTGCCGCCGTTGTTGACAGCAGCCGGGCCTCCCTGGACAGCCGTACGAGCCTGAACCTGTGCCTGCTTGCGCAGCACCGAGTTGCCGTTGTCGCCATCGACATCGGCGGGGCCGGAGAAGCGCGCACCCTCGAGCGCGGGGTCCTCCTTGTGCTCCACGGCGTGCGGGGCAGCCTTGATCTCGATGCGCAGGACGGTGCGCAGGTAATCCTCGTACATGGTGTCGACGAGCATCTGGAACGCGCCGTAGGCCTCGGTCTTGTACTCGACCAGCGGGTCGCGCTGACCAAAGCCGCGCAGTCCGATACCGGTCTTGAGGTAATCCATCTCCTGCAGGTAGTTCATCCAGCGGGTATCGATGACGCGCAGCATGACCTGGGTGTTGAGCTCGCGCATGAGGTCCTCACCCAGACGCTCGGCCTTCATGTTGTAGCACTTCTCAACGTAGGCCAGGACATCGGCAGCCAGGGCCTCGTAATCCTCGTCGGGGAACTTGGGCGTATCGATATGCCCGGTCAGCTCCACGACCCACTTGCGCAGGCCCTCGAGATCGCGCTCGCCATCGTGGCTGTCCTTGGTGCAGAACTCCTGCACGCAGCGGTACACGGTGTCGTGCATGACCTCGGTGATGTGGTCGGTCAGGTCCTTGCCATCCAGAATCTTGTTACGCTCGGCGTAGATGACCTGGCGCTGCTTGTTCATGACGTCATCGTACTCGAGGACGCTCTTACGCATGGAGAAGTTGATGCTCTCGACCTTGTGCTGGGCGCTCTCGACGGCCTTGGAGATGATCTTGTGCTGGATGGGCATGTCGTCGCCCATGTCGGCGGTGACCATCATCTTGGAGACACGATCCATCTTGTCGCCGCCGAACAGGCGCATGAGGTCGTCCTCGAGCGACAGGTAGAACTGGGTCTCGCCCGGATCGCCCTGACGACCGGAGCGGCCGCGCAACTGGTTGTCGATACGACGGGACTCATGGCGCTCGGTGCCGATGACGGTCAGGCCGCCGGCGGCAAGCACGCGCTCGCGCTCGGCCTTGCAGGTCTCCTTGGCCTCGGCGTTAAACTGCTCGAGCTGCTCGGGCGTCACGTCCTCCATGGTCAGGCCCTCGTACTCAAGGCGCTCGCGCACCAGCTCGTCGGGGTTGCCGCCCAGCAGGATGTCGGTACCACGTCCGGCCATGTTAGTAGCGATGGTCACGGCACCGTAGCGTCCGGCCTGGGCAACGATATGAGCCTCGCGCTCGTGATGCTTGGCGTTGAGGACCTCGTGCGCGATGCCGCGCTTGGTAAGGGCGGCGGACAGCTTCTCGGAGCTCTCGATGGAGACGGTGCCCACCAGGACCGGTTGGCCCTTGGCGTGACGACGCTCAACGTCGTCGGCAACGGCGTTGTACTTGGCCTGGATGGTGCGGTACACCAGATCCTCGTGGTCAACACGCTGAACGGGCTTGTTGGGGGGGATGACCTCGACGGGCAGCTTGTAGATCTCGCGGAACTCAGCATCCTCGGTAAGTGCCGTGCCGGTCATGCCGGAGAGCTTGTCATACAGACGGAAGTAGTTCTGCAGGGTGATGGTGGCCAGGGTCTGGTTCTCCTCGCGTACGAGCACGCCCTCTTTGGCCTCAATGGCCTGGTGCAGGCCCTCGGAGTAACGGCGGCCTTCCATAATGCGGCCGGTGAACTCGTCGACGATCTTGACCTCGCCGTTGGTGACCACGTACTGCTTATCACGGTGGAACATGTACTGGGCCTTCAGCGCCTGCTGCAGGTGGTTGACCAGCTGGCCGGAGAGATCGGCATAGATGTCATCGATACCCAGGCGGCGCTCGATCTTCTTAAGACCGCGCTCGGTGGCGGCGATGGTGTGCTTGGCCTCGTCCATGACGTAGTCGCCCGTGGGTTCAACGTCCTCGGTGGCGGTGAGCATGTCGTGCGACACGTCCTCACCGCGCTCCAGGCCGCGCACGGCGCGCGCGAAGTCCTTGTAGGTGCTGGCGGACTTAGTGCCGGCGCCCGAGATAATGAGCGGCGTCCTGGCCTCATCGATCAGGATGGAGTCGACCTCGTCGACGATGGCGTAGTTGTGACCGCGCTGCACGCGCTGCTCGGGACGGGTGACCATGTTGTCGCGCAGGTAGTCGAAACCGAACTCGGAGTTGGTGCCGTAAGTGACGTCTGCCTGGTAGGCCGGGCGCTTGAGCTCGAGCGGCATGTTGTTCTGGAGCAGACCGACGGTCATGCCCAGGTACTTGTAGATGCGGCCCATCCACTCGGAGTCGCGCTTTGCCAGGTAATCGTTGACGGTAACGACATGCACGCCCTTGCCGGCGATAGCGTTGAGGTAGCCGGCCAAGGTGGAGACGAGCGTCTTGCCCTCGCCGGTCTTCATCTCGGCAATATGACCCTCATGAAGCGCCATGGCGCCGATGAGCTGTACGTCAAAGTGGCGCATGCCCGTGATGCGCTTGGAAGCCTCGCGCACGGTGGCAAAGGCCTCGGGAAGCATGTCGTCGAGCGACTCGCCGTTGGCGTAACGCTCGCGGAACTTATCGGTCTGGGCGCGGAGTTCCTCCTCGGTCATCTTCTCAAACTGGGGCTCAAGACCGTTGATCTGGTCGACGATCTTGTAGTAGCGCTTAAGGTCCTTATCGGATCCAAAGGACAGCAGCTTTGACATGAATCCCATGTGGTTTTCCTTTTTGGCCATCGCCCACGCCGTGCAGCTGCGGGCGAGTTAAACACAGATGATTGTACTTTAGCCAAACAAGGCGCGGCCTATACGGTCGACCTCGACCGCCACGTAATAACTACGACCCGACCGACCTGCCAAAAAGGGACTGGTTTATTATGGCAGGTTTTATCTGGGAAAACGCCGTCACTCTGCCATTTGGTGCAAACCAACCCGTCCCCTTCGCACCAATCTGGTGCAATGGGAACGGGTTAGCCTGCACCAATAAAAAGAAAAGGGCCGCGCACCCAAACGGATGCACGGCCCTTTTGCCATGAATGCGAGCGATTCCTCGGCGAGCTATTTACTCAGCAGCCTCGGTGGTCTCGGCCTCGGCAGCGGCCTCCTCGACGGGAGCCTCTGCGGGAGCCTCGGCGGCCTGCTTGGCAGCCTCCTCGGCAAACTTAGCAGCACGCTTGGCCTTCTCGGCAGCCTTAGCCTCAGCGGCGGCCTTGCGAGCGGCCTCGGCCTCAGCAGCCTTGGCAGCCTTGGCAGCCTTGGCCTCCTCGGCCTTCTTGAGCTGGGCGGCAGCGGCGCCACCGAACTTGTCGGCGAAGCGCTGGACGCGTCCACCGGTGTCGACGAACTTCTGCTGGCCGGTGTAGAACGGGTGGCACTCGTTGCAAAGCTCAACCTTCATCTCGGACACGGTAGCGTGCGTCTTGAAGGTGTTGCCGCAGGAGCACGTCACCGTGCACTCGACATACTGGGGATGGATACCCTGCTTCATGGTAGGACTCCTTATTGGTCAGGCGCTGATTACCGATCAGCGCATAAGGCGTCTTGGTTTCCGACCAAGACAACAAACTCGGCTATGGTACCACGGCGCCGCGTGTCCCACAAAAGGTTCACGGTCTTTTCGGAACGACACGAATCTGACCCATCGAAACACATCTCCACCGTTCCTTCAACTGGGAAAATGCCGTCCCCGGGGCCTGAGAAGGGCCCCGGGGACGTTCGACTGACTGCGGGAACGGCCTTTCCGCTCAATGTGTTCGGCTGAGATCGGAAATCAACCAAACTGAACTAGGTTCAGTTGACATGGTTAAAAACGAGGGGCGACGCTTTTGCGTCACCCCTCGTCCCGGCCGGTTGCTTTAGTTGTACACACGGTAGTTACACTTGAACTGGGTTATGTGTCCATAGTTGGAGCGGTACCAACCCGACGTATAGCTGATTGCCTCTGCGCCTAGATAGTCGTAGCCCTTGTTGTAGCGAAGCTGACGGTAGGTCGTGTCGTACTCTGCTACGTAAAACGTGTCTCCAGAGAAGGCTTTGTACCGGTCCTTAACCGTCGAAGCCATGTACGCGGGTTCGACATCGCCTTTCTCCCCGTTGAGCGCATAGACGGGTGCCGCGATTCCGCATAAAGCCGTTGCCACGAGGATGGCGTAGACAGCCATGCGCGACGCATTGGACTTCAGCTGTTCAAATAGTTTCATGTCATTCACCTCCCTCGTATGTATCGAGGTATTCCTGCTTGAGCGTCTGCG
>UQIY01000021.1 GCA_900541195.1 uncultured Collinsella sp. | reverse complement strand
GACCTATCGAAACACATCTCCACCGTTCCTTCAACTGGGAAAACGGCGCCCCCGGACCCCAGGAGGGGCCGCGGGGGCGTTCGGCTAACTGCGGGAATGGCCTATCCGCTCAATGTGTTCGGCTGAGATCGGAAATCAACCATTGGTAAGTGGGGCTCGGGCCTGGGCGTCTGCGAGGCGAAAACGCGTTCCCATGCGCTCGTAGGAGGCATGAAGCGCCTCGAGATGAGATAGGATGTTTGCCGGAGCCCCCTGTATCTCCATCTCGACGGAGCCGTCTTCCATGTTACGCACCCAGCCGGTGAGTGCGCGTGCCTGCGCGAGGTTGGTGTTGGTAAAGCGAAAACCAACGCCCTGGACTTGGCCCTCCCACCGCAGAAAATAGCGCTGCGGAGTGTCTTGAGTGGCCTCGTCGCTTGCGAGCACAGTAAGCCTGCGGCGCAGCTCGAGCTCGATGTTTGATGGTTTTTGAGGCTCTCGACTGCTGCCGGTGACGCTGGAGAAGAACGTATCGAAGAGGCCCATCGCTAGGCCTGCTTGACTGAATCGGCGGGGAAGGTAATGCCGGCCTGCTGACGCACGGCATCCATGATGCGGAGCGAGACGAGCGTGACATCGCGGTAGTGGCCGAGCTCGTGGCGTCCCGCTGGGGTCTCCCAGATCTCTTCCTTAACGTTATCGATGTTACCGATGGCGGTGACAAAGTCTATGAGTTCGTATTCCATAGTGTTGCTCGATTTGGGCAGATCGAGCGCGCGGCCGTTGTCGTCCTGTTCGCGCGGTGCCTCGGTCGCCGAGCCGCGTACGACGTCGCCGCGATAGTCGATGCGGACGTTGCGGGGCGTGGACAGATGGTCGATCTGGATAGTGCCACGCTCGCCTTCGATCTGCGAGGGCAGCAGGTCATTCGTAATTTTGGAGTGCGCGAGCTCGACGGAGATACGGCCACCGCCATAGCTGGCGAGAATGGAACCGCAACCGTCGATGGGGCCATGGGTGAGCTCTTGCGTTGAGGGGTCGAGCAGCGTGGTCATGCTGGTGAGACCAGAGGGCATGCCGAAAATCTCGACCATGGGCTCGACGGCGTAGACGCCAATGTCCATGAGGGAACCCGATGCCATATTGCAGTCGAAGATATTGGTGGCGCGTCCAGTGAGGATTTCGTTGTAGCGTGAGGAATACTTGCCAAAGCGCAGTGAGGCGCGGCGAATGGGCGCAATCTCGCCCAGAGCGTCCTCAATGGCGTGGAAGGCGGGGTCGTGAAGCGGGCGCATGGCCTCGAGGGCCACGACGCCTGCTGCCTCGGCAGCGCGGAAGACTTCCAGTGCCTGCGCTTCGGTGGCGCAGAAGGGCTTCTCGACGATGACGTGCTTGCCACCGGCGATGCAGGCGAGCGCCTGCTCGTGATGGAGCGCGTTGGGGCTGCCGATGTAGACGGCGTCGACGTCGTCGGCGGACGCAAGCTCGTCAAGTGCGGTGAAGTTGCGTTCGCCGCCGTGTTCGGCGGTAAAGGCGGCGCCACGATCTGCGTCGCGCGAGAGCGTGCCTACGAATGTAGCCTGGTCGTTGGCATTGACGACTTGGATAAAGTCGTCGGTGATCATGGATGTGCCGATGGTTGCGATGCGCAGCATGTGTCCCCCTTGCGTTGTTTGGCCTACAGGACGAGTGTAGCGCGGGAGGACATAAAAGCGTGCGAAAACGCCGTTACAGGTCGCTCTCGCTAAAGCCGGTGTCGATATCGAGGTTGGCTCCGTCGGCCGCGGTGGTGGCGAGCTCGTCGCAGCGCTCATTGAGCTCGTGGCCGGCATGCCCCTTAACCCAGATGAACTCCACCTTATGCTTGCTCTTTGCGGCAAGCAGGCGCTCCCACAGGTCGCGGTTCTTGACGGGCTGCTTGTTGGCAGTTTTCCACCCGCGCTTTTTCCAGCCGTCGATCCAGTGTTTGTTGAAGGCGTTGACGACGTATTGCGAATCGGAATGGACCTCGACCTCGCAGGGGCGGTTAAGTGCCTCGAGCGCCACGATGACCGCCATGAGCTCCATGCGGTTGTTAGTGGTCTTGGCGTAGCCACGCGAAAGCTCGGAGGTGAAGGTCTTGCCGGCGGGGTTGGTGTACTTGAGCACGGCGCCGTAGCCGCCGCGTCCCGGATTTGATCGGGCCGAGCCGTCGGTATAGATGATGACCTTCACATGGTTCCTTTCGTTGGGTACGCTTCGTGTGAGTGACCATTGTAGCGCCATGCCTGCCGGGGGCTAGCAATTTACGATTTCTATCCCGTCTTCCGACAGTTAGTTGGCATGGATGATGCGGTTGAGCTCGTCGAGGTATTGCCGCAAGAGAGGAGAGGGCTTGCGCTCGTCGTGCATGATATATCCTACGTGCATCGTTGGGGCGTCTGCTAACGGGATCGATGCCATACCCCACTGCATTTCATTGGAAAGGACACCGGTCGACAGGGTGTAACCGTTCGACGTGATAAGTAAGTTAGTAAGTGTTCCGCGGTCCGAGATTCGTATGTTGCGGTCGCAAGGGATATAGCTAAAAGGTTCCTCGGCGTAATAGAAGGAGTTTGAGGTTCCCTGCTCAAAGCTGTAGCGCGTATAGGGCGTGAGGTCGGCAAGGGACAGCTGAGGGCGGCGTGCGAGCGGGTGGCGTTCGCTAACGAAGACATGGACCGTCGCGTCGAAGAGGGGATGGAAGCTTGCGCGGGCATCGGCGAAGGCCTTCTGCAGAACGCGGGCGTTAAAGTCATCCAGGTACAGAATGCCGATATCGCTGCGAAATGCGCGGACGTCGTCGATGATCTGCGAGGTGGTGGTCTCGCGCATGATGAACTCAAACTTACTGTCGCGGCAGCGCTCGACGACGTTGACAAAGGCCTTGACCGAAAAAGCGTAGTGCTGGGCCGAGACGGCAAGGCGCGCCTGGGGTGTGCCGCCGTCCTCGTAGCGTGCCTCGAGCATGTCGGCCTGCTCTACGACCTGGCGCGCATAGCCCAATAGCTCGGTGCCGTCGTTGGTGAGCGTGACGCCGCGGCTGGAGCGCGTAAAGATCTCCAGATGGAGCTCCTGTTCCAGGCTTTTGACAGCGTTTGAGATGTTGGACTGTGCCGTATAAAGGCGCTGGGCTGCGGCGTTGATCGATCCGGACTCTGCCACGGCGATCAAAAAACGAAGTTGCTGGAGGGTCATCGGCGCCCATCCTTTCGATAGCTATCTAAAAAACCGATAACAAGTTAGCGCTTTTAAGTGATTGACCGAGCAAAACAATGCTCGTACTATTCAAAACACACAAAGGCGGTAGGTAATTAAGCCGACCAAGGAACCGGGATGCGAAAGGAGGCCCGCATATGAATTGCTTACCAAGACGAATGCCGGGCTCCTGTTTGCGCCCGTCGGCGTGATCAGGAGACAGCGACTTACTTCTCTTACTCTTATTACTTTCTTCGATCAAGGAGATCATCATGAGCCAGTTTATCAACAACCCCGAGCACACCTTTGGTTTCGATACCCTGCAGCTGCACGTTGGCCAGGAGAGCGCCGATCCTGCATCCGACTCCCGTGCTGTGCCTATCTATCAAACCACGAGCTATGTGTTCCGCAACTCCCAGCACGCCGCCGACCGCTTTGGTCTTGCCGACGCCGGTAACATCTACGGCCGTCTGACCAACTCCACCCAGGGCGTCTTCGAGGACCGTATCGCTGCGCTCGAGGGCGGCGTTGCTGGCCTCGCCGTCGCCTCTGGCGCCGCCGCCATCACCTATACCCTGCAGGCCCTCGCCCAGGCCGGTGACCACGTGGTCGCCCAGAAGACCATCTACGGCGGTTCCTACAACCTGCTGGAGCACACGCTCTCCCAGTTTGGTGTCGAGACCACCTTCGTCGATGCCCATAACCTGGACGAGGTCGAGGGCGCCATCAAGGACAACACCACGGTCATCTATCTCGAGACGCTCGGTAACCCCAACTCCGACATCCCCAACATCGACGCCATCTCCGAGATCGCCAAGAAGCATGGCCTGCCGGTTGTCGTCGACAACACCTTCGGCACCCCGTATCTGTTCCGTCCGCTGGAGCATGGTGCCAACATCGTCGTCCACTCCGCAACCAAGTTTATCGGCGGCCACGGCACCTCGCTGGGCGGTGTGATCGTCGACGGCGGTAACTTCGATTGGAAGGCGAGTGGCAAGTACGCCCAGATCGCTGAGCCCAACCCCTCCTACCACGGTGTTTCGTTTGCCGAGGCTGCCGGTCCCGCCGCCTTTGCAACCTATGTCCGCGCTATCCTGCTGCGTGACGAGGGTGCCTGCATCAGCCCGTTCAACGCCTGGGTCCTGCTCCAGGGCACCGAGACTCTGTCGCTGCGCGTTGACCGTCATGTCGAGAACACCAAGAAGGTCGTTGAGTTCCTGACCGGTGACAGCCACGTCGCCAAGGTGAACCACCCGAGCCTGCCCGAGCATCCCGACCATGAGCTGTACCAGAAGTACTTCCCCAACGGCGGTGCCTCGATCTTTACCTTTGAGATTAAGGGTGGCCAGGAGGCAGCTTGGAAGTTCATCGATCATCTGCAGGTGTTCTCGCTGCTCGCCAACGTGGCCGACGTCAAGTCGCTCGTCGTGCACCCGGCTACCACCACGCACTCCCAGCTCTCTGCCGAGGAGCTCGCCGAGCAGGACATCACGCCCTCCACGATCCGTGTTTCCATCGGTACCGAGAACGCCGAGGACATCATTTGGGATCTGAAGCAGGCCTTTGCCGCACTGGACGAGTAGGACGACTTGTGCAAGGACCCCTTGCGACTCGATGGTATAACTGCATTAAATGCCTGCTCAAGGTGCCTGTGCGAACAATGGTCGCACCGGCGCCTTTTTTGCATAGAGAGGGTGCAAAAACAGGGTTTTTGGCACGCTTTATGCAATCGAGATGTGGAAAACTCCTGTTGAGAGGATGTGAGTTTTACGCAAATGACGTGCGCCTTTTGAGAAAAACCGCAGGTCGCGATTTGCTCGGGGTACTATGCAGCGCGATCGAATCACACGCAGCTCAAACGCAGCAAAAACGCACTACGGAGGTTTCCAGCTACATGAGGATTGATTCACGAAAACCGAAAGCCGCCGCCCTTTCCGCCGCTCTGACCGTGGCACTTTTGACGGGCGCCGGCGCAACTGATGCCCACGCGGCAACACTATCCGATACGGTCGGATCCACGCCGTCCGAGGCGACGCTGATGCAGCCTGTCGACTACCGCGGCGACGGTTATGGCTCTATGCAGGAGTGGAACGCCTCGATGGGGGCAAAGCGCGATTCCCTGGAGATGCGCGCTCAGATCATTATGAATATGTATGGCGACTATGCTACCGATGACGAGCGCGCTGTACTGCAAGGTTGTATCGATGGTGCGGGCAGTCTTTTGACGATGGAGGAGGTCGACGCCAAGTCGACCGAGCTCGACGAGCTTCGGTCCACGCTCGAGGATGCCAGGCGCGAGGCGCTCGAGGCCGCCGCAGCCGAAGCCGAGGCCGCTGAGGCCGTTCAGGCTTCGTATTACAACGTCGGCTCCGGCTCGTCTTACGTGACTGCTGCGTATTACGCGAACGGCTCGGGTCTGACGCGCTCGAGCGGCGTCAATAACTATAACGGCCGCCGCGAGACTTATTACAGCAGCAACGTGTTGTATCACCACCGCACGGGCGAATGGACGCAGGATTCCGAGGGCTTTTGGCGCGATTCCGATGGTTACTACGTCGTGGCCGCGGGTGATAAGGCCCAAGGCTCCACGTTTACCGGTTCCAAGGGCGAGTGCAAGGTCTATGACTCCGGCTGCGCAGCCGGAACCACCGACTACTACACTGGCTGGTAATTTTTCTGCATCACGGATATTTGGCGGACGGGCGTCTTTACCGAGCTTTAGGGCAACGTAAGGGCGCCCGTTCTATGTATGCATTTGAGTTAACAGAGCGCTTACCGTGGCAGTACGCCGCGCATATGGGCGCGGGGCACACTAAGTCACGAGAAACAAAGTCTTTCTCGTGGAGGAAGTGGTTCCATGAACGCTCGAGATGTCGCTATTGCCGTCGTTGCCCTTTTGATCGGATGCCTTGGTCCGACGGCGGCGTTAACTGCCGGCTTGCAGTCCGCTACGGGCGCCGCTCCTGTGATTGTGGGCGCCTTGATTGCAGCGGCGTTGCTGGGAAGCGCCGGCGTGCTACTTTGCCGCGATGACGAGGACGAGGTTCCGGAATCGCAAAATAAGCCTCAGTTTTAGCCTCGAGCTAAATGCAACAGGCCTTCGCGAATGACGGAATCCTCGCGAAGGCCTGTCTGCTTGTATTGCGCACGTCGCGATGCGGCCGAGGCTACCAGCTGCCTTCTATTTCGCGAATCCTCTGGTAGAGCCAATCGTTTTGCGGCACTTGGATATCGTGTTTGGCGGCCAGGTGGCAAATGGTGCCCGCGAACTCCTCGACTTCGGTCTTTCGTTGTGCGATGCGGTCCTGCGCCATCGAGGGCATACCGGTGGGGTCGATTCCCTCGATGAGGTGCACCATCTGCGTCAGGTCTGCCTCGGTCAGCTCAATGCCCTCGGCATTGGCGACCGCAAGTGTCTCTCGCATGGCGGAGACAAAGCAGCGGCGCTGCTCGGAGCCGGCCTCTGTGGCGCTTCCATACGTTCCGCCGTAGGCCATGCACGTCTGGTTGATACCATCGTTGAGCATGAGTTTGGCCCACATGCGGTGCGCAATGTCGCTCTCGACGGTATGGGCGATGCCGCAGCGTGTGTAGAGCTCGTCGATGGCGGTGACGGTTGCGGGCTCGGTGCCCGCTGCCGCGCCAAAGCGAATCTCGCCCGCATTGGTAAAGGTGAGCTCTCCGTCGAGGAACACGGCATCCATGCCTTGGCAGATGCCCAGGACGGTGTGCTCCCAGCCAAAGCGCTCGGCAATCTTCTGCTCGCTCGTAATGCCGTTGCACAGCGAGGCAATGAGCGTATTGGGGCCCACGATATGTTCCATAGTCTTGAGCGCCTGGTCGAGTCCAGTCGTCTTGACCGTGAGAATGACCAGATCGGCGGGCGTCGCCTCGCTGGCGCGCACGGACTTGAGTGCGCAGGGCTCGCCGTTGACCGTAAGGGCGTCGCCTGCGTGACGCTCGAAACGGGCGTCGTCCATGACGTATTCGACGGCATCGTCGCCGAGTGCCTGGGCGATCATGCTGCCGTAGAGTAGCCCGACGCCGCCCTTGCCGATAAAGGCGACCTTGTTGATCTGCATGTGGATCATCTCCTCACAAAAAGGCGCCCGCGTGCGGGGCGCCTGATGGATTGTATGCCGCTGGGGCGTGTAGCGTGCACCGGAGGCTGAATTTAGAAGAACAAACGCATGGGAACTTATGCCGCGGGGCAGATGGCAAAAACGCGTGCGGGATATCCAACGCCATCGCGCATCTTGGGGAAGGTGCAGAAGATGACGGCGCCTGTGGCGGGAAGCTCGTCCAGATGGTCCATGACCTCGATCTGATAGCGGTCGACCGAGAGGATGTATTGCTCGCCGGGATAGGGGTGGGCATCCTCACGTGTGGTCACGCTCGCCTCCCTTCATCGGGCTTTTTGCTGATGTTAAAGCGGTGCCGTGACAGCTCGATTTCTGCTGCGTTACGATACGTTCTCGATTGCGATTCCACGATGTTTCGGCCGCGTGACCATTGTGTTTCGCCTTGCCGAGCGCTGATGGCGAAGGGAGGGTCCGTGCAATACCGCGTTGACCCCAAAAGTGGTAACCGAATATCTGCTCTGGGTCTGGGCTGCATGAGGTTTCCCGGTGCGCCGGGACATCCCGATGCGAAGACGGCCGATGCCATCATTTCCCGTGCGGTGGAGCAGGGGATTAATTATCTGGATACCGCGTTTCTCTATCCCGGCAACGAGGTGTGCGTGGGCGCCTCGCTTGAGCGCTTGGGACTGCGCGACCGGGTGTTGCTGGCGACTAAGTTGCCGCACGCTTCGTGTACTTGCGCGGAGGATTTCGACCGGTTCTTTGACGAACAGCTGCGTCGGCTGCGGACTGACCATATCGACTATTACCTTATGCACAACATCACCTCGCCCGCCCAGTGGAAACGTGTGGTGGCGTTGGGCATCGAGGACTGGATCGCGCGTCAAAAGGCGGCGGGGCGCATTCGCCAGATTGGTTTTTCGTATCACGGCAGCGCGGCGGATTTCCTGACGGTGCTTGACGCATATGACTGGGATTTTTGCCAGATCCAGTACAACTATGCCGGCGAGCGTTACCAAGCGGGAACGGCAGGACTCATGGCGGCTGCGGAGCGCGGTCTTGCGGTGTTTGTGATGGAGCCACTGCTGGGCGGTCGTCTAGCGGGCAAACTTCCGCCGCGGGCACGCGCTGTGCTCGATGGCGCCCGTGACCCGCATTTGCGCACTCCGGCCGCCTGGGGGCTTTCGTGGGTGTGGAACCATCCTCAGGTGACGATGCTGCTTTCGGGTATGACCGATATCGCGCAAGTGGATGAGAACGCGGCGTTGGCCGATCGGGCCCTGCCGGATTCGATGACGGCTGCTCAGCTCGATGCCATCGCACGCGTGCTGAGGGAGTTTGAAAAATCGAATCGCGTGCCCTGCACGGGATGCGGCTATTGCATGCCGTGTCCTAAAGGCATCAATATCCCTGGGTGTTTTGCTGCCTACAACGCAAGCTATGCGCACAGCTGGTTTACGGGGCTGTCTCAATACTTTACGGCGAGCGCGGTGCGGACGAACGAGCCCAAGCTGGTGAGCAATTGCGTCAAGTGCGGCAAATGCGCGCGGCATTGCCCGCAGCACATCGATATCCCCGGGCGCTTGGACGACGTACGCCGCCGTTTTCAGCCTGGCCCCGTGACGGCGGTGCTTAAGGCCTTCGGCAAAACGCGCTCCTCGTGACCCTTTTATAACTTGCGGTGGAATAGTTCCTGCTTGCGGCAGAATAAGGCATCGACAGGAACTATTTCACCGCAACTGAAGGGGGCTGTCGTGGGCCATCGGGATTCATGTGATGATTTACGTGAGGTTCGTTGGGGCGTTTTGGGCGCTGGACGCATTTCTCATCGATTTGCATCGTCGCTCAAGAAGGTCGACGGGGCACGGCTGGTGGCTGCGGCCGGCCGCACTCCTGCACATGTCGAGGAATTTTGCCGAGCGTTTTCGATTGATGCCGCGCACAGTTATGCCACGGCTGACGATAGCGGCGATGCGGCTTATGATGCGCTGATTGCCGACCCCGATGTCGACGCAATCTACTTGGCTCTTCCACATGGCATGCATGCGCATTGGGTCTGTCGGGCACTGCGCGCGGGAAAGGCCGTGCTGTGCGAAAAGCCGGCCGTTTTGAATGAAGAAGAGGCCCATGCGATCGCCTCCGTTTCCCGTGAGTGCGGTGTGCCGTTTATGGAGGCGATGAAAAATCGGTTTTGTCCGATGCATACTCGCGTGAAGGTCTTGCTTGCGTCGGGCGAGCTCGGCCGTATTGTCTCGATTGAAAGCGTGCAAAAACTCGATTATGGTGAGCCTCCTTCGAGTTATCTGCTCGACCCGTTGCAGGGTGGCTGTCTATATGACATGGGCTGCTATGCGGTCGGTTGGTTTGAGGATTTGCTCGCGGGCGCGTGCGAGGTTTCGTCCCGTGAAGTTCGCTGGCGTGACGTATCGGGCGGCCGCGTGGATTGGGCCGATGAGATCCATATGAGTGTCGGCGGTATACCCATTCATATGGTGGTCGACGGCAAAGCAGCATATGAAAGCCGCTTAACGATTGCCTGCGAGCGGGGCTCGTTGGAAATCGAGCGCCTTCATCGCCCCGAACTCGCCCATGTGAAGTGCTCCGACGGACGAATGCTCGAAATAAATGCCCCGTTTGAGGTCGATGATTTCTACGGCGAAATCCAGCATGCGACCCAGCTCATCCGGGCGGGGAAACTCGAGAGTCCCGTCATGCCCCTTGCCGCCACACAGCGCTGCGCGCGTATTATCGAAGCAATCCGTCTAGCCCTCTAGGACCTGGCGCTGACGCGTGAGGGATCATGACGCCGGCGCCCGTAGCCGTAGTGCTTGGTGCCCCGCATCTCTGATGCCCCTTTTATAACTTGCGGTGGAATAGTTCCTGTTTGCGGCAGAATAAGGCATCGACAGGAACTATTTCACCGCAACTGATGAGGGGGAGCTGGGGATGCTGACGATCGGGTGTCATCTATCCACGACGAAGGGCTATCGGGCGATGGGAGAGACGGCGTTGTCAATTGGCGCCAATACCTTTGCATTCTTTACGCGCAACCCGCGCGGCGGCAAGGCGAAAGATCTTGACATGGATGACGTGGCCGCCCTGCGCGAGCTTATGGCGCAAAATGATTTTGGCCCACTCGTGGCTCATGCCCCGTATACCTATAACCCCTGCTCAGCCAAAGAGCGGGCGCGCGAGTTTGCCCTGGAGGCCATGGCAGAGGACCTGCGGCGCATGGAGGCGCTGCCCGGCAACTACTACAACTTCCATCCCGGTGCGCATGTGGGGCAGGGCTCCGACGCCGGCATTCAGATGATCGTCGACACCCTGTGCCAGGTGATGTTTGAGGGGCAGCAGACGACGGTGCTGCTCGAGACCATGGCCGGCAAGGGCACCGAGGTGGGCCGCAGCTTTGAGGAGCTGGCGCTCATCATCGAGGGCGTTGCCGACAAGCGCCCCGAGCTGTCGGCCAAGTTGGGCGTTTGCCTGGACACCTGCCATGTGAATGACGCCGGCTATGACATCGTCCACGATCTTGACGGTGTGCTTGACGAGTTCGATCGTGTGGTGGGTATCGAACGCCTGCGCGCCGTGCATATCAATGACTCCAAGAATCCCTGCGGCGCCCATAAGGATCGCCACGAGTGTATCGGCAAGGGCTACCTGGGTAGTGAAGAGTTTGGCGGCGGTATGCAGGTTATGCAGAATATTGTATCGAATGGCCGCTTGCGCGCATTGCCATTCATTTTGGAGACACCGAACGAACTTGCAGGTTATGCGGCTGAAATCAAATTGTTAAGGTCATTGCAGCAGTGATGACTGTCATAAAGTGGAGTGCTCCATTCACGTTATGGGTTTGTTTCAATCAGTTTTCTAATTGCGGATTCTTCCAAGCGGGTGCATAATAACCCTCAGTTTTTGCAGACCCCTGAATCACGTGGGGTCTTTGGAAGGAGACTGATTATGAAGCTGAAGAAGCTTGGCGCATTTGCCGCCACGGGTGCTATGGCGCTCGCCCTCGCTCTGACGGGCTGCGGCTCGTCCAACGCCACCTCTGGTTCTGATGCCAGTTCCAGCAGCTCTGACGACGCTAAGGTCGAGAAGGTCGACGGTTCCAAGGAGTACGCGCTCGTCAAGGACGGTACGCTGACCGTCGGCACCTCTGCCGAGTACGCTCCGTTTGAGTACAAGGATGACAACGGCGATTATCAGGGCTTTGACCTTGAGCTCATCAAGGCTATCGGCGACAAGCTGGGCCTGGATGTCGAGTATGTCAACAATGACTTTGACACGCTGGTTCCGGGCGTCGCTTCGGGCGCCAAATATGACGTCTCCATCGCGGCTATCACCGACACGCCCGAGCGTGAGAAGGAAGTCACTTTCTCCGATTCCTACTACATGGACGATCAGGCTATCGTGACCAAGGTCGATAACACCGACATCACGGCCGACAACTACAGCGAGAAGCTCAACAATGCTGACGCCACGATCATCGTCCAGTCTGGTTCGACCGCCGAGGCCTTTGCCCAGGAGAACTTCCCCAAGGCCAAGATCGTCCCCTACAAGGACGCTACCGAGTGCTTCAGCGCCCTGCAGTCCGATAAGGGCGACGCCGTAGTCACCAACCGCTCCGTTGCCAGCCAGCTGACCGCCGAGCAGTTCAACACCTGCCAGACCATCAAGCAGATTAGCACCGGCGAGGAGTACGCCATCGCCATCAACCAGGGCAACACCAAGCTCAAGAACGACATCAACCAGGCCATCAAGGACCTGACCGACGACGGTACCGTTGACGCCCTCATGGCTAAGTACAACATCAAGTAAATAGATGCTTGATTGCGCGTAGGCCCTTTCCGTTTTGCGGAGAGGGCCTTTTCGCTTCTCTCGACGGAGAGCGTTTCCGTCTCGTTTTGCCGGCAACTTCTACGATAGGAGCCACCTTGTCTCGATTGAACGAAGGGGCCATGGGTCGGCGTTTTCCGCTGCCCTCGATGCTCCAAAAACTAGCCTGCGCCCTAGCTGTGGCGCTCGCTTTGTTGTGCGCGGGGACAGCCGCGCCTTCGACCGCCCAGGCGCTCGAGACCGCAAAGATCACCGCGCGTCCCAATACCGGTTCGGGCAGCGCTGTGGTCGGCGGCACTGAGACGCGCATTACCTGGGAGGTTCAGGCCGATGCCGACGAGGAGCTGAGCGGTCTTTCGCTGACGTTTGTCGACGGCACGACGTTTGGTACCGATGACACGCGATTGACGATGCTCTCGGGCGAGGACCTCATGGATCGTACGCCCATGAAGCCCACGTGCAAGGCTGACGGCCAGACGCTCAAGATCGACTTTGGCGAGACGGCGCCTGCCGGCGGCTTTTTCCGTGTCGAGGTTTACGGCGTGACGTTTCCCGTCGAGGGCGGCGATGAGGCCTTTAGCGGAACCTATACGCTTGCCGACGGTTCGACCAAGAAGATTTCCAAGATTCCTTCCGTCGAGATCAAAGGCGTGACGGCCTTTGACAACTTCCTGGCCGATCTTAAGGAACAGCCGTGGGTCGAGGCATGGAATTCCAATATGTTCCTGCGCCTGTTCTTGAACCCGGTCATTTTGGTCCAGAGTCTGCCGATCGTCTTTAAGGGCTTCCTTATGTCGCTCTCGATCGTGCTTGTGGCGTTTCCGCTGGCGATCCCCTTTGGCTTTGCCCTGTCGCTCATGCGCATCTCCAAATCGCGCATCTTGCGCTGCCTTGCCGGCATCTACGTGAATATCATCCGCGGCACGCCGGCATTCCTGCAGATCTATATCGCGTTCTTTGGCCTGCCGCTTGCCGGTGTCAAGGTTGACGACTACGCCTTGGGCGTTATCGTCATGGCCATGAACTCGTCTGCGTACCTGTGCGAGATCTTCCGCGCCGGTATTCAGTCGATCCCCAAGGGTCAAAACGAGGCTGCTCGCTCGCTGGGCATGAATGCCTTCCAGACGCTGCTCTACGTTATGATTCCGCAGACGTTCCGCAATGTCCTGCCTACGCTGACCAGCGAGTTTATCCTGCTCTACAAGGATACGTCGCTGCTCGCCGCCGTGGGCGTGGTCGAGATCGTCATGAACGCCCGCACCATCGTGGCAACGACGGGCTCCATTACGCCGTATGTGGTTGCCGCCCTGTTCTATCTGGTCATTACCCTGCCGCTTGCGCGCTTGGTGAGCGGTCTCGAGGCGAGGCTGCTGGGTACGGCCGAAACCAAAAAGAAGCGTCCCACCAAGAGCGCCGGACAGGTTGTCGCGACGCCCGCCGACCATATCGCTGGTCTGTAAGGAGGTTCTATCATGAGCGAAACCAATAACTCGAACGAGGTCGTCGTCAGCATCAAGAATCTCCAGAAGGCCTTTGGCGATAACGTGGTCCTGCGCGACATCGATCTAGATGTGCGCAAGGGTGAGGTCGTCGTAGTCCTGGGCCCTTCGGGTTCGGGCAAGTCGACGATGCTTCGCTGCATTAACCGTCTTGAGGAGCCCACAAGCGGCTCGATTGTCGTTGAAGGCGTGGACGTGTGCGCCAAGGGCGTCGACCTTAACAAAGTGCGCACGCACCTGGGCATGGTCTTTCAACAGTTCAACCTGTTCCCGCACCTGTCGGTCAAAAAGAACGTCATGCTTGCGCAACAAAAGGTGCTCAAGCGCAGTAAGGAAGAGGCCGAGAAGATCGCCATCGAGGAGCTGACCAAGGTCGGCCTTGCCGAGCGTATCGACTTTATGCCGAGCCAGCTCTCGGGCGGCCAGCAGCAGCGCGTTGCCATCGCCCGCGCCCTGTCGATGAACCCTCACGTCATGCTCTTTGACGAGGCCACGTCGGCGCTCGATCCCGAGCTGGTTCGCGACGTTCTGGGCGTCATGCGCGATCTTGCACGTGACGGTATGACCATGATCGTGGTGACGCACGAGATGGGCTTTGCCCGCGATGTCGCCGATCGCGTCGTCTTTATGGACGGCGGCGTTATCGTGGAAGAGGGCACGCCGAGCGAGGTCTTTGACCATCCCAAGAGCGAACGCACCAAGGCGTTCTTGGGCAATATCTCGTAGTCGCTTTATATGACTGACATAGCAGAAAACGGGAGCTGGATGTGATCCGGCTCCCGTTTTTGTTGGGACGCGAATGTGTTTTGGTGCAGAGCGCGTTACGGGCGGAGCTCATTGCCGCTAGGCGAGCTCGGCTCCGAGGGCCTTGCATGCGGTCTCGCCCTCGTCGTCGGGCGCGTCGTAGCAGATGGTGGAGTCCACGACATTGACGCCGGCCTCGTCGGCGTCCGCCTTCCAGTTGTCCATCCATTCGCCCTCGGCCCACGAGTAGGAGCCAAAGAGGACGACCTTCTTATCGCCGAGGGTCTCCTTGACTTCGTCCCACATAGGCTGGAACTCATCGTACTCGAGCTCCTCGGAGCCCATGGCGGGGCAGCCGAAGGCAATGGCGTCATAGCTGGCGGCCTTGTCGGCAGAGAAGTCGGCGCAGGAGATGACCTCTGCCTCGGCGCCGGCACCGGTTGCGCCTTCGGCGACGAGGTTTGCCATGGCCTCGGTGTTGCCCGTGCCGCTCCAGTAGACGACTGCGATCTTGCTCATATGTTTTCCTTTCGGTTGTGCGGCGTGTGGCCGCGTTTTGTATGCTCTATCGGGTTGCCTGGGCAAGTTGTCCCAGAGTGCAGCCCTGTTGATAGATGTAGGTAAGGTATTGCGTGCATGCGCGATAGGAATCGAAGGTCGTGAGCGCCTGCTCAACGTTTGTGTATACCTTCCATGCGCCAAAGACCTTATAGTTTTCGCCGTGCTGGACGATAAACTGATGGACATCTTCGTAGGGATAGCCCAAAAAATAGCCAATTTCGTGGGGGAACTCGCATATGCACCCCGTATCGCAGTGCCTATTTCGCGCGAGTGCGCAGACACTGCCGTCATAGGCGCTTTCTGCGGCATTGCTGCTTGCCAGCGTGATGCGCGCGGCGAGATGCACCAGGGATGCGGGCAGGTTGTGGACATCGTAACCTTCGGCGGTTAGCGCCGTCGTGGCACGGGGGTCGGAGAGGTATCGCATGAGGTCCGCAGGGCGGTACACATAGATGAGCGCTCCGCAGGGGCGCCAGACCAAAACGCTCATATGGATTCCGAGTGGCTGGAGCTCGCGGTTGCATTGGGCTATGACGGCGAGCAGGCGAGAGCGTCGCTCTTCGATATGGGCGGCGCCGGGTTTTCCGTTTTGGTTGGCGTAAACGCCGGGATAGGTAAAGAGCGAAGCCGGCTTGATACCTGCGAGCGTAGGGGAGCAGTTGCGTACGACAGCCGTTTGGTATGTTGGGATGTCAATGGTTCGAGTCACGATGCTCCTTTCGGGTCCTCAGTTGTTAGCCTAGGAAAACTTATACACGAAAGTAAGCCATGGTCAACAAAAAAGTTTGAAGAGGGAAACTAATTGACCGAACGGACATGAATTTGGGTTAAGATGGTGACACCCCATGGGGGTATCTAGATAGTGTTACTTGAAAGGGGAACGCATGAGTGACTTGCTCAACCCTGCGAATCTCATCGTGCTGGCCGTCATTGCCGTCGGCATGTTTTTTGGACTGCGTCGCATTGCCGCTTCGACACACGGGAAGAGTTGTTGCAGCGATGGTGCGAGCGGCAAGAAGGCCAAAAAGGTTGTTGTGGTGGATACCGATGCATCGCACTATCCCTATAGCGATGAGCTGCTCATCGGCGGCATGAGCTGTGACGGCTGCGCTCAGAACGTAGCCAATGCCCTCAATGCACTGGATGGCGTGTGGGCAACGGTGACGTATGCGGACCACACAGCGCGCGTGCGCTCCAAGCGGCCGATCGATCGCGGTGTCCTTGAGGCTGCCGTGAGAGATGCGGGTTACTACGTCATGACGCTGTAGGCCTTGCCTTGGATGCGCGTCCTTGTCTAGGCTCGTCCGCGTAGCTCGATGTCCTGGATGTCGTCGAAGTCGATGGCGATATCTTTGAGCTTGAGGAGTTTGAAAGCAGGGAGCGCCTCGTCGAGGATGCCGGTGCGGCTGCGATAGCCGTATGTATCGTAATAGGTGACACGAACCAAGTCGCCGCGCTTGAGGCCCTCGAGCTTTTTCGAAAGTTCGAGGGCTTTTTCTTCTGTGAGTTCGCATTTTGGCTCGGCGGTGATCTCTTGTTTACGCACGAGCTCGTAGTATCCCGTGAGGGCGGCAAAGGGCATAAACTGCGCGGCACGGCCGGCACGGACGGTGCCGTTGGCGGTGAGCCTGGGGTCGGCGGAGCGACGTCTTCCCTCGGGGTCCGCTAGGCGTTCAAAAGGTGTCGGTGGCCGCATCGGCTGTTGTTGGGACTTAGGCACGATGTCCTCCTACCTGATCGTTGCGTTCGCGCGCGGTGGCGCCGGCGGTAAAGCTCAGCCCCTTAACCAGCGCGTTCTTGCCGTATTTGCCTTTCACGGCCAGCACGGCGCGTGCCAGGTCGCGCTCGCGCTCATCGGCCTCGATATCGCTGAACAGATCGATGGTGGCAAATTCCTCGGGCATGAGGTTGCCAAATCCCAGATTGATGCGCTTGACCGGTCGTTTGGGATCGACAGTCTGCGCCCAGAGCTCATCGAAATAGCCCATGATCTTCTTGAACGAATTGGTACGCTCGGGCAGCTTTCGCGAGGCGTTGGAGTGCGCAAAGAGTGCGGCATAGCCACCGCGCGGTTTGCCGCCATGCTCTCCCACAAAGATGCCATCGATTGCCTGCGCTTCGCGCACCAGGCGACGCCGTTCGTCATCGCGCTGGACGGGCTTGGGCGCACGGGGCGCGAGCTCGGGGCCGGCGGTTGCGGTGGGTTCGATACTCGATGTGCTCGAGCGCAGGTGCCCGCATCCGTCCACATACTGCGCTGTACCGCTGGCGTCGAGGCGGCGTATGTCGGCGCGTTCGCTCGCGTAGCCCACAAAGAGCGAGATGCTGTCGCAGACCACGTGCTTATCGACCAAGTCTAAAACGGCGTTGTCGACCATCTCGCGCAAGACGGTATAGGCCTGTTCGTAGGCATAACCCTTCGAGAGCACCTGTCCTGTGGTGGTCGAAGTTGCTTGCGGGCGATAGGCTTGGATATCGGCGATGGTTGTCGGCTCGCGCCCGAAGGCATGGTCGATGAGATATTCGGCATTGACGCCGAGCTCGTCGTAAAGCAGGTTTTCGTCGAGCGCCGCGACGCCCATCAGATCGTAGACGCCGTATTTCTCGAGGCGGGCTGCCACGCCGAGACCGATGCCCCAGATATCGGTGATGGGACGATGGGGCCAGATCTCCTTGCGAAAGGTCTCGTCGTCGAGTATGCCGATGCGGCTGGGTACGTGCTTGGCGGTAATGTCGAGCGCTACCTTGGCCTGGAATAGGTTGGGGCCGATGCCGACCGTCGCCGTGATGCCGGTGCGCGCGAGGACCTCGTCGCGCAGCGTGCAGGCGAACCCTTCCGCATCGGTGTGATAGAGGTCCAGATAGGGCGTCACGTCGATAAAGCACTCATCGATGGAGTAGACGTGCACGTCCTGGGGGCTGACGTATTCCAGATAGATACCGTAGATTTTCGCCGACACCTCCATGTAATGCTGCATGCGCGGTACGGCCGTGATGTAGTCGATGCCATCGGGAATCTCAAATAGGCGGCAGCGGTTGTGAATCCCTAAGTCCTTCATAGCCTGTGTGATGGCGAGGCAGATGGTCGTGCGCCCGCGCGATTCGTCGGCAACGACCAGGTTGGTGGTGAGCGGATCGAGCCCACGGTCGACGCACTCGACGCTGGCATAAAACGTCTTGAGGTCGATGCAGATATAGGTGTGCTGCTCGTGCGCCATCCGTGTCCTTTCATCAAACACATGTTCTTATCGAATATCTGTTCGATAATACCCTCTCATCCGGACATCGTCAAAACCTGTCAAAAAGGGACTGGTTTGTTTTGGTAGGTATGGTCGTGCGGTTGGATCGGGTTTTTAACGCAGCTCTAAAGAGTGCGAAACAGCTCGGAAAACCTTGCTTCGTAGCATGAGCCTAACGATTGATACCGCCTATGCGCACGGAAGGGTTGTGGGAAAGATGGTCAATTATGGGTTTGGTATGCCGACACGCCTTGTTGCGGATGGGGACGTGGCTCGCTGGTGCGGACGATTGGTCGCTCACTACGGTGGCACCAAGGCGCTGGTCGTGCTGGGCGGAGACAAGCATACGCGTGATGAGCTCGTCTCGGCGGCGCTCGGCTCGCTTGATCGAGCTCTGCTCGAGCGCGTGCTCTTTCGTTGCGGATCGGTCGGCGGTGACGGGGGAGACGAGCTGGTCGACGAGGCCGTAGCCCTGGCAACCGATGAGGGCGTGGACTTTGTCCTGGCGATTGGCGATGCCGATACGGCGGGCTTTGCGCGCGAACTCGCTCGTCGCATGGCGGCGCTCGATGCCGGCGAAGACGGCTTTGTGCCTTATGGATGCATTGTCTCGGAGGGCAAGGTGCCTGCCGTCGTGGGTGCCGGCGAGGTTCCCGTTTTTGCCATCATCGCGCCCGAGCTCCTGGAGGGCATCGGTTCCCCCTTGCGCGAGCTGCTCGGCAGTGTGTGCACTGCGGCCTAGTACCTGCTAGGAAGGGACAGGTTTATTTTGGTAGGTAAAGCGTTTGACCTGCCAAAATAAGCCTGTCCCTTTTTGATCGGTTGCCGTTTGGGGGCCGATTGGCAACGCTCGCTGATTGTAGTCTTGACCTGCGCTAGAATAGTGGCATCTGAATGTCCGGGCGCATGGAGGCGTGCGCCCGTATGCTGAGGAGGACTCTATGGCAACTGTTGCCGCACCTATCGATGCTACGTCGACTGCCGCTTGGAAGGCACTCGAGGCTCATCAGGAGAAGCTCGAGGCCGATGGTATCGACCTCAAGGCCTGGTTCGCTGCCGATGCCGAGCGCGTGAACAAGCTGAGCTTTGACGCCGGTGACCTGCACTTCGATCTGTCGAAGAACCTGGTGACCGATGAGACCGTCAAGCTGCTGTGCGATCTTGCCCGCGAGGTGAAGCTCGAGGAGCGCCGCGACGCCATGTTCTCCGGCGAGCACATTAACACCACCGAGGACCGCGCCGTCCTGCACACCGCGCTTCGCCGCCCCGCAACCGAGAGGGGCCAGCTCATCGTCGACGGCCAGGATGTCGTCGCCGACGTGCACGAGGTCCTCGACCGCATGTATGCCTTCGCCGAGCGCGTGCGCTCCGGTGAGTGGAAGGGCGTTACCGGCAAGAAGATCGAGCACCTGGTGTCCATCGGCATCGGCGGCTCCGATCTGGGCCCGGTCATGGCCTACGAGGCTCTGCGTCCCTATGCCGACGCCGGTATCGACTGCCGCTATATCTCCAACATCGACCCCAACGACCAGGCCGAGAAGCTTAAGGGCCTGGATCCCGAGACCACGCTCGTGATCATCGTCTCCAAGACCTTCACCACGCTCGAGACCCTCACCAACGCCCGCGAGGTCAAGACCTGGATGCTCGAGCAGCTCAAGGCCCAGGGCGCCATCGACGGCTCCGATGAGCAGAACGCCGAGGCCGTGGCAAAGCACTTCGTCGCCGTTTCCACCGCACTCGAGAAGGTTGAGGCCTTCGGCATCGACCCCGCTAACGCTTTTGGTTTCTGGAACTGGGTCGGCGGCCGCTACTCCGTCGACTCCGCCGTGGGCCTGTCGCTGATCATCGTGCTCGGCCCCGAGCGCTTCCAGCAGTTCCTCGAGGGCTTCCATGCCATCGACGAGTACTTCTGCAACACGCCGCTCGAGAACAACGCCGTCGCGCTGATGGGCCTGCTCAACGTCTGGTACGTCAACTTCTTCGGCTCCAAGAGCCACGCCGTGCTTCCGTACTGCCAGTATCTGCACCGCTTCCCGGCCTACCTTCAGCAGCTCACCATGGAGTCCAACGGCAAGCACGTCCGCTGGGACGGCAGCGCTGTGACCTCCGATACCGGTGAGATCTTCTGGGGCGAGCCCGGCACCAACGGCCAGCATGCCTTCTATCAGCTGCTGCACCAGGGCACCGTGGTGGTTCCGGCCGATTTCATCGCCTTCGCCAATACCGCAAACCCTGCGACCGACAGCGGTCAGGACGTGCATGAGCTGTTCCTGGGCAACTTCCTGGCCCAGACCAAGGCGCTCGCCTTTGGTAAGACGGCCGATGAGGTTCGTGCCGAGGGCACGCCCGAGCAGATCGTCCCGGCCCGCTGCTTTGAGGGCAACCGTCCGACGACCTCGATCTTCGGCGACACGCTGACCCCGTTCGCGCTCGGCGAGCTCATCGCCCTGTACGAGCACATCACGTTTGTCGAGGGTACGGTCTGGGGCATCGATTCCTACGACCAGTGGGGCGTCGAGTTGGGCAAGCAGCTTGCCAAGCAGATCACCCCTGCCTTCCACGACGATGCCGCCAAGGCCGAGCAGGACGCTTCGACCCAGGCGCTCATCGAGTTCTACCGCGCTCACCGCAAGTAGTCGCTGCTGTTAACGCATCGCGCCTTATAGTCAGGGGCCCGTATCCTATCGGATGCGGGCCCCTTTGCTTTGCCGTGGTCCCGGGGCGCACGGGCTTTTGGAACATCGCCGGGGCGTCGCGCGCTGCGAGAACCCTGCGCCTAGATCTCGGCCTCCGCATGGCCTCGCTGCGCCTCGGGCAGCTCCCCGTAGAGCGGATGGTCTTCGAGCCTAAAGCGCTCGACCTGTTCGGGAGTGCGACCGCGTACAAAGAGCCACGAGCGATCAATCGGCGTCGTCATGAGCGTGCTGGGCAGCGCGTCGGCGCGGTCGGAAAACACCCGGGCACTCTCGGGATCCTGGAACGCCAGCACCAGATGCGTGTCGCAGTTGCCCATGATGGAGCGTGCGCGTGCCTCGCCATAGAGCGCATCGAGCTGGTTGGTCGACTGCAGCAGCAGCGTTGCCCAGATGTTGCGGCTTCGGATAATCGAGAGCACGTTGTCGATCTGGGGGATCTGCAGATTTGCGAAGTCATCGAGCATAAAGCGCACGGGCACGGGCAGGCTGCCGTCGGGCTGCCTATCGGCCTCACGAATGAGGCCCATAAACGCCTGCGAAATAAAGAGGCCGGTCAGCGGATCGAGATTGCGGTCAATATCGCTCACGGTTACAAACAGGGCGCAGGGGGTGTGTCCCATGGAAGCGAAGTCCACCTGATGGCACTCACGATAGAGCTGTGCCGCACCGTCGAATCCCAGACACATGACCTTTTCGGCAAGGATGCCGACGATGCTCGCGTGCATGCGCTCGGCATTTTGCGTAATGGCGTAGCGCCGCCATAGCGAGAGGGCATAGCTTTGGGGGTCGGTCGTGATCAGGTCGTCAAACAATCGACCCGTGGCACCGTCCTGCAGGTGCTCGATCAACTTGATGACCGAGCTGATCGTCTGCTCGTCGGCGGGCAGCTGTTCGGTGACGTAGGCGATAAGACACGACAGCAGGTTTGCCGCCGCATGATCCCAAAAAGGCTGGTTGTTGTCCTCGATGGGGCAGATGGCCTTTGCCACCGAGAGGATGTCCTGCTGGTTGGGCCTGCCGTCCGCCTTGCGGCGAATGTGCCTCAGGGGGTTGTAGCCGCAGCGCTCGATGCCGGGCGCAAGGGCCGGGACGGTGTTGAGGTCGGCGAAGTTGAGACATTGCACGCAGTAACCGTGGGCTGCCAGCACGGGTCCCACTTCGTGACAGAGCGTGCCTTTGGTGTCGAGCACGATGTAGCTTGCGTTCATTTGCAACAGGTTGGGCTTGAGGACGTTTCGGGTCTTGCCGGCTCCCGAGGGGCCGATCACAAGTGCGTTGTTGTTGAGTCCCGTTTGGCGGGTGTCGCAGGAAAGCGTTCGATCCTTGGCGAGGATGGTGGACAATGCGGACTCAGATGCGGCGAGGCGGCTGGCGAGGTTAGACATGGGCGACCTCCTTGGTGGTCGAGAGGATTTCGTGGGCAAAGCCGAGCTCGACGGCGCGCTCGGCCGAAAGGTAGGTGTCTTTTGCAGTGAGGGACTGGATGCGCTTGGGCGTGAGGCCGCTGCGGTCCGAGAGGATTTGCGTGAGGGTCTTGCGGGTCTGCATGAGACGCCGGCTGGTTTCCTGCAGCGCAAGTGCCGAGCCGCCTGCCCCCTGGGGGATCAGTGGGTCGTGAATCATGAGCTCTGCATGGGGCGCCATACGGCGATCGTCGCCGCCCATAAAGATCACGGCGCCCATGGACGCGGCGAATTCCAGGCAGACGGTGCGGATGGGGCACGATGCGAGGCGCATGGCGTCATAGATCGCAAGACCCGATCGCACGCTTCCGCCGGCGCTGGCGACAAATATGGTGATGGGGCGGCTGGGGTCGGTGGCATCGAGCAGGCGGATCTGCTGGCATAGGTCGTGGGCCATCGGGGTTTCGATGTTTCCCATGACGGAGAGCTCGCGACGGGCGAGCATCTCATCGTAAATGCTGGTGAGCGTGATACCTCGGGCGGATTCACGCATGGTGAGGGGGCTGATGATGGGGGAATGATTGGTGTCCATGAGGACTCCTTTCTGTTGGTTGTGTTGTGGAATAGGATTGTTGCCCGCGGAGGGGCTGGCGGGCTACAGGGTTCGTCCGAGCCTGAGATCGAGCTCGGTTGTGGGGCAGGCTGCCTGTTCGTGCGGCTCGCAAGCGCCAAGGGCTCCAAAGCGATAGAGCGTTGCGGCGGGCGTGGTATAGGCGAGCCGCAGCTGATGCTCGACAGGGGCACATCCGTCATTTTTGTAATGAGCCGCGTAGTACTGCGCGATGCTGGCGTTCATCTCGCTGCCATTGCGATGGCGCTCAAACTGGCGTCTGCAGGTCTCGATGATCTTTGCTACCGACTTGGGTGCCGTCGCGGGAACAAGGGCGAGATAACCCTCAAATAGCTCGTTGATGCTCAGGAGGCACAGCAGGTCGACCAGCGTCCTTATGGCTGCTCCCTCGGCGGAAAAGTGCGCGGTCATGCGGTTATATCGGTTGCGGTCGACGATGGCCGCATGGGGTCTTGGAGTTTTCTGCCCCGTGGTCCCGGGCTTTTGTCGCGCCTGTGTATTGAGCTCGACGTTGCAGCGCTTGAGGCCGTCCAACGGAAGGAACAGTGCGGTGCGCAGGGTGTTCCGCTTGCTTTCGAGTTCATGACGCTCGTCGGGTTCCCATTCGAGCTTGAGTTTCGTGTCGAGCGCCGTAAGCATATGGGCTAGGCAGCCTACGGTAAGAACGTACGAATCGTTGTCGCGTTTTGGGGCATAGGGGTCTGTCAGCTTGCGAATGTCGGGGTCGCCCATGATCTTTGTGCAGCGCTTCAGCAGTTGAGGGTGGTCGGCCAAGATCGTCGCGAGCGGTAGCGACGCGTAGTTCTTGATGGTCGCGGCGGCAAAGGCGGCGTCATATTCGTTTGCATATGCTCGCTCAATGCGGGCATCCAGAATGCTTTTCTTATCGCCGTCTTCAGCGTGGTGGTTTGTCACAGCTTCTCCAATCGGTTGATGTTCGTGCTGTTTGTTGATGTGTTGGTTGTCGTGAGTGATGTGCTTGCCGTGGGTGATGTGCTGACGTTGGGGTGCTATGCGGTTTTCAATGAGCCCGTGAGGCAGTTGCTGCAGGGGCGGGATGGAACGGCCCATGCAAGGCGGAAGGCATCGTGCTCAAAATCGAGACAGCAATGCCCTGGGTGCCTCACATGTGGCAGTTACCTCATTAAGTTGTCATTGCGTTTGGGGTTGTACTTTGCCGATCTTCCTTCTCTTACACGCTGAAAACTCAAACTTCATATGCTCGATCTACTTAAAACCGCAACGGCGGTCTTTTATCAACTTATATGTCGGAACGCGTCTTTGCAAGTACTTTTTTGCGTTTGTTTCAAATGGGGTGGTTTTGCAACCGTCACGCGCCACGCTATGCGAACGTGCCCCGGCTCGGATAAGATAGTGCGCGATAAAAACGATGCAAGGAGGCATACATGGCAATCAAAGCCATCGCAATGGATATCGACGGCACGCTCACCAACGACCAAAAGGTTATCAGCCCGCGTACGCGCGAGAAGCTGCTCGCGGCGCAGGAGTCGGGCATTAAGCTCATTTTGGCTTCGGGCCGTCCCGCATGGGGGCTGCACGCCTTGGCGCAGGAGCTCGACCTTCAAAACCATGACGGTCTGCTAGTCGCTTTCAATGGCGCGCATGTGGTCGATGCTCAGACTGATGAGGTCCTTTTTGACCAGGCCATGCCGGCTGACGAGCTGCACCGTCTGATTGATCACCTGCAAAACTATGATGTGATCCCCATGATCTCGCTCGGGCGCGACCTGCATGTAGAGGACTCGTATCGCTGCATGATTACACTGCCGGACGGCTCGCAGAAGAATATCGTCAAATACGAGCGCGATGCCTGCGACCTTAAGATTCGCGAAGTCGAGAGCCTTCATGAGGTGGCGGATGCTTATCCCGTGGACAAGCTGCTGACGGCGGGCGATCCGGCCTACCTGCAGGCACATTACGAGGAGATGTATGCGCCCTTTAAGCAGACGCTTTCGGGCATGTTTACGGCCGACTGGTACTTTGAGTACACGGCGCCCGGTATTGACAAGGCCCGCGCGCTCGAGGGTGCCCTGCCCAAGCTCGGCATCGATGCCAGCGAGGTCGTATCGTTTGGCGACGGCCAGAACGACAAGTCCATGATCGAGTGGGCTGGTACCGGCGTCGCCATGGGTAACGCTGTCGATGAAGTCAAGGCCGTGGCCCAGATGGTGACCGCCAACAACAACGAAGACGGTATCGCGGTGGCACTTGACCAGCTACTGGGTTAGAATCGCCGATAGTGCATGGTTCGGGCGTCCGCTTGCGGGCGCCCTTTTGTTAGGGAGGGTGCCGTGTCCGCATTTCCGTTCGACGCCGTTATCTTTGACATGGACGGCGTCATTGTCGACACCGAGTATTACTACCTGGGCGAGACTGCCGCGTTTGCCAAGGAGCTTGGGCTTAATCTGACTCAAGAGGAGTTGAACGGCCAGGTCGGTACCTCGCATCAGTTCTTCCTGCATATGCTGGTCGATTGGTTTGAGCGTGCCGGTAAGGGGCATTTCACTGGCGAGGAAGCGTTGGCCCGTTGGGACGAGTGGGCGCATAAGCGTCCGCGCGACTATCAGGCTTTGATCAACCCGGGTGCCGTGGATACGATTCGAGAGCTGCCGCGCCGCGGCGTTCGCGTTGCGCTTGCCAGCTCGTCTCCCATGGATAGCATCGAGGAAGTGCTCAACGCATGCGGGCTGTCGGATGCCTTTGAGTATGTGGTGAGCGGCGAGCAGTTTAAGGAGAGCAAGCCCGAGCCCGACATCTACCTGCATGCGCTGGATCTGCTGGGGCTGCCCGCGAATCGCTGCTGCTGCGTTGAGGATTCGGTGCCCGGCATCACCGCTGGCAAGCGAGCCGGCCTGACAGTCATTGCCAAGCGCGAGGAACGCTTTGGCTTTAGCCAGGATGCCGCGGACAAGATTATCGACCAGCTGCCGGAGCTGCTCACGCTTTCTTAGGAGCGCGGTAGTTGCGCGTTTTTCGGGTCTGATGAGTAAATAGTCAACATTTTGGTGCGACACCTAGCATACTTTAAGCTAATGCGGGCTTAAGGGCTTGTTGAATGCCCCTGAGCCTGCTTTAGACTTAATCGTGCTTGGAGAGGGTATATGCCACCGACTGAAGGGCTAACTGACGGTAAAGCAGCGATACCGCTGTACCAACAGGTTATCGATATCATTAAAAACGAAATCAACTCCGGCGCCTACAAGGCAGGCGCGCGGATACCCAACGAATTCGAATTGGCTGAGAGCTATAAAGTTGGCCGCGTTACCGTGCGACGTGCTATTGAGGAGCTCGTTCAGCAGGGCTATCTAACGAAGCGACAGGGGAAAGGCACGTTTGTCAATGCCTCCAAGCTCAAGCGCAAGATTCGCCAGAAGGATGACGTTCAGAGTTTTTCGGACGCATGCCGCGTTAACGGAATGGAACCGGGGGCGTGTGTCATTTCGAGAAAGATACTGCCGGCGGATTCCACCGAAGCACAGTTCTTTAGTGTTCCCGTTGGAACTGACTTGATTTGCGTTGAGCGTGTACGTACTGCCGATGGAGTCCCCGTCATGCTCGAGAACAACATATACGTTTACGAGGACAACGCCTATCTATCAACGGCACCTCTATCTAACCAATCCATTTTTGAGTTCGTGCGCAACCGAACGGGCCGCACGCCCGCGTTTACCGACCCGTGCACGCTCGAGATCGCGTGCGCGTCGCCCGAGGTCGCTCGGCTGTTGGCAGTTCCCGTTGGCGAACCCTTGTTTTATATGGAAGCCTTCTTTTTCGATGAGCAGCGGCGGCCGTTTATCATCGGTCGTCAGCGGATCGTTGGGTCTCGCTACGTTTTTGACATCTAGGACATTGCGAATGGAAGCGCCCGGTGGATCATCTCACCGGGCGTTTCCATACCGTTCACGGCGCGAACACAACCGTTCAACCGCGTTGCGGCAATCAGTTTGAAATTATCTTGATGAAGGAAAAAGCTGCTGGTAATCTATGGGACGTCATAGAACGTTTGCCTTATGCAAACGTTGAAGCGAGATGCGATGCAGTCTCGAGTTCTTTGGAGGTATCTATGTCAGATACGAAGGCGAAGAAGACAAACAGACGTTTTAAGTTCAAATTACCGCATGTCTATACGATCATGTTCTTGCTGATCGTTGTCTTTGCGGTCCTGACTTGGATCGTTCCCTCTGGTCAGTATCAGCGCAAGACGATTTCGACAGCGGCGGGCGAGCGTGAAGTCGCCGTTGCTGGAACCTATGAACAGGTCGATAAGAACTACACCGATTCCGAGACCGGCGAGACCATCAATCTGGGCCAGGATATCTTCGCGGTTCTGCAAGCGCCCACCAAGGGTATCCAAGAGGCTGCCGACGTCGTTGCGTTCGTCTTATTGATTGGCGGATCGTTCGCGATCATCACCAAGACCAACGCTTTGAATGCCGGCATGAGCCGTGTGATTAAAAAGCTCAAGAACAAGGACATCCTCATCATTCCCATCACGATGACATTGCTGTCCATTTGCGGCACTACGTTTGGTATGTCTGAGGAAGCCCTGCCGTTCTATGCCATCTTCATTCCCATCATGATGGGTATCGGTTATGACTCGATGACGGCATTCATCATCTGCTTCCTTGGTCCTAACCTGGGATATTGTGCTTCGACCATCGACCCGTTTAATGTTTTGATCGCCCAAGGCATCATTGGCATCGAGGGTAATCCGCAACTGTGGCTGCGCGCCGTTTCTTGGGTCATCTTCACTGCCGTCGGTATCGCATGGGCCATGCGCTACGCCATGCGCGTCAAGAAAAACCCCGAGTCGTCCATTGTGTACGAGGACGATAAGCTCAAGCGTATTGAGTTTTCCGTGACCGATGCCTCCATCGAGGAAGAGTTCACTATCCGTCAGAAGCTCGTGCTTATCGATTTTGCTTGCGGTATGGGCATTATCGTCTGGGGTCTTGTTACCCAGGGCTGGTACATGAATGAGATTTCCGCCGTGTTCCTTGGCATGGGCTTGCTTGCCGGTATCCTGGGCGGCCTTGACCAGCAGACGATCGCAGAGGAGTTCGTTAAGGGTCTCGCCGACTTTGCGTACGCTGCCATCGTTATCGGTATCGCTCGCGGTATTCTGGTCATCGCCGAGGGCGGCATGATCATCGACACCATCCTCCAGGCGCTCGCTACCGCGCTTGCCGGTGCACCCGCCGCCGTCTACACCACGTTTATGTATATCGTCCTTGGCCTGCTCTCTTTGCTGGTTCCCTCGAGTTCTGGCCTGGCGGCGCTCACCATGCCCGTTATGGGCCCCCTGACCGAGCTCATGGGCCACAATCCCGAGGCGGCCGTCACCGCGCTCCAGTTTGCCAACCAGACCATCAACACCATCAGCCCCGTGGCGGGCATGACGGTCGCCGGCCTTGCCGTGGCTAGGATTTCGTTTGGCCAATGGTGGAAGACCATTTGGAAGTTCTTCATTTTCATGGTCGTCTTTGGCCTGATCGTAACGGCAATCTCTGGCATGCTTCCGGTGTAGGTGGTTGTGATGTCTGATCGTTTGACGGTCCTGACGACTAAGAGCGTCTTTACCGGTACGGGGGACCTGCCGTTTGAAGGTTTCGTAGCGGTCCGTGGCAATCGAATTGAGGCTGTTGGCACCAAGTGTGAGGTAGCTTCGTATTTGACCCAGGCGGACGAGGTAGTTGACCTGGGCGACCGCACTGTCATGCCTGGCCTGATCGATGTGCATACCTTCTATACAGGTTGGGCGCTGCGGACGTTGGGGTCTGATCTGTCCGGCATCGCTGATGCCAAAGAGGCTGTGTCGCTCTTGCGTGCATGGAAAGAAGATCATCTGGATTGCGCGGCGGCTTTTGGCCACAACCTACCCGAAACGTTGGCATCGGATGTCGAGAACGCAAATACGGCAGCTGTGTTTGACGATTGTTTTGGCGATATCCCCGTCGTCTGCTTTACACCAGGAGCGGGGACCTGCGTTCTCAACGCTGCCGCCAGTGCGCGATACGGCTTTACACCCCAGGCGTGCTATGCCGAGAAGATCTGGCGCATGATGAGCGATTTCCTCGCGCTGCCCGAGGTGCGTGCCGGGTATTCGGACTACATGAGCGTGCTTAACGAGCGCGGCGTTACCGCCATCAAGGAGATGGCGTTTGATGACTACTACGGCTTTGCCGACGAAATGGCTCGCCGTGAGGAATCTGGTGAGCTGACGGTTCGCGTCTCTATGATGTCGCAGCCGGTGGGTGCCGGTGCAAATCTGGCATATGCCCGCGAGGCGCGAGAGCGCTTCCGGGGACCGTTCGTTCGTTTTTCTGGCTTCAACCGTATGACCGATCGCGGCGTATGGGCGGGGCTTGCCGAGATGATTGATCCCTATGAGGACACGGCCGATGCGGGCGCTGCCGGCAAGACGGTCGTCGAGGAGCCAGAGTGGGATCTGATTGAGAACGAGCTGCGTGCAATTGATGCTGACGGCTTCCGATATTCCTTGCATTGCCAGGGCGATGGCGCCGTTCGTCGCACCGTGGCGCTCTATGCCTCGCTGCCTCGAGACGAGCATGGACGGATGCTTCGCCGCCATGCGATTACCGATCTCGAGAACTCTGACCCGACCGATCTTGTCGAGTTTGGCAAGTTAGGTGGAATTTGCGAGGTCTATCCGCAGATTCTGACGCTGGACCGGCGCGAGGATTGCCTGTCGATGATGCGTCGACAAATTGGCGAGACGCGACTTTTGCACAGCTGGAATCGCCGCGGCATGGAAGATTCCGGATGCACAGTGTGCTGCGGCACGGATCTGCCGCTGCTGATTCCGAGCCTGGGCGAGTCAATCTACAGCGCGTGCGGCGGATTCTTCGCCGACGGACTGCCCGTGAATGAGGTCAACACGCTGACGCTTGTCGAGCTCTTGCGCGCTTGGACTGCCGGGGGCGCGTACGACCTGATGCGCGAAGACGAGCTGGGTACGCTCGAGGTTGGCAAGCTTGCCGATATCTGCGTGCTCGATCGGGATGTGTTCGACCTCGATTATCGCGACGCACGCGATCTTGCGGTTGACATGACGATGTCGGACGGACAAATCGTGTTCGATCGAAATAAGGAGGCATAAGATGTCTGAATCCAAACCGACGCTGCACCGCGAACAGATTGCGGGCATGAATATCCACTACATCATGTGGTCGCTCGATTACTTCCTTGATGTGCAGCAGCGTTTGGGCTTTGAGTCCATTGAGCTGTGGTGTGCGGAGCCGCATGTGACGCTCGACCACACGGGCTACTTTGAAGCTGAGGTCCTGGCGAAAAAGGCTGCAGACCGTGGGCTTAGGTATCGTACTCTGTGTCCCGAGAATGTTGTCTATCCTTGGCAGTACTGCGCACGCAAACCGCTGCATGAACAGCGCAGCTTGGCGTACTTTAAGCACGGCATTGAGCTTGCCGAGGTACTTGGGTGCGACCGCATGTCCATCAACTCGGGCTGGGGCGACTGGGACGAGGACCGCGAGGAAGCCTGGAAGCGCAGCCGCGAGCACTTGTCCATTCTGGCGGAGTATGCCGGCGAGCACAGTCTGGTGCTTACGATGGAAAGCCTGCGTCCCGAGGAGAGCAACCTTGTGACGACGGTTTCCGATGCGAAGCGCATGATTGACGAGGTCGCGAGCCCGTACTTACAGCCCATGGTTGATACAACCGCGATGGGCGTTGCAGGCGAGACGCTCGAGGACTGGTTTGCCGCCTTTGGTGATGGGGCAATTCACGAGATGCACTTTATCGACGGTGACCCGTATGGCCATCTGGTGTGGGGCGATGGCAAGCACGATATGGACGCCTTCGTCGCCACGCTCAACGCCCATGGTTTCGACGGCATGCTGGGCCAGGAAATCACGGACGGTCGTTACTACGATGATCCGGCGGCGGCAGATGCCAAGAACATGGCCGCATTCGAGAAATATCTGATTGACTAAAACAACCATCGGCCACGCAACCAACGTCATTGATTGCGGGCCAAATAAGAAAGGAACTGGATATGAACGCACACGATCTGATCAAAGAGGCAATTGCCGAGAAGGGCAAGTTCGACAGCGTCTACTGGATTGCTTGCGGTGGCTCCATGATCGATTTGATCCCGGCTCATGAGCTTCTGCAGCGCGAGGCAACCACCTTCACTTCGTATATCTATACGGCTCGCGAGTTCGATATCATGCGTCCGCGTCGTCTGGGCGAGAAGTCCCTGGTCATCGCTTGTAGCCACAGTGGCAACACCCCCGAGGTCGTCGAGGGCTGCGAGATTGCCCTTGCTGCCGGCGCTACGGTGATCGCCCAGACCGACAACGCTGGATCCAAGATTGACTCCGGCAAGTGGACCACGTGGGTCTACCCGTGGGGCGAGGGCGTGCCGCAGGCCGAGGTCCCCGCTGGCATTTCGCTGTCGCTTGCGGCCGAGCTGCTCGATCAGCAGGAGGGCTACGCCGATCTTGCCGATATGTATGCCGGTATCGCCGAGATGGATAAGATCCTTCCCTCGGCACGCGAGAAGGTAAATGCCGAGCTGGGCGATCGTTTTGCCAAGCTTTGCCAGGAGCACGAGTTCTTCTACATTCTGGGCAGCGGTCCCAACTTTAGCCAGACCTACGGTTTCGCTATCTGCTCTCTTATGGAGATGCAGTGGCAGCACTGCAGCTACATCCACTCTGCCGAGTACTTCCATGGCCCCTTCGAGGCTACTCAGGATGGCGTTTTTTACTTCCTGCAGATGGGCTCCAGCGAGTGCCGTGCCATGGACGAGCGCGCCCTGGCGTTCCTTAAGACGCATACCGATACGCTGATGGTGCTCGATGCCAAGGAGTACGGTATGGAAGCCGTGCCGGCGAGCGTCCGTGCCTATCTGGACCCGGTGCTGTTCTACGCCATGAACTGCGAGCTGCGTGCTGCACGCGGCAAGGTGTTTGATCACGATCCCGATTTCCGTCGCTATATGGGTGTTGTCGAGTACTAGAAGGGACAAAGGCCATGGCATTTAACGTTAACGCGCTCGGATTTGGCGACAACGTCGTCGATCGCTACGAGCATATCCACACCATGTATCCCGGCGGCAATGCGGTGAACTTCGCCGTTTATGCCAAGAAATGCGGTGCCGCACGCTCTGCATACATGGGCATTTTTGGTAATGACGCCGCTGCCGAGCATGTCATTGCAAGCCTCGAGGATGAGGGTATCGAGCTTGACAAGTGCGAGCAGATGATTGGCGAGAACGGAGCGGCTCGCGTGACCGTCGTTGACGGTGACCGTGTCTTCCTTGGCTCCAACGAGGGCGGTATCCGTGGCGATGCGCGCTATGTCCTCGATCGCTTTGATCTTGCGTACATGAAGCAGTTCGATGTGGTTCATTCGGGCAACTATTGCTTTACCGAGCGCGAGCTGCCCAAGTTGAAGGCTGCGGGCGTCACGGTCTCTTTTGACTTTTCGGACGACTCCACCGACGAGTACTACGAGCAGATTGCGCCCTACGTCGATTTCGCTTTCTTTAGTGCGGCGGATGCTGCGAGTGAGGACGAGATTCGCGAGCGTCTGGCATGGGTGAAGGGCCTGGGTCCGCGTTTTGTGTCGGCTACGGCGGGCGCCGAGGGCTGCATTGCTTACGACGGCGAGCGTTATTACCGCCAGCTGGCTAAACCGGTAACGGACATGAAGGACACCATGGGGGCGGGCGACTCGTTCCTCACCTCGTTTTTGATGTGCTATCTCGATTCCGCCAAGCGCGGTGAGGATGGCGCCGAGGCCATCGAGCGCGCGCTCGACTTTGCTGCCGGGTTTGCCTCGACCGTGTGCGGTATGGAAGGTTCTTGGGGCCACGGAGCACCAATCGTCGAATAGCCGAGCGGTCCCGGGGAGGTGCGGGTGCCTCCCCGGGACTCGGTGTGCAAAAAATGCCAAATATGAGTACTGTGACTAATTTAGTCGCAGCAAAATCAACCCCTTCAGATGTGATTTGAGCGTCTGGAGGGGTTTAAGATTTGCGAAAACGCAGGATGAATGACTGTAAAAGCTTTAATTAGCGGACAATCGAGGATTATTCTGGCGGTTGGGAAGTTAAAAGTAATGTATCCATTCCGGTAGCAGTACTCATATTTGGCATTTTTTGCCCACAGGGGTTAGCGAAGGTCAAATACAGAGCGCGCATTTGCTAAAACTGCCGACTCAATGTGCTTAGCGTCACATTTTTTGAGTGAGGCAATGCGCATCGAGGTCCTTGTGAGCGATCTGATGAGCGACTGTGCGCTTGTTTCTGTGTTTGGCTCGGCTGGCGCATCGGTCTCGAGCAGTAGACGGTCGAGTGGAATCTGTCGGGCATATTCGCGTCCACGTTTAGACGCAAGCATGCGTTCGTTGACGGAAAAACTACAGCCCGCATTACGCGCGCGGGCGAGTTCGTCCGAAGTGCCGCTAAACCAGTGGAAGATGATAGCGGGGGAGTCGGAGTTTGGGATGAGTAGTCCATGCGATTCGAGGACGTCCAGTACGGCTCCTGCCGAACGAACGGCGTGAATTGATATCACACGCCCGACAAGAGGATGCTGCACGAGCGCATCGCAGAGCCGGTCAAGCGCCTGTATTTGTAGCGGCTCGCTTCCTGCAAAGCGTGCGGAAAAGTCGAGTCCCACCTCGCCGATGTAGCGCTCTTGGGCAGCAACTTCGCAAAGCAGATCGACTTCGGCAGGACCGCAGCGGCCGTCGGCGAGCCACCAGGGGTGGAGCCCAACGCCAGCGATGATGCCTGGTAGGCGACGGGCGCGCTCGTTTGCGGCCGAAAAGTCGCGTGGGTCGACCCCGCAGTCAAAGAGCCCCAGACCCAACGCCGCCGACTCACTGGCTGCAGCATCGGGGCCGAGCATCAAATCAAGATGACAATGCGTGTCAAAGAATTGCGGTTCCATCGCAGGACATTCTGCTAGTCCAGGCGCTGGCCATCGGCGCGTACGCGCTCGGTGCCGCGCCCACTGATCTGGCGGATAACCTCGCCGGCAATCATCTGGCCCATGATGGGCGGCATATAGCTGGCAGTGCCCAACTCGGTACGCTCGTGGATGTTGGAAGGGTCGCGGGGCTGGGTCTTAACCGATTCCTCGCAGCTAAATAGAACACGCAGGCTCTTGATTCCGCGCTTCTTACATTCTTTGCGCATGATGCGGCTCATGGGGTCACGTACCGTATCGAAAATGTCGGCAAAGCGGAGGCACTCGGGATGGAGCTTGTTGGCCCCGCCCATGGAGCTAACCAAACGAATGCCGTGGTCCTGAGCATATTTGGCAATGGTAAGCTTGGCCGAGATGGTGTCGATGGCGTCGACGACGTAGTCGAGCTTGCCACCCGTCTGCTCCAAAACGCTCGCGAAGAACTCGTCGATGTTGTCGCTCAGCAGGTATTCGGTGCGCTTGATAACGGTGGCGGCGGGATTGATATCGCGAATCATGGCATCCATCACGTCCACTTTGCGCTTGCCGATGGTGCTGTGAAAGGCGATGGCCTGGCGATTGATATTGCTGGGCGCGATGATGTCCTTGTCCAGAATGACGAAATGACCGATGCCGCCGCGGGCGAGTGCCTCGCAGCAGTTGGAGCCCACGCCTCCGCAGCCGAGCACCAGCACCGTAGCATCGGCGAGCTTATCGAGTGCCTCGCGGCCCATGATGATCTCGAGCTTGGTGTCGCGTGTCTCGACGAGAGCGGCAGCGGTTTCGGTCATAGACATCCTCCGATGGGGAAGCGAATCGTGTTTTAGCTATCGCCATTATAGGTGTTATCGCGATTCCATTTGAGCCCTTGGGCTTGTTGAAATGGGATCGGGGTTCGCATAAGATTGAAGCAGATGGCACCCGTTGCAGCGGGTTGGCCAACTCCAAAACACGTTTGTAGCGTGAGAAGTGGCCGTCTTCGCATTACGCGGGGGCGGCTATTTCATTCGACCTCCAATGTGGATGCCGAGCTCCACAGCCGCGATTACAAGCAATAACAACGTCAGGACATCGTCAATACTCATAGTCCATCTCCTTCTCGGGTAGAGGGAGCTGGCCCATCTGCTTCAACTTCCATTGTAGCTAAATACGAACGAATGTTCTATAGATGTTCCTGTATTAGATAGTTAGACAAACATCTAAATATCGAGTATAGTGTGCGCGTCATGAGAGATGATGAAAGGGGGTCTTATGCCGGGAGAGGGTTTTAAGGCGCTTGCCGATCCAACGCGACGGCGCATTTTGGAGTTGCTGCGCGAGGGCAATTGCACGGCGGGGGAGCTTGCCGAGCATTTCGATATCAGTAAGCCGTCGCTGAGCCATCACTTGGCGACGCTCAAAAACGCCGGGTTGGTAACCGACGAACGTCATGGTCAAAACATCGTATACAGCTTAAACACCACCGTCATGCAGGATTTGATTGGCTGGTTTATGGGTTTTACAAACACGGAAGGTGATAAGGATGAATAACGAAAACAAGGGCATTCACCCCACGGGGGTATCGTCGCGCGTGTGGATTGCGCTGGTCGCTCTGTGCGTCGCCAATGTCGTAGCGCACCTCATGGTGATGCCGAGCTTGCCTGCGCAGATTCCCACGCACTGGGGCGCGAACGGCGCCGTCGACGGTTGGGGTCCTAGCTGGATGGCCTCCGCGCTCGGCGTGCTGCCTCTGGCGCTTCTCGCAATGTTCTGCGTGGTGCCGCGCATCGACCCCAAAGGTGAGGCATATCGAACCTCGGGCAAGTTCTACCAGGGCTTCGTAATCGCCTTCACCTTGTTCATGTGCGCCATAAGCTGGCTGGGAGAGCTTACGGTCTGGGGCGTGGTGCCGGCGGTCGGTTCGGTTAACGTGCTGATTTCCGGTGTTGTCGGTTTGCTGTTCATCGGCGTAGGCAACTACTTGCCGCGTGTGAAGCAGAACTATACGCTCGGTATCAAGACACCCTGGGCGCTTGCCGATCCCGAGAACTGGCGCCGTACGCAGCGTTTTGGCGGCGCCTGCTTTATGGTGCTGGGTATTGGCCTGATTGTGATGGGCGTGGCAGGCAGCGTGCTTTCGAGTGAAGTCGTCGCCGCGGTGATTGCGGTTCTGGCGTTTGGTTCGGTTGGAGCCGTCTACGTCTACTCGTATCTGCTGTGGCGCAAATCTCAGCGGGCTGTTCGTTAAGGTTGCGGAAAACTAGCGTACGCAGTTCATGGTATGTTCTGGGGGATTTTTCCCAGGTAGTATTAGGGGGTATGGGCAACCATGCCCCTTTTTCGTTACGTTTCAGAGCTGATTTCCTCATTTCGTTTCTACTAAAGCGAAACAAGAATAGAGAAACAGCAGGTAGAAAGGATAAAACAGGCAAATGGCAGAGTTTATCTACCAGATGTATCAGGCTCGTAAGGCCCATGGCGACAAGGTGATCCTTGACGACGTGACCCTGAGCTTCTACCCCGGTGCCAAGATCGGCGTCGTGGGCCCCAACGGTATGGGCAAGTCGACCCTGCTCAAGATCATGGCCGGCATCGAGGAGGTCTCCAACGGCGATGCCAGGCTTACCCCCGGCTACACCGTGGGCATCCTGCAGCAGGAGCCGCCGCTCGACGACGACAAGACCGTCATCGAGAACGTGCGCATGGCATTTGGCGACATGATCGCCAAGGTCGATCGCTTCAACAAGATCGGCGAGGAGATGTGCGACCCGGATTGCGACATGGACGCCCTCATGGCCGAGATGGGAAAGCTCCAGGACGAGATCGACGCCGCCGACGGCTGGGATATCGATTCCAAGCTCGGCCAGGCCATGGACGCCCTGCAGCTGCCCGATTCTGACATGCCGGTCAACGTACTTTCCGGCGGCGAGCGCCGTCGCGTGGCCCTGTGCAAGCTGCTGCTCGAAGCTCCCGACTTGCTGCTGCTCGACGAGCCCACGAGACCGGAGCCTATCTCGTATGCCGTCTTCTGCTTGAAAA
>UQIY01000020.1 GCA_900541195.1 uncultured Collinsella sp. | reverse complement strand
CCTGCCGCCTGCGCGTCGCAAGACCTCCGAGCCCACGCTCCCCCTTCCGCCCGACGAGGCAGGCGAGGAGCGACTCATGACCGCTATAAACGCCCTCTCCACGTACAACCTGAATAACTCACGGCTCGACCGTTCCCACCATCGCGACCTGCGCCACGTGGCATGCGCCGTGTATGTCCGTATGGCGCGCTACTATGACACGCACCGAAAGACCGGCATCGTAGCGAGCTTGTTTGGGGAGGAGACGGCCATGCCCTACACCATGTTTGCCTCGGCCGTGTTCTTTGCGCCCGAGCGCCACGAGGACTGCGAATATCGCCTGGACCCCATTCACATCTATCGCTGCCAAAATGGCTTTTGGGAATGCATGCGCATCCACGGCAGCAGACAAAAAAGTAGCAAGCTCGGTGAGATGATGCGCGCCTGCGACCAACGCCTGCGCCTGGCCCTAGACCCCACCCATCCCCTAAAGGAGGAGAAGGTCCCCAAATATCTGGCCAAGATCATCGATGACGAGATCGTGGCATGGCTTTCGTGGGACGCCGCGCACCAGCCTGTCAAGATCGATATCGATTTGAGTCAGCTGGGGCACATTCGGAGCGCCGCCGCGCAAACGCGTGAAGCGCTTTTGATTGATGAGGAGCGCGAGGATGATGTGTCTATGGAAGCCGAGGCGACGCTTATCGAGCAACCGAACACCGAGTCTGCGCCCAGCATGACCGCCGGACCTGGCGAGATGGCCACACGGCAAGACGAACCCGACGAGCCGACTGTCTCCACCGAAGAGTTTGGCGTCGTGGCACCGCTCCTCGTGTCTGTGCCCGCGCCCGTAACGCCCGCGTCTGCCGAAGCTGCGAACAAACTCGCGCCCGCCGCAGATGCCTTCCTTCGCGCGCTCCTCGAGCGGAACACGGCGCAGGCCACATTGGCGGCGGCACAGTCGGGCAAGAGTGAGGACATGCTCGTCGATAGCATCAACGAAGCGCTCTTTGACCTGGTGGGCGACACCGTTATTGAATTTGGCTCAGCAGGACCGCAGATTATCGAGGACTACGAAGCAGACGTGAGAGGATACCTAGACCATGAGTGATACCGCATCCGCAGCACCCCGCGTGCCCAAGCGCGTCGCCGCCGTCATTCTCAACTCGCTCAAGGGCGGCGTGGTCCCGCGCATCGGCCTTCCCTATATCACCGTGGGGCGCGAGGTCGAGATCCGTGCTCTGCTCACCGACCTGAGCCTCATCGCCGACGGCGGCGCGAGCTTCCGTTTCCTAGTCGGTCGCTACGGCGCCGGCAAGAGCTTTTTGCTCCAGACCATCCGCACGCACGCCATGGGCGAGGGATTCGTCGTCGCCGATGCCGACTTATCCCCTGAACGCCGTCTGCAGGGCGGCCAGGGACAGGGCCTTGCCACCTACCGTGAGCTCATCCGCAACATATCGACCAAGACGCGCCCCGAGGGCGGTGCGCTCAACCTTATCCTGGATCGCTGGGTCGCCTCGTGTGCCGATGCCGACGAGTCTGCCGTCAATGCCCAACTGGCCCCACTCGAGGAAATGGTCCACGGCTTCGACTTCGCCCGCATGCTCCGCCGCTACCGCGCGGCCGTATCCGAGGGCGACGAAGAAGCTATGAGCCGCGTGACCAAATGGATTCGCGGCGAGTACCGCACCAAGAGTGAGGCACGCGCCGAGCTGGGCTCCTCGACCATCATCAGCGATGACGACTGGTACGACTACGTTAAGCTCATTGCGCGCTTTTTGGTCTGCAGCGGCTACAAGGGCATGCTGGTGCTCATCGACGAGCTCGTGAATCTGTATAAGATTCCCAACGCCATCACGCGCCAATACAACTACGAGAAGATCCTGACCATGTACAACGACACGCTCCAGGGCAAGGCGCAGTACCTGGGCATGATCATGGGCGGCACGCCAACCTCCATCGAAGACCGCCGCCGTGGCGTGTTCTCCTACGAGGCCCTGCGAAGTCGACTCGCTCAGGGCCGCTTTGCACGCGAGGACCTTAAGGACATGCTCGCGCCCATCATCCGCCTGCAGCCACTCACCTACGAGGAGTTGCTGGTGCTGATCGAAAAACTCATGCAGATCCATGCCGGATACTTTGGCTGGACGCCCACGCTTACCGAGAACGACTTAGTAGACTTTCTCAAGATTGAGTTTGGCCGCGTGGGAGCCGATACGCACCTGACGCCGCGTGAGGTCATCCGTGACTTTATCGAGCTGCTCGATATCCTGTGTCAGAACCCCGATGCAAATGTGGCCGAGCTGCTGCAAAGCGTCGGCGGCGACGCGTTGGCGCCGGCAGCCGCAACAGGCGACGCCGGCACCGCAGGCGGCGACCGCAACTTCGCCGAATTCACCATCTAACCTGCCAAAAAGGGACAGGTTTATTTTGGCAGGTTTTATCTGGGCAAACGCTGAGGCAGTAATGCAGCAAACCATTGCCAGCCGCGTTGAGAAGTTCGTATTTGAGGGGAGGTCCCGTGAACGCCTTTGACCGATATGCTCCGTTTATCCAAGACTTCATCTACTCCCACGATTGGGAGAGTCTACGCTCTATCCAGGTTGCAGCAGCTGATGCCATCTTTAACACACAAGATAATGTGCTCTTGACGGCATCCACGGCTTCCGGCAAAACCGAGGCAGCCTTCTTTCCCATCCTGACCGAGTTTTGGGAGAACCCGCCCGCGAGCGTGGGCGCCCTCTACATCGGCCCCCTCAAAGCGCTCATCAATGATCAGTTCGTCCGCCTCAACGACCTCTGCGAAGAGGCCGATATCCCTGTCTGGCACTGGCATGGCGATGTCTCGCAGTCGCACAAGGCTAAGCTCATTAAAAAACCGAGCGGCATCCTGCAGATTACACCCGAGTCACTCGAAGCGCTTTTAATCCATAAGCACATGGCGATCCCGCGCATGTTTTGCGACCTGCGCTACGTGGTCATCGATGAGGTCCACTCGCTCATGCGCGGCGACCGTGGCGGGCAAACGCTCTGCCTTATCGAGCGACTCTCGCGCATGGCCGGTGTGCAGCCTCGCCGCATTGGCCTTTCGGCTACCATCGGCGACCCCGAGCGCACGGGCGCTTTTCTCTCACAGGGAACGGGGCGCGACTGCGTTATCCCCCGCTTTGAAGAACCGCGCCGCGTGTGGCGCATCTCCATGGAGCACTTCTACAACTCGGGCCCCCAGGCGCAGCAGCGGGGATTCATGGGTACAGGTCCTCAAGAGGCCGAAGTGCTTGCGTGCGAGCGCATCGATGCGGCGGCATCCGCGGCACTGCCCGCCGGCGCCCAAGACATGCGTCACAGCGGACAGCTCACACAAGAGGAGCGCCGTCAACGTCGTGAGCGGGCACAGGGCAAGGCCGCTCCCAAGGACCGCCAAGTTTCCTCGGCCCCCGAGGGCGAAGTCGACATCCCCCAAGCACCCGAACAGGCATTACTCAACCCCACCGATACAGCACCAGACAACGCCGACCCCGGCATGGGATATATCTTTGAGCACACGCGCGGCCGAAAGTGCTTAGTCTTTACCAACTCGCGCGAGGAGGCAGAGGCCGTATGCTCCATGCTGCGTAGCTACTGCGAGAGCCGGCACGAGCCCGACCGCTTCCTTATCCATCACGGCAACCTCTCGGCATCGCTACGCGAGACGGCAGAAGAGCTCATGCGCGACGAGGAACAGGCACAGACAACCGTCACCACCTCCACGCTGGAGCTCGGCATTGATATCGGTCGCCTGGAGCGCGCGTTCCAGATCGATGCACCGTTTACCGTCAGCTCCTTTTTGCAGCGCATGGGGCGCACGGGACGCCGCGATCTTCCGCCCGAGATGTGGTTTGTCATGCGCGAGGAAGAGCCCGAGCCGCGCACGATGATGCCTGAAACGATACCTTGGAAGCTCCTCCAGGGCATCGCGCTCGTACAACTCTATCGCGAGGAAAAGTGGGTCGAGCCGCCCGAGCTCGATCGACTCCCCTACAGCCTGCTCTATCACCAGACCATGTCGACCCTCGCCAGCACCGGCGAACTCACGCCTGCCGAACTTGCCCAGCGCGTGCTCACGCTCAGCTATTTCCACCGCGTCTCGGCCGATGACTATCGCGTACTGCTGCGCCACCTCATCAAGATCGACCACATCCAGGTCACCGAGGGCGGTGGGCTCATCGTGGGCCTCGCGGGCGAGCGCATCATTAACAACTTTAAGTTTTACGCCGTGTTCCAGGAAAACGAGGAGTTCACCGTTCGCAGCGAGTCGGCCGAGTTGGGCACGATCGTCAATCCGCCACCGCCCGGTGAGCGCATCGCCATCGCCGGACACTGCTGGATTGTCGAGGAAGTGGACTGGAAGCGTCATACCGTCTTTGCCACGCAGGTCAAGGGCCGGGTGCCGGCCTACTTTGGCGACTGTCCCGGTGACATCAATACACACGTACTCGAGCGCATGCGCAAGGCGCTCAACGAACACGCCGCGTATCCGTACCTTATGGGTAACGCACGGGCCCGCCTTGCGCAGGCTCGTCATACGGCCGAGATTTCGGGCGCGGGAACTAAACCGCTCATTAACCTGGGCGGCGATACCTGGGTGCTCTTCCCCTGGCTGGGCAGCTACGCCTTTTTGGCCCTCGAGCGCATGCTCAAGATTAAATGTGCCGCGGAGTTGGGCCTTCGCGGACTCGACCCATCACGCCCGTACTTTATGCAGTTTAAGATGAAGGCCGACGAGGAGACGTTCTTTGAGGTGCTCGCCGCCGAGGCCGAGAAGGACTTCGATCCCATCGAGCTCGTCTATCCCGACGAGGTGCCTTATTTTGACCGCTACGACGAGTTTGTTCCCGAAGAGCTCGTGCGCAAGGGCTTTGCCGAAGGCGTGCTCGACATAGAGGGCATGAAGCAGCGTGTCCGCAGCTGGAGCGACCACGCCTAAGACCCGTCTTTTTGGGACGGAGAGACTTACTTGTCGTGAAGGACGGTGCCGAGGAAGTCGGCGTCGAAGGGCACGGCTTCGGCAAAGGCATAATCGCCGTCACTGGCGACGAGCAGGTAGTTTTCCTCGCCGCCGAACTCCGCGTCGCCGCATGGGACCACCCAGGCGTGGGCGAATACCTCGAGTGCCGCGGCAACGCAATCGCGCAGGAACGTCACGTCGCTCCCCCTGTTCGCACTCACGATATTGGCAACATAGATGCCCCCGGGGTTCAGGCTGCCTCGCACCAAACGCAATGCCTCAACCGTCGCCAGCTCGCGTACGGGCTCGGCACCGCCAAAGCAATCGCTCACGACCACGTCGTAGCGACGATGACCCACGCTCGTCACGCCCAGATACGAGCGAGCCTCAGCGGTAATCACTCGCAGGCGATCGCCCACCGTGCGCTCCAGCTCGTCCAGGTAGAACCAACGGCGCGCCAGGCGCGTAATCTCGGCATCGTACTCAATGACGTCCATGTGCAAGCTCTCGTGCGACATCAGTGCAAACTTGGGATAGGCAAACCCGCCGCCGCCCAGCATGAGCATACGGTCGATACCATGCCCGTAAGCATCACGCATTGCGTCCTCAGCCTCAAACACGTCGTCAAACGCGCGATAGTACGCAAAGACGGGCTCCGCCCAACGCTCGCCAACGTAGCTTGCGCTTTGGTAAACGCCGCCTTGCACCAATACACGGACTTCGTCGCCTCCCTCATCGTGCACGCGTTTCACACGCGCCAACCCATGGCGGGTTCGCGCAACCTGCAGACAGGCAGCACGGACAGCGACAGCGGCCGCGCCAAGCGCCGCGGCCCCCAGAGCAACGCCGGCAACGACGCCGGCAGAAACACTCGGCTTGTTCATCTAGAGCTCCTTTTGCAGATAAAGGCCATGGTCATAAAATCCAAGATGACGATAGTACTCACGTGTGCCAATCGCGCTAATCACGTTGATGCGCGCATAACCCGCATCCCGGGCAATCTCGCACGCACGTTCTACGAGCAAACGCCCTAACCCGTGATGCTGCGCCGCCTGGCCTTGATCGCCCACGCGCGCCGCCATGCCATACACGTGAACCTCGCGAATCATCGCCTCGTCCGACACCGTCGGCAACTCGTCCGCATGCGCGGCAACAAACGCGCGGTCGGGCAGCGACAGGCGCAAAAAGCCCGCGATTTTGCCCTGCGGTGTCACCCACTGCAAAAAGCGCTCGTGCGTCACCGGCGTCTCGTACGCCACTTCCTCGTCAAGGGTCAACTCGTCCAGGTCGGCGCCCGCCGTGCTGATCTCGCGATAGCGAATCTCACGCACCGTCGCACCGTCACCCCAAGCAGCCAAGCGGTTCTCAACGAGCTGGCGCAGGTTGGGTTTCTTGTTGCCCACCATGATGTCATCGGAGCTAAAGTCGCGGATCATGCGGCTGATGCGGCAGAACGCCGGCGTCACCACGATGTCGTCGGCCAACACATCGAGCAGCTCGTCCTCGGTATAGGGGCGCCACTCGCCACGCTCGTAACAGCCCACCAGACGCGAGCCCTCGATGAGCGCGCACGGGTAGACCTTGACCTCGTCGGGCATAAAGGCGCCCTCGGTCATAAAGCGCTCGTAGTCGCACTTGTCCCCATCAGGCGTGGCGCCCAGCAAGTTGAGCATAAAGTGCGCGTGGATCTTAAAGCCAAACAGGCGCGCGAGCGAAAACGCCCGCTCGATCTGCGCCACCGAAATGCGGCGCTCGTTGATATCGAGTAGATGCTGGTCAAGACTCTGAATACCCATCTGAATCTTGGTGCAACCCAGGCGGCGGATGAGCGTGAGGGCCTGCGGCGTTACGGCATCGGGGCGCGTCTCGATAACGAGCCCCACCACGCGATGCTTCGCCGTCTCGTTGATGCGCTGCTGACGCTCAAGCTCCTCCATCGTTGCCGTCTGCCACTCGGCAGCCTCGCCCCATGGCGTACCGGGGCCGTACAGACGGCGCACTGCGCGGTTATAGCCACCAACGACAGCATCCACACGCCCCTGCTCGTCGGCAACGCCGGCAGCAAGCTCAGCCTCGTCTGTCGCAATGCCGGCAGCCCGATAGCGCTCGCGGCGCTCTGTTACCACCGGCGGCAGGGCATCGGCGGGAGCGTCATCGAGCAGGCGCCCTGCCTCGGCACGGCTGATGCCCGGACGCGCCAACATGGGGTTTGCCGCCACGCCGGCGACGGCATCGTCATTGAGCGCACGGAAAAGCTCCGACATAAACCACGTTTGATACCCTTGCGGATAGTCGCTCCAGGTGCCACCGAGCACGATGAGCTCTATCTTGTCGGTCGCATGCCCCATCTGCGAAAGCGCGGTCAGACGAGCGCTCACCTGCAGATACGGGTCAAAGCAGTTTTGCTCCGCACGGGCGCACGCCGGCTCGGCGTGCAGATAGCTTTTAGGCATGCGCAGGTCATTGGGGCAAAACAGGCAATCGCCCGAGCATGGCCAGGGCTTGGTAATGACGGTAATGGTCGCCACGCCCGAAGCCGTGCGACGAGGCTTCATACGCAGCACCTGCAGCAGTCGACGTTCCAGCTCGGTATCGACATTCCACGCAGCCCAACGAGCCGGCTCCTCACGTTTAACCCGCTGGTAGAACGGCAGCAGACGGCGCTTGGCCAAATCGCGTTTGTCGGCACCCTCACGGCGCGCCTCGGCATGTATCAGTTTGACGAGCGCCTTGTCGTCCACGGTCTCGCCGCGACGCAGGGCCTCAAGTATGTTCAAGATAATCTGTTCCATGCCCCCATTGTAAAGGCAAAGGCGCCGGAGCCCGTCACGGCTCCGGCGCCTCCATCAAACAGCGCAGCTATGGTTTATAAGTCTTCGATAACCGCCCGTCACTCTGAATCAAATGACATGTCGCCCGAACCAACCTCAAAACGATACGTGGCGGACTTATCGCCATTATCGAATTCAAGATTCAAAATGGTCTCGCCGTCGTAGTCAAGCGGAAGGAAATCGCTCTCGAAGTCGCCGCTGCCCAAGGTGAGGCTCGCCTTAAAGCCCGTAGAGTTCGGAACCGTCATCTCCACATCACCCGAGCCCACACTCACGTCCATCGACTTCGCGGGCGCCTGGTAGAGATCGAACGTCATGTCGCCCGAACCGACCTCGGCATTCAGGGTGTCGGTCACGGTGCCCGTAAACTCAACGTCTCCCGAATTCAACGTTATAACCAGATCATGGCACGCAATGTCCGCGACCGCCAGGTCGCCCGACCCTACATTCGCCGTAATGCCCACCAGGTTATCCGCAACATCTCGCGGCAGCTCAATGGTAATTGTGCGGTCAATCGCGCGCTTATCATCGTAGTCGAACTGACTGATCTTGAGCGTAGAGCCCTTGACCTCAGCAAGGTTCCGGGTAGCCGCATCAGAAGCAGACGTTCCCTTCGCAACGCGACCGCTTTCGATAACACGCACCGGGCCGCCAGAGACACATTTAACCTCGACCGTCCCCGACGTCACGTCCAAGTCGAGCGATTGGAACGCGTCGGCATCAAACGTTTCGCTCGAAAGCTGCTGAGGCCGAGCGGAATAGTTACCGCTATCCAAGAGATCATCGTCGTCAAACATATCGTCAAAATCAGACAAATCTCCAGATAGAATACCGGTCGTACGCACCATATCGGAATGAGCCAATAGCTGCGAAGCACCAAAGACAAGTCCAATGATAAGCACAAACGCTCCGATGCCAATGCCCAAGCGCCTCTTAGACTCATGCGAGAGCTTCATCATTCATCACCTTCTTTGGCACTCGACTCAGCGGTGGTCGCGGCAGCCATGTCAGCGTCAACCGCTGTGGAAACGTCCTCCCCCTTAGTCCTAGCGACCGCCGGCGCCGGACCAACCTGGATATCCCCGCGCGCCCAATCGCCATCGAGCGCACGTGCCACCCAGTGATAGATGGGAATCGTAAAGAAAATCAGCGCGGCAAAGGGGCCGGCGCCAAACAGGAACATCAGTAAAAAGAACAGTAGCCAGCACACGGCCCAATACGGGAACGACTGGAACGGACCCTTCACCGGAGTCGGGCCGGCCGCACCGGCACCCGTCACCTGAGCCGTCGCCGCATTGGCAGCCTGCGCACTCCAGCTTGCCGCCTGCGCCGCCTTGGCCGCCGCGTCACTTGCCTGCGTTGCCGCCTCGGTGGCGCGCGCTGCCGCCTCATGGGTGCGGGCGCGCTCTGCCGCCTCGGCCTCGCGCTGACGGGCGCGGTCCTCGTTCTCAAACTCGATATCGTCCTCGATCTCGTCGCTCGGATTGAGCAGCTCGTCCAGGCTCACGCCATAGAGCTTGGCGAGCGAGATCAGGTTCTCGGTATCGGGCGAGCTCTCCGCGCGCTCCCATTTGCTGACCGCCTGGCGCGACAGCCCCAGCTTTCGCGCCAGCCCTTCTTGGCTAAAACCCTTGCTGCGACGAAGGTCGGCGAGCCGCTGTGCAGTTTCTACATTCATGGTTCCTCCTATGTGATGCCAGCCGTGCCGCCGGACCGTTTTTGTTCTTAAGGCGCCTTGCACAGTTAAAAATCTATCCGCCACCGCCAAAAGCATACCACCTATTCTAGTGAGATTTTTGACAACTGGCGGTTGCAGGCACATATGAGCTGCGGAAATGTGTCCAAACAAAGCAATGAGCCGCAGCTCGGTTGTCCCCGTTGCGGCGTTAACGGTAGTATGGTCATACTGTTTATTCCGCACCGCTAACGGAGGGAGTTCCGCGCCGTGAACCGCGATTTCGCCTCATCGCTCATCCAGCTCAACAACACGTTCTATCGCGAGCACTCCGCTTCCTTTTCCGATACGCGCCAGGCCCCGTGGCCCGGCTGGGTACGTACCATGGATATCGCGCTCGAACAGCTCGACGTCGCCACGATCGAGCATCCCGTCCGCGTCTTCGATCTTGCCTGTGGCAATATGCGATTCGAGAACTTTGCCGCCGGCGGCGCACTTGCCGCCAAGGGCGTCGATGGCGCAAACCCCTCGGCAGATCCCAGCTGCCCGTTTGAGTTCTATGGTGTCGACTCGTGCCAAGACCTGGCCATCGATGCACATGGCCACGCGCTGCGCATTCCCAACCTGCACTTCCAGGAACTCGACGTGCTCGACGCCCTTATGAAGCTCAACCCCGCCGAGACGCCCGACGTGCTTTTCGACGCCCCGCTCGCCGACATCTCGGTCTGCTTTGGCTTTATGCACCATGTGCCGTCGTGCGAGTACCGTGTACGCGTACTTGATGCCTTGGTGCGCCAAACGCGCCCGGGTGGCATCATCGCCATCAGTTTTTGGGAGTTTATGAACGACGAGCGCATGGCGCGCAAGGCCGTTCGCGCCGAAGCCCGCGCCGAGCTCACCCCGCCGTTTGAGGGTTACGATTCCGCGCAGTTTGAAGCCGGCGACCACCTCATTGGCTGGCAAAACGACCGTCACGCCTACCGTTATTGCCATCACTTTGATGATCAGCAGATCACCGACCTGGTGCGCGGCGTCCGTACGTTCTACAAGAGCGGCGAGGTCCCCGTGCGCGAGCTTGAGCGTTTCCATGCCGACGGTCGCAGCGGCGAGCTCAACCGCTATGTGATTCTTAAGCGCCTGTAGGCATTGACGACTCGTCGCCGAGCCGCACCGCAACTTTCGGGCACATTGCGCCCACCCTTTTTCAACCCATTGACGGAACGTGCAGCTATGCGTTCCATACTTATGACCAAGGAGCCTCATGGGAGCCGTCCACGTTCGCACGCCTAAGAACTTTGTGCTCGAGGAGCGCCTGGAGCGCTACGCCGATGCGATTGAGACGAACCCCGAGGCCTATGCCGGAGATTGGCGCAAGGCCTGTGCGCCAGCTGGCAGCAAGCCCTTCGAACACCTTCACCTTGATCTTGGCTGTGGCAAGGGAACGTACCTTGTAGAGCGCGCGGCCCACGAGCCAAACACCCTCTTTATCGGCATGGACCAGGAGCCCATCTGCATCGCCTATGCCGCACAGAAAATCTGCGAGCAGGAGCTATCCAACGCACTCGTCCTGCCCCGAGGCGCCGCATCGCTGCCGCAGCTGTTTGCCGCAGGCGAGCTCAATGCCATCACCATTAACTTTCCCACGCCGCAGCCCAAGGCCAAGTACGCCAAAAAACGACTCGTCCATGTCGACCATCTAATGCTCTATCGCTCGCTCTTTGCAGCCGACGCCACCGTCACGCTGCGCACCGACAGCAAGCCATTGCGCGACTACGCCCTGGGGCAGTTTGCCGCGGCCGGCTACGACACGCTTTGGGTAAGTGACGACGTACGCCGCGACCATCCCGAGCATCCCGAGACCGAATATGAATGCCGCACGCGCGAGATGGGCGCCGTCGTCTATGGCATTTGCGCCACACCCGGTGCGCAGCCAACCGACGAACAGCTCACGGCGGGCCGCATGCAGGAGCAAAGCCTTGCCTGCTACCTGCCCGATAACCTCGATGAGCTCACCTATGTACCCCTGGGCATGGAAGAGGCCGTCGAGAACTTTAGAAACCGTGCCCGGAAAGGCAAGAAGCGCCTGCCTCAGGAACGCTAGCACCGCACGCCCATTTCCTGCATTTTCTCACGCGCTGCCGCCCCGCGCCGCCGCTACGCCATAATAGTTGGCGGACAATCGCGAGAGAAAGCAAACACATGGCACAGACCACGACAGATACCGCCGCCAGCACCGTCTCCGGCGCCGGCGCCGCCAGCTCATTCTCGGGCGGCACGGGAACCGAAGCCGAGTTTGGCTCGCTCGGCGCGCTCTCCCCCACCTGGTGGGAGCCCGAGGATGGCAGTGAGCCCGAGCCATGGCTCACGCCCGACCAGGCCTTCGAGCGTTTCTTTGAATGGACGAGCGATCGCGGTATTGAACTGTGGGATCACCAAGAAGAGGCCCTCATGGACCTGGCAGCCGGCGATCACGTCATCTTAGGCACACCGACCGGATCGGGTAAATCGCTCGTCGCGCTGGGTATGCTCTTTATGGGCATGGCGCAGGGTAAGCGTTGTTATTACACGGCCCCCATCAAGGCCCTGGTCAGCGAAAAGTTCTTCGACCTTGTGCAGGTGCTCGGCCGCGATAACGTCGGCATGATCACCGGCGACACGCATATCAACACCAAGGCACCCGTCATCTGCTGCACGGCCGAAATCCTTGCTAACGATGCGCTGCGCGAGGGTGAGGACGCCGATGTGGGCTGCGTGGCCATGGATGAGTTCCACTACTTTGCCGACCCCGACCGCGGTTGGGCCTGGCAGGTGCCGCTGCTCACCCTGCCCCACACGCAGTTTATGCTCATGAGCGCCACGCTCGGCGATGTCACTGCCATCGCCGCCTCACTCGAGGAGCACACCGGCGCTGCTTGCGACTTGGTTGTCGACGCCCCGCGTCCTGTTCCGCTGAGCTACGACTATGTGACGACCTCCCTCGAGGGCACCGTCGAGCTCGCCATGCGCCGTGGCGAGGCCCCGCTCTATATCGTGCACTTTAGCCAGGATGCCGCCCTTGCGACGGCGCAGTCGCTCGCCAATTTTGGCATCGCCAGCAAGGCGCAGCGCGAGGCCATTAAGGAAGCTGCCAAAGGCACGAGCTTCTCCACGGCCTTTGGCAAGATTCTTAAGCGCTTGCTCGGATGCGGCGTCGGCGTGCACCATGCTGGCATGTTGCCGCGCTATCGTCTGCTGGTCGAGCGCTTGGCACAACAGGGCCTGTTGCCCGTCATCTGCGGCACCGATACGCTCGGCGTCGGCATCAACGTACCCATCCACACCGTGGTACTCACCGCGCTCACCAAGTTCGACGGCTACAAGATGCGTCGTCTGCGCGCCCGCGAGTTTCATCAGATTGCCGGTCGCGCCGGCCGCTCGGGCTTCGATACCGAGGGCATGGTGATTGCCGAGGCACCCGAGCACGAGATCGAGAATGCCAAGCTTATGGCCAAAGCGGGCGACGACCCCAAAAAACTCCGTAAGATTAAAAAGAAGAAGGCACCCGAGGGCTTTGTCACCTGGAATAAGCAGACCTTTGAGCGCCTGATCGAGACGCAGCCAGAAACGCTCAAGCCGCGCCTGCGCATCACGCACTCCATGGTGATTAGCGTGGTCGAGCAGGGCGGCGATGCGCGAGCCCGCGTGCACGACCTCATCGAGACAAGCCTGCAAACGCCCGAGGAAAAGGCCAAGCTCGAGGTTCGCGCCGACGAAATCTTCGCCACGCTCATCGATTCCGGCGTCGTCGTGCGCGCCGAGGTGCCGCCCGCACCCGATGCCCCGGCTGACGCCGCACCAGACATCGACTATGCGCTGACGGTCGATCTGCCCGAGGACTTCGCGCTCGATCAGCCGCTCTCGCCGTTCTTGCTTGCCGCGTTGGAGCTGCTCGATCCCGAGAGCGAGACTTATACCATGGACTTAATCTCAATGGTCGAGGCAACGCTCGAGGATCCCAAGCAGGTGCTGCGCGCACAGGAGCGCGCAGCACGCGATCGCGCTATGGCCGAGATGAAGGCCGACGGCATCGAATATGAGGAGCGTCTGGAGCGCATTCAAGACGTCACGTACGAAAAGCCGCTCGAGAATTTGCTCGACGCCGCTTTTGACAAGTACTGCCAGGAAGTACCCTGGGCAAACGACTATCAGCTCTCTCCCAAGAGCGTTCTGCGCGATATGCTGGAAAGCGCGAGCGATTTTAAGGGCTACATTCAAAAGCTCGGCATCGCCCGCTCCGAGGGTATTTTGCTGCGCTACCTGGCAGAGGCCTACCGTTCGCTCGACCGCACCGTACCCATCGAGAAGCGCGACGAGCGCCTGCGCGACATTATCTCGTGGCTGGGCTTTGTGGTGCGCTCGGTCGACTCGAGCCTGGTGGACGAGTGGGAGAACGCTGGCAACCCGGCAGCCCTCGACACCACGCCGCCGCAGGGCATCGACGAGGTCGTGGCGGACCGCCGCGGCTGCACGCTGTTGGTGCGCAACGCGCTCTTCCGCCGCGTGACCCTTGCCGCCCGTGAGCACGTTCGCGACCTGGGCGAGCTCGACGACGACTGGGGCATGAGCGAGATCCGCTGGCAAAAAGCACTCGACGCTTACCACGAGCAGCACGAGGAAATCCTCACCGACGGAGATGCCCGCAGCGCCGCGATGTTTTCCATCGATGAGTCCGACGAGAAGACCGCGCACGTATGGCACGTGCACCAGATCTTTGCCGACGAGGATGGCGACCACGACTTTGGCATCATGGGCGATGTCGATCTGGACGCCACGCAAGACGGCGGCGAGGTCATCTTCAAAAACTACCGCGTCGGCTTTATCGAGGACCTGCTCGAGGACTAGCCGAACATACTGGAGCGAAACAAGCGGGGCCGTTGGCAATATCGCCAGCGGCCCCGCTTTTGCACTATCTGCTATGCCTTACTCGGCATCCTCGACCTCATATGAATCCGCCTCGGCGGGCTCATCGTTTGTCTCCGTCGCAGCCCCGCGCGCCTCGTCAAACGCCGCCTTCATGGTCTTGTTGCCCCATGTGAGCTTGCGAATGGTAAGATCGTCGGCTTTCTTGTTGGCAAGGCGCAGATTGTTCTCGGAGGACAGCAACGCCTCCTTGGTTTTCTGCAGATGGCTAATCGTCTTGTCGATCTCATCGATTGCCGTTTGGAACTTGCGACTCGCGATCTCGCAGTTGCGGCCGAAATCGTTCTTGAACTTTTCCATCTTGGCTTCGAAGTTCGTGACGTCGATATTCTGCTGCTTGTACTCCGCCAGCTCCTGCTTATAGCGCAGCGAACCCATGGCGGCGTTGCGAAGAAGTGTAATCATGGGAATGAAAAACTGTGGGCGAATCACGTACATCTTCTCGTAGCGATAGCTCACGTCGACTATCCCTGCGTTATAGAGCTCGCTCTCGGGCTCGAGTAGCGTGCAGAGCACCGCGTACTCACAGCCTTTCTGGCGACGATCGTGATCGAGCTTCTTAAAGAAGTCCTCGTTTTTGTGCTTGGTCGCAGTCTCGTCGTTCTCGTTTTTCATCTCGAACATAATCGAAATGACCTCGTTGCCGCTCGCGTCGCACTCGCGGAAGATAAAGTCGCCCTTGGTACCCTCGGACGCATCGTTGTCTTTCTCGAAGTACGCGTTAGGAAATGCCGTCATGCGCAGACGGTTGAACTCGGTCTCGCAGTGCTGCTCGAGCGACTCGCCCACCATCTTGGTGGACAGGCGGACCTTCATGTCCTTAAGGCGCTCAATCTCTTCATCCTTGTAGCGAATCAGGTCATCGCTCGCACGCTTGGCCTGCGCAAGCTCGAGCTCGTGTGCCGCCTTGGCCTGCTCCTCGCGAGAATCGCGCACCGCCAACTCGCTCGTCAGCTTGGCACGTGCCTCATCGCGCTCTCGCTCCGCCGCGGCGACCGCCTCCGACAGGTTCATTTTTGCCATCAGCTCCTGCTCGCGCAGCTGGGCACGCAGACCCTCGGCCTCTTGCTCAGACTGAGCCTTTGCGGCGGAAAACTTCTCTTGTACCTGCGCGCGGTAGTCAGCAAGCGCGCGCTCGGCCTCGCTGCGAGCGGCATCAAGCTCACGCTGCGACTCTGCCGCGGCGGCGGCAAGCGCCATCTCCTGGGCCTTGTCCGCCGCGGCAAGCCTAGCCTGCAGCTCGGCAATCTGAGCGTCACGTGCAGCTAAATCGTTTTGAGCAGCGTTGCGCGCGGCCGACTCGACAAGCTTGGCTTCGTCATCTTTGCGTCCCAGCTGCGCACGCAAATTGTCGATCTCGCGCTGAAGCTCGGCGTTTTCCTTTTGAGCGTCGGCACGGGCCTCAACCGCTGCGCGCTGACTTGCGCTCTCGCGCTCTGCGGCAGCGCCCTCGAGCTTGGCGCGCAGCTCGGCAAGCTCAGCATCGCGCTTGGCAACCTCTTGTGCCATCTTCTGCTCCGCAGTGTTCTTCTGCTCGGCAAGCTGAGCGCTGCGCTGAGACTCTGCCTTTTGCAAGGCAGCCGTCGAACGCGAGCGCTCAAGCTCCAGCGCCTGCTCGCCCTCGCGCTGGACTGCCCTCACACGCTCATCCAGGTCGCGCGAAAACTCGGCATTGCGCACTTGCTTGACGATATCCGCATAGCCGGATGCGTCGACCTTAAAGACTTCGCCACAATGCGGGCACTTGATCTCGTTCATAGCAGCTCCTCGATGGACGCAAATTTCAACCGACTACACTCTACCGCGCCGCACGGACAAAAAGGCGCCGCCGCCAGAATGGCAACGGCGCCAGAACCACCACAAAGGTGCCTGTCCCCTTTGTGGTGGCATGGGTCACTACAGGTCGCGATAGTCGACCAGGCGAAGATCAGGTTGAGACCCGAGCCAAGCGCGCAGCTCAGGGTCGATCAGCGCGTCGACTTCCTTGGTACGATCGGTCGTAAGCGAGCTGTTCTCGAGGATAAACCGATCGAGATAGCCCGGGTGGCACACAAAGACGACCGTCTCGCCGTCGGACATCTCGCGAACCGTCTGCATAATCGAGTCCTTGGGTTCGTAGCCCGGCTCCATCGAATGCATCACCATGCGCAGATCAGTATTTCCGCAACGCACCACCGCCGTGGGGTCGAAGCTCGCCTTTTGCTCCTTAAGGCCCAGCTCCTGGGCAACCGCCGAGATCGCTCGGTTAAGGTTTTCGCTCATGACGGCATGGGCCTCAAAGTAATCGGGCTCGCGGCCCACAATCTCGACAAAACGGTCGTGCTGTGCGCGGATCTCGATGCAGGCCTCGTCGAAGTCTATCAGCTCCTCACCGCGCTTAAAATGCTCACGGAAGGTACGGCTGCTATGGAACTCGCCGCTCTCGTTGAGCATGCTCGGGATGAGCGCCGGATCGGCGCACGGCTTGCCCAGGCACACGTTGGTATGCTGGCCCACTGCAATATCGGCATCCGCCACGAGCGACCACCCACGCTCGGCCTCGGGCATATTAGGCATAAGGCCCGCCGAGCGCACCAGGCCCTCGTTGATGCTTCGGGCGATCCCCAAGTCGACGGCGTATGAATAACCGATATCATCGGCACGAATAAGCAATTGCTTCATAGCGACTCCAATCTATGTGAAAACCACCACAAAGGTGCACTGTGTCCCCTTTGTGGTGGTTCTGGCGCCCTATAGTCCAAAGAAGCCAAGGATTTGATCTCGGCTTACGGGCTTGTACTCGTTGGCGTCGAGGCCCACATCGTAGCGAAAGATAGGGCGCTCGCGATCGCGGTTGCGTGCGTTGGTGCGGTCTCCCCTGCTGTGGATATGCCCATGCAGCATGATGGCACCACGTGCCTTGCCATTCCAGCTGAGCATGGGGTAGTGGCTCATAACCAGACGATGGCCCTTGGCATAGCCGGGAGCAATCTCCAAGTAATCGCGCACGTCTTCCCATATATGCGGCGCGTCCGGATCTTCCCAGTCGCCGTCATGGTTGCCACGGATGAGCGTCACATTCTTGCATTCGATACGCTCGCGCAGGCGCACCGCCTCCGCCAAGGGCAAGCGATAGGTAAAGTCACCCAGAATATAGAGACGATCGTCCGCAACAACGCACTCATTGATGGCATTGATGACCTTACGATTCATCTCCTCGACCGAACCAAACGGTCGATCCATGTCGTGCAAGATATTCGTATCGCCCAGGTGCAGGTCGGCGGTAAACCACATCATCGTCCATGTCCTCATTTCGCAACGCGTCAAACTCGTGCTAAGTATACAGACACAGCGATGCGGCGGTTAGCCAAAGAGCCCGCCGAACAGGCCGCGACGGCGTTTGTCTTTCTTTTTCGAAGCGTCACCCTGAGTTTTCTTGTCCTGCCGCATCTTACGGTCCTGTTCCAGCTCATCGTCGTCGAGTAGCAGATCCCACTCAAACGAACCATCCGTCAAATCGAACAGGTCATCGTCGTCAAACATGGCAGCCTCCCTTACCGATTAGCGAGCATCCACCACATAGAGTCCAACGCGCACCTGATGCCACGGGCTGCGCTCGGGGGCAACCTGTTGCACGCGGGCCTCAAATACGTCCTCGTGGCCGTAATACATCATCAAGGACAGTGGGCCGACCTCGTTTCCCGGAACATAGCCAAGCTTGGTGTTGCCGTAATAGATCGCAACCGCCTCAGGGTCATGGGGATTATCGCGCTCGGCACACAGCGTCAGCTTATCGCCCGCTTTAAGATCGCCCAGGACCAAGGCGCCATCGGCATACTGAAATCCCGCAATGTGAAATGACAGAAGAACACGTGAAGGCTCGTACATGGCAACTCCTCTAACGGCCGGATAAACCGGCGCTTAACCTTACTGAGAAGTTTACGGACCCGTGCGGACACAAATTCATCCTGTCTGCGTCTTTTCGACCGTTTGTCCCTACGCCATCTGATTCTAATGCACAAACATGCGCACGAACTTGTGCTTCCAGCTTGCGTAAGGAGCATAGCGGAATGGCACATCCAGCCACGTTACCTTGTTCACGATGCTCTTCTTGTGGCTAAACGTATCGAAGCTCTCGCGGCCATGGTACTGTCCCATACCGCTCGCGCCCATGCCGCCAAAGCCCATATGGCTCGTGGCCAAATGCATGATGGTGTCGTTGACGCAGCCGCCGCCAAAGGGCACGTAGCGCACAAAGCGTTGCTGAACCGCACGGTCCTGGCTAAAGATATACAGGGCCAGCGGCGTCGGACGATCCGTAATAAACGCTTCGGCCTCGTCTAGGCTCTCAAACGTCAGCACCGGCAAGATGGGACCGAAGATCTCCTCCTGCATCACGGCGTCATCGGGGGCCACGCCATCCAAAATCGTCGGCTCAATCTTGAGCGAAGCCTCGCGCGCGGCACCTCCAAGCACGACCTTATCGGGATCGATCAGCCCGCGCACGCGCGCAAAATGCTTGGCGTTGACGATATGTCCGTAATCCTCGCTATCGAGTGGATGGTCACCAAACATACGGCGGACCTCCTCTTTGATGAGGCCCAGCAGCTCGTCGTGCACGCTCGTATCGACCAGCAGGTAGTCGGGCGCCACGCAGGTCTGCCCCACGTTGAGCCATTTACCAAAGGCGATACGCCGTGCCGCAACCTTCAAGTTTGCCGTCGCATCCACGATGCAGGGACTCTTTCCGCCCAGCTCAAGCGTCACGGGCGCAAGGTTTTTACTTGCGCGCTCCATGACGAGTTTGCCGACCGGAACGCTACCGGTAAAGAAAATCTTGTCCCAGCACTCATCGAGCAACGCTTCGTTCTCGGCGCGCCCGCCCTCGACAACCGTCACCAGACGCGGATCAAATGCCTCTTCACAGATTTGCTTGAGCACCGCGCTCGATGCCGGAGCATATGCACTCGGCTTGATGACGACGGTATTGCCTGCGGCAAGGGCGCCAGCGAGCGGCTCGAGCGTCAGCAAAAACGGGTAGTTCCAGGGCGCCATGATGAGCGTGACGCCATAGGGCACGGCTTGCGTTTTGCACACACTCACGGCGTTGGCAAGATCGCACGGACGCAGGCGCGGACGACTCCATCGAACCACGTGAGCAATCTGATGACGAATCTCGGAAAGCGACGTGCCGATCTCGCACATATATGCCTCGTCATGCGACTTTCCCAAATCGGTCTTGAGCGCATGGGCAATATCGGCCTCGTGCGCCCGGACCGCATCGCGTAAACTCACGAGCGCGCGACGTCGAGCATCGACATCAAACGTAGCGTGCGTCTTAAAGTAGGTGCGCTGATCGCCGACGATGCGCGCAATTTCCCCGGTGTTCATGGACCCTCCTAGTTCTCGCTCTCAAACATACCACCTGCAACGACTTCGTACATATGCTCGAGCTCCAAGCGGTCCATCAAAAGCGGAACGGGGTACAGGGGATTGGCCTCGGCATCGGCATGCGCCGCCATCTCAGGAATGTCGGAGCGGCGAATACCTGAGACATATTTGGGGATTCCCAGGGCCCCGTTCATGCGGTCGACCCAATCGATAAAGGCCTCGGCCGCAAGACTATCCTGTGCGGTAGCCGGCGCAATGCCCGCCATGCGAGCGAGGTCGGCAAGCTTGGGGGCGGCGGCGTCACCATAAGCGCGAAGCATGTGCGGCAGGATGATCGCGTTGGCCAAACCGTGCGGAATTCCGTATCGGCCGCCCAGACTGTGCGCGATGGCATGCACATATCCGACATAGGAGCGGGTAAACGCAACACCCGCCTTATACGCCGCCGAAAGCATATTGCGACGTGCACGCATGTTGTCGCCATGCTCATAGGCCTCGAGCAAATTGTCGTGGATGAGCTGAACCGCCTGTCGCGCCATCTTGCGCGTATAGGGCGTGGTGCTTCGCCCGATAAAGGCCTCGACAGCATGCGTCAGGGCGTCCATGCCCGTCTGCCCCGTAATGGAGGCGGGCAGGCCGCGCGTAAACTCGGGGTCGTGCACCGCAAGGCGCGGGATAAGCACAAAGTCGTTAATGGGGTACTTGTAGTGCGTCTCATCATCGGTAATTACCGCCGCAAGCGTAACCTCGCTTCCCGTGCCTGCCGTGGTGGGAACGGCGATGAGCAGCGGCAGGCGACGATGAATCCGCAGCAGCCCGCGCATCTTGTTGATGGGCTTGTTTGGCTGCGCGATGCGTGCTCCCACGCCCTTGGCACAGTCCATGGCCGAGCCACCGCCAAAGCCGATAATGGCCTGGCAGGCGCTCTCTCGATACAGGGACGCCGCTTCCTCCACGTTTGAGACCGTGGGGTTCATACGCGTTTCGGCATAGACCGTAACGCCAATCCCCTGAGCCGTAAGCGCACGCTCGAGTGATGCCGTGAGCCCCAAACGTGCAATACCAGGGTCTGTCACGATAAGGACCTTCTGGATCGAGCGCTTTTGAAGCACCGCGGGCACATCCTCGGCATGCTCCAAAATGCGCGGCTCGGTATAGGGCAGGATCGGCAATGCAATGCGAAAAACCGTCTGATATGTTCGGCACCAGGCACGACTGGCTAGATGCATAAAGGAAACTCCCTTATTTGTTGATAGGTCAACATTTGCTCGACCGATTGTACTCAGCGGAGATCGCAGACGGCCCGCCAATCGTTAATCAATCAACATCTTCATATCTCAAAATTGTTTTATTAAAAATCATTCCTAATAGGCTTCACATTTGGTCGCATTTATGGATAATAGAACTCGTCAAGACGCACGTCCGGAGAGGGCCCTTACGGGACCGGACGAGCGCGCAATCGCCATCGATCGAAAGGATTGAATCATGAAGTTTGTTTGCCCCGTTTGCGGTTATGTGGAAGAGTTCGACGGCGACCAGCTGCCCGAGGATTTTAAGTGCCCCCAGTGCGGCGTTCCCGGTTCTCGTTTCCTGAAGCAGGAGGAGGGCCAGCTCGAGTGGGCTGCCGAGCACGTCGTGGGCGTCGCCAAGATGGAGGGCGTCTCCGAGGACATCGTTGCCGACCTGCGCGCTAACTTTGAGGGCGAGTGCTCTGAGGTCGGTATGTACCTGGCCATGGCTCGTGTCGCTCATCGCGAGGGCTATCCCGAGATCGGCCTGTACTGGGAGAAGGCTGCCCACGAGGAGGCGGAGCATGCCGCCAAGTTCGCTGAGCTCCTGGGCGAGGTCGTGACCGACTCCACCAAGAAGAACCTCGAGATGCGCGTTGAGGCCGAGAACGGCGCCACCGCCGGCAAGACCGATCTTGCTAAGCGCGCCAAGGCCGCTGGCCTCGATGCCATCCATGACACCGTGCACGAGATGGCTCGCGACGAGGCCCGCCACGGCAAGGCTTTCGCCGGCCTGCTCAAGCGCTACTTTGGCTAAGCCAACCGCCTGAGACATAACCTCTAGCTCGATGAGGCCCGGACCGCATGGTTCGGGCCTTTTTCGTGGGCTTATTGCAGCTGCTCTTGAAGAGCGATGAGCGACTGAGGGCTCAGGTCGTCGTATTGTATGAGGACGCGAGATGGAGCGTTCTTAGTCGATGCCCGATCACCCGTCCACAGGCAATCGGCGATGTTGACATAGGAAATACGAGCGTCAGCAAGAGCCTTCGCGAAACTCTTCCCCGCTCCGTCCTCGGACAGGGCAACGGTGCAGTAAAGGCCCGCGTCCGCATGCTCGATCGAAACCTCCCCTGCCGGAAACGCTTTCCGCACAAGCGCCGCCAGGCCATCACGCGCCTCGCGAGCACGAACGCGCACGCGGTTCACATGTCGCTCGTAATCACCCGATTCCAGCAAACGAGCCAAAGCGACCTGGTCAACAGAACTCACCGACGAGGCGTAAAAACCAAGGTTGCGCCTAAACCGCTCCATTAGCTCGTCGGGCAGCACCATGTACGCTAGACGCAACGCCGATGACAGGCTCTTCGAAAACGTGTTGGTGTAGATAACCGACTGGGCGGCATCGATCGACGCGAGCGCGGGAATCGGTTTGCCGGCAAGGCGAAACTCACAATCAAAGTCATCTTCGATGAGATACCGACCCGGTCGCTCGGCGGCCCAGCTGAGCAGCGCGTAGCGACGCGCAATGCTCGTCACAAGGCCGGTCGGATACTGATGGGACGGCATCAGATGAAGGACATCGGTCCCGCTTTTCTGCAGAGTGCTCAAGACCACGCCCTCATCATCCAACGGGATATGTCGAACTTTGCAGCCCATGGCCTGATAGATGCGCGTCAGGCGCAAATAGCCCGGATCCTCAACGGCATACACCTTGTCGGCTCCAAGCAACTGAACCAACATGGTATCGAGCAGCTGGGCGCCCGCACCGATAACGATGTTGTCGGGGTCGACATTCATACCCCTTGTCCCGCGCAGGTGGTGAGCAATTGCGCGTCGTAGCCGAGCGGTGCCCTGTGCCGGCGCAGTCGAAAAGATTTCGCGTTCGTCTTCGGATGCCAGCGTCGCCCGCAGCGCGCTTTGCCAAAGCCGCGCCGCCTCCAAAGCGGAAGGAGAAAGCGCATCAAATCGCTCGACCTGTCCGTTGATATCATGTGCGCTGGGGCCCGCGGAGACGGCATCTCGGTCGATGCCCTCCGCAGCCGAAGGCAAAACCGGTGCATCCGGAAGCTCGCAAGCGTAGTAGCCCCGACGCGGCATTGAGCAAATATAGCCCTCGGCAAGTAACTGGTTATATGCATTCTCGATGGTAATGACACTGATTCCCAGATGACTGGCAAAGGCGCGCTTAGACGGAAGATGTTCCCCCGCCGCAATGCGTCCAGCTACGATATCATCTCGAATTTGCTGGTAAACATACTCATAGAGCGATGCTTCGCCGCGTTTTTCCAAATTGTAGTCAAGCATGTGTTTGCCACCTGACCTTATCGTGCTGTTCAATCTGGTATTAGTCTGACCTTGTAATTATCTCGAAAACTGAGTATTTCGCCATACCCAGCTCCCCGATAGGATGTTCCGTCAAGCAATGCACATGCCAACCAAGGGAGCAACCATGGTAGAACAGACCAGCAAGGCCGATCGCGTCAAACTCAACCGCGAGCTCGCGCAGATGCTCAAGGGCGGCGTCATCATGGACGTCACCACTCCCGAGCAGGCACGCATCGCCGAGGAGGCAGGCGCCTGCGCCGTCATGGCTCTCGAGCGCATCCCGGCCGACATCCGTGCCGCAGGCGGCGTCTCGCGTATGAGCGATCCCAAGATGATCAAGGGCATCCAAGAGGCCGTCTCCATCCCCGTCATGGCCAAGTGCCGCATCGGTCACATTGTCGAGGCGCAGATCCTGCAGGCCATCGAGATCGATTACATCGACGAGTCCGAGGTTCTCTCCCCCGCCGATGACGTTTATCACATCGACAAGACCCAGTTTGACGTGCCGTTTGTCTGCGGCGCCCGCGATCTGGGCGAGGCGTTGCGCCGTGTTGCCGAGGGCGCCACGATGATTCGCACCAAGGGCGAGCCGGGCACGGGCGACGTCGTCCAAGCCGTGCGCCACATGCGCAAGATCCAAAAGCAGATCCGTGACGTTGTCGCTCTGCGCGATGATGAGCTCTTTGAGGCAGCCAAACAGCTGCAGGTTCCGGTCGAACTGGTCCGCGAGGTCCATGCCACGGGCAAGCTTCCCGTCGTGAACTTTGCCGCCGGCGGCGTAGCGACCCCCGCCGACGCCGCGTTGATGATGCAGCTGGGTGCCGAGGGCGTCTTTGTCGGCTCGGGTATCTTTAAGAGCGGCGACCCCGCTAAGCGCGCCGCCGCCATCGTCAAGGCCGTGGCAAACTTCACCGATGCCAAACTCATCGCCGGGCTTTCGGAGGACCTGGGCGAGGCCATGGTGGGCATCAACGCCGACGAGATCGAGATCATCATGGAGGAGCGCGGGCGCTAGTCCAGCAGAAAGGATCGCACATGAGCGATTATGCAGACCAAACGGTCGCCGTGCTGGCGGTCCAAGGCGCTTTTGCCGAGCACGAGGCAAGACTATCTGAGCTGGGCGCGCACTGTATTGAGCTGAGGCAGGCGGCCGATTTGCAGCAGAACTTTGACCGCCTGGTCCTCCCCGGCGGCGAGTCCACCGTTCAGGGCAAGCTACTTGCCGAACTCGGTATGCTCGAGGGGCTTCGCATCCGCATTGTTGAAGGCATGCCTGTATTGGGGACTTGCGCCGGCTTGATTCTGCTGGCGCGCGACCTTGCCGCCCACGACGATAAGGGGACGCCGCGCCTGGCAACCATGGATGTGCTCGTTGAGCGTAATGCCTATGGCAGACAGCTCGGCAGCTTTCGCACCAAGGGGCGGGTAGACGGTATCGACGGTGAAGTGCCGCTGACGTTTATCCGTGCACCCCGCATCGTCAAGGTGCACGGCAATGCCAAGGCCCTGTCCGAAGTCGATGGCCGCATCGTCGCCGCCCGTCAAGACAACCAGCTCGGCGTCACCTTCCACCCCGAGCTCGACGACGACGCCCGCCTCCACGAGCTCTTCCTCCAAATGTAGGCAAAAACGAACGAGCGTAGATTTCCACTCTCATGCTATGCAGTCGTTGGGGACGTTCTTAAACGACTAGTCCAACAAGAACATCCCCAATGACTACATTGCGATAGACGACCACGTTTGCCCAGATAAAACCGACCAAAATAAACTTGTCCCCCTTTTGGTAGGTTTGGATCAAGGCAACGCCGATATTTTGCTGCCGACAGCGAAAACCCGCCAGAGCGAGGGAGGCCCTTTTGGGGCGAGATGACGCCATAGGTTGAGCATAAGTCAGCGAGCGGGTCGCATTTGTGACAAGGTGGCGTGAAACGAAAGGGCGCTGACCTTCTGGTCGCGCCCTTGAAGTTGAACGTCAGATTGTCCAAATGCGGCCCGCGCAGCGTCGGCCCGTTACGGCGTTTGGTAAAACGCCGTAACTAAAAACGATTGCCGCGGAAGCCGCCGCCGTTGCGGCCGCCACGATCGCCACCGCGACCGCCGCGGTCGTTACCACGGTTGCCGCCGAAGCCGCCACGGTTGCCGCCGCGGTCGCCATAGCCACCACGGTTGCCGCCAAAGCCGCCGCGACCGCCACGGTCGCCGCCGCGGCCACCACGGTCGTCACGGCCGCCGCGAGGACCGCGGTCCTCGTCCAGGCCCATGGCGACGAGCGGAGCGATAACCTTATCGAGAGCGGCCATCAGCTCGGTGGCCTCCTCGTAAGAAAGCTCGGGCAGGAGCTTCTCCTTCTTGTTGGCAAGCTCGACCAGGCCCTCAGCGGCATCCTCGGCAGCGAAGACGACGATCTTGCGCATATCGCCCTCGGCGTCGTCGATGCGGCCGACCAGATCGGCAGCCTCGGCCTCGGCCATCAGGCCATCGAGCTCACGGAGGCGCATGCCCAGCAGGTCGGACATTTCCTTCTGCTCCATCTTGGGCTTGAGGTCAAGAAGCTTGATGGCGCGCTCGATGTTCGCCATGCGCTCGGCCTTGGCCTCCTCCTCCTTGGAAATAGCAAAGCGACGGCTACGCAGCAGGCGGGCGGCCTTCTGCATCTTGTCCATCAGCTCTTCGTCATCGTAATCAACGGCGGCCTCGACAACCTCGGCCTCCTCCTCGGCGGAAACCTCGTCAGCAGCCTCAACCTCGGCAGCTTCGGTCTCCACGGTCTCGACTGCCTCAACCTCGGCAGCCATGGTCTCGTTCTCGGTCTCGTTCATGATCTCTTCGTTCTCGGACATGAGACTCCTTCTTGGCCCTCTCGGGCATCATCGCCCCATTCGCGGGGCCCGTCGCGCACTCTTTGCGCTTTAAACATTCATGCCTCTCGGCAAAACGTCCATTAGTTTATGGTGTCGCCATCCAATCTAGCTGCAGAATCTATGTGCACACATTAATGCGACATGTGCGACTCGCGACGAGCGTACACCAGCGACGCCACGAACCCGACCACGGCAATCACGGCCGCCACACGCACGGCAGCTGCAAATCCAATCGCCTGGGCAACGTCCGTCGCAGCGCCAGCGGCGTCGGCGGTCGCCGCAGAACTCGAGAGCAGGCCGATAAACAGCGACGGGCCAAACGATGCGGCAATCATGTTCCACGTGTTGAGCAATGCCGTTCCGTGAGGATGTTCAGCGGCAGGCAGCGTCTCCAAGCCGGCCGTCTGCGAGGGGCTCAGCACCAAACCGACTCCGGCATACACTGCAACGGTCAGTGCCACGACAACGCCGATGTTCATGCTTGCCGCCGTCATCGAGATTGCAGTCTGCCCCACGGCAATCAGGGCAAAGCCGACCGGCAGCAGCGGCCATGCACCACGGGCGTCCATCACGCGTCCGCCCACAATCGAGGTCACGGCGTTGCAGGCAATCGCCGGCAAAATGAGCAGGCCCGCAACAAGTGCGGTCATGCCGTATGCGCCCTCAAAATAGAGCGGCAACAAAACGCTCATCGAGAACGTCGTCATCATCGACACCACCACAAGCAGACACGCAGGCCAAAAACGAACGCTCGCCATGGGACGCACGTTAAGCACCGGATGCTCGAGCTTGAGCTGGCGGGCCGCAAACAGGCCGAGCAGCACAACAGCGGCGAAGAGCGCCACGATACCGGCAATCAGATTGGTCGAGAACTCGCCTGCGGAATACGCAAATGCCGTAATGCCGGCGGCGAGCAAAACAACCGACAGAATATCAAGCGTGGTGCTCGAGCGCTCTCCGACATTCTGAACAAGCTTAACGCCCGCCGCAGCGACCACAATGCCGCCCACCAGCGGCACTACGAACACCGCCCTCCAGCCGAACAACGTGCACATAAGACCGCTGATTACGGGTCCAAACGCCGGCCCTAGCGTAATGCAGGCACCGCCCAGGCTAAGATACAGACCGAGCTTCTCGCGCGGGGCGCAAGACAGCACCACGTTCATCATGAGCGGGAACAAGATGCCCGATCCCGCAGCCTGCAAAATACGACTTGGCAGCAAAACGCTAAACGACGGAGCGATCAGACACAGGACTTCGCCGGCGACCATACATCCGCATGCGAAAAACAACAGCTTGCGCGTCGAGAAACGGCCGGACAGGAAGGCCATGATGGCCGTAAAGATCGACGTCACGATCATGTAGCCCGAAACGAGCCACTGCGCCGTGGTGGCACTCACCGAAAAGGCTGCCATAATGTCGTGCAACGCCACGTTAATGATGTTCTCGTTAAACGCGGCAACAAAGGCTGCAATATACATAACGACGAGAAGCGCCGCAGTGGCCGATGGCGTTACTTGAACTTGTTGCTGAGATTTGCTCCCCATGCATTTCCTTCCTCTTGGAACGACAGTCGCATCGCCCCAGAGGAACAGTCCAAGGCGAAAAATGAGCCCTAGACTTACGCCAGACGCCGTACACGACGAATCTGGCAACATGGTCCAACGTCAAAAGATTGTAACGCGGACGCGCAGCTTTCCTTCCGCGCTATTATTAAAAGTCCACGAAAGCATAAGACATGAGGAGCCCGCCATGATTAAGCCCATCATGAAATCCGAGTTCTTTTTGCGCCTGCCTTCCGAAGACGCGGGGCCCGACGATGCCGCGACCGGGCAGGACCTCCTGGATACACTCCACGAGCATGAGCACAAGTGCGTGGGGCTCGCCGCCAACATGATCGGTGTGCGCAAACGCATCATCTGCGTAAAGGACGGCAACAGGGCGCTCCTGATGTACAACCCTCAAATTCTTGAACAGGTCAATGCCTATCAGACGAGCGAAAGATGCCTCTCGCTGATCGGCGAGCGTCCCTGCACCCGCTATCGCCGCATTAAGGTTGAGTATTTGGACGAGAACTTTGTCCACCGCATCAAAAACTTCTCGGGCTACACCGCCGAGATCATCCAGCACGAAATCGACCACTGCACTGGGATAGTGATCTAGTTCCGCCGATTCAAAAAAGCTCCCTGCAGCAAAACAACTGCAGGGAGCTTTTCATAGTGCGGAGCTTCTATCCCACTAGCTTTGGCGGTAATGGTCGAAGAAGTCGGCGAGGTCTTCGAGCGACTCTTTGAGCACTTCCATGCGCGGCAGGTACACGATGCGGAAGTGATCGGGCTCGGCCCAGTTAAAGCCGCCGCCGCGCGTGATCAGAATCTTCTTCTCGTGCAGCAGGTCGAGGGCAAACTGCTCGTCATCGGTGATGTTGAACTTCTTAACATCCATCTTGGGGAAGATGTAGAACGCCGCGCGCGGCTTGACCACCGAGATGCCGTCAATCTTGTTGAGCGCCTCATACACAAAGTTGCGCTGCTCGTAGACACGGCCGCCGGGACGGATGTAGTCGTTAACGGACTGATGGCCGCCGAGCGCCGTCTGGACGATCGACTGAGCCGGCACGTTGGAGCACAGGCGCATGTTGGAGAGCATGTTGATGCCCATGATGAAGTCGCTCATGCAGCGCTGGTTGCCCGAAAGCACCATCCAGCCAATGCGATAGCCCGCGATCATGTGCGACTTGGAAAGGCCGCTAAAGGTGACACAGGGCAGGTCGGGGGCGAGCGAGGCAATCGAGACGTGCTCGTAGCCGTCCATGCACAGGCGGTCGTAGATCTCATCGGCAAAGATCATCAGCTGATGCCTGCGTGCAATCTCGACGATGCCCTCGAGCACCTCGCGCGGATAGACAGAACCCGTGGGGTTGTTGGGGTTGATGATGACGAGGGCTTTGGTCGCGCTCGTGATCTTGGACTCCATATCCTCCAAGTCGGGATACCAATCCGCCTGCTCATCACACAGATAATGTACGGGATGACCGCCGGCAAGGGTTGCACACGCCGTCCAGAGCGGATAGTCGGGGCTGGGAATCAGAATCTCGTCGCCGTTGTCGAGCAGCGCGTTCATCGAAAGCTGAATGAGCTCGGACACGCCGTTGCCCGTGTAGATATGCTCCATCTGAACGTTGGGCAGGCCCTTGATCTGCGAATACTGCATGATCGCCTTGCGCGCGGAGAACAGGCCGCGCGAGTTGGAATAGCCTTCGCAGTCGGGCAGCTGCTGGCGCATGTCCTTGATGACCTCATCGGGCGTGCGGAAACCGAAGGGCGCCGGGTTACCGATATTGAGCTTGAGGATGCGCTCGCCCTCGTCCTCCATACGGGCGGCCTCGTCGACGACGGGGCCGCGAACGTCATACAGGACGTTATCGAGCTTGGTGGATTTAGAAAAAGTGCGCATGGTGGTGCTCCTTGCAATTTGAGCTGAGGGATGGGGTTCGGGCTTGGAATCGTTGCGGGGTGATGATGCCTCGCCTTGATCGGCGTCGCCGGCAAGCAGCCAGGTAACATCGACCTCCAAAATACGGGCGAGCAGCTCAGCCACATCGCGCCGCGGAATCGTCTTGCCGCTCACATATTGGCTCATCTGACTCTTGCCGAGTTTTTTGCCGAGCATCTCTGATGCGCGGATCACGTCCGACTGGCGAACGTCGCGATCGGACATAGCCTGTCGCAGGCGATCGCTAAACGTCTCTTGGGCCACTAGAACCTCCTTGCTGGCAAAGTTCAATTTATAGAACACGAATTGAACCAGGGTTCAATTTAGCAAGCAGTATAGCGCCGTACCTCATTCGAAAGTTCAATTTCATAAGAAAATGTATCGGACTCCGAGATTTGCCCAAAGCGAACAATGGCGTGTACACGTTTAGAGGTATTCGAGGAAACGGGCGGCGGCAAGCGAAACATCGGCCGTTCGATATATGGCGTTGATCTGCCGATGGGGATGTCCCTCGAGCGAACGCACGGCAACATCGAACTGACAACGGCGCAAGATGAGCGCGGGAAGAATGCTCACACCCAGGCCGTCCTCAACCATGGCCATAATCGCATAGTCATCCCAGGTCGACAGCTTGGAGCACACCGTCAGTCCTGCCCGACGGAACAGCGGCGTAATCTCGTCATCGGTGCCGCGTTCTAGCAGAATAAACTGCTCGTTGGCTAAATCCGCAAGAGAAACGACCTCCGCCGCGGCAAGCAAAGAGTCTGCCGGCACTACCGCCATCAACTCGTCGCGCACCAAAGACCGCGATGCCATGCCGTTTTCTCGGGGCTCACGCGGGATAAAGCCCAGGTCACAACGACCCTCAGCCACCCATTGTTCAATCTCTGAGTAATCGCCCATCAGCAGCTCGTAATCGACATCCGGATGATCGGCGCGAAAGCGCGCAATCACCGGCGGCAGCACGTGGGTCGCCACACTCGAAAACGTACCGATGCAGATTTTGCCGCGCATGAGTCCACGCATCTCATCCACCCGTCGCTGCAAACGAACAAATTCCTCGCATAACGCCTCGATCGCCGGCATAACTTGCCGCCCATCGGCAGAAAGCACTACGCCCTCGCGGCTTCTATCGAGCACCTTAAAACCCCAGTCGGCCTCAAGATCGGCCACCATACGGCTCACGCCCGACTGCGAATAGCTCAACCGCTCGGCAGCACGCGTAAAGCTTCCGGCGCGCACCGTCTCCAGCAGCACCTGCATCTTTTGAATATTCGTTTCCACGACACGCCTCCACCTTTACATGAATTTTTGTCATGTTAGCCATGCATTATATTCGCTTTTCTTCTATTGCCAGTTCACCCATAGTGAACATGCTCGAATATAGAGGGGACGGAAGCGCATGGACAACGGACTGTTTACGTACTTAGCAGCATTGCTATTGTTTGGCTCCAACGGCATCATCGCCGCTGCCATCGCGCTGCCGAGCTCCGATATCGTGCTGCTACGCACGTTTTTGGGCGCTCTCTCGCTTGTCACTATCCTCGCCATCACCCAACACCATAAACTGCAGGCGCCATCTCGTCCCCGCGAAGCCGCGGCCCTCCTCCTCTCGGGAGCTGCGCTGGGCGCCAGCTGGATTTTTCTGTTCCGCGCCTACCAGACGATCGGCGTCGGCGTATCCTCGCTGCTGTACTACTGCGGCCCCATCATTGTCATGGCGCTCTCCCCGCTCATCTTTGGCGAAAAGCTGACCGGCGGCAAAATCGCCGGCTTTGTCGCCGTCGCCTGCGGTGCTTTTCTCATTGCAGCGCAAGGTCTAGGCGGCAATATGCCCATTGCGGGCATCGTCTGTGGAATCGCCTCGGCCTTCTGCTATGCATTGATGGTCATCGCCAGCAAGGGTGCGCCGCACATCGAGGGCCTCGAGAACTCCGCGCTCCAGGTGAGCGCCGCCTTTGTGACCGCACTGGTCCTCACGCTCATCACGCAGGGCGCTCCCTCGTTCCTGTCCGCCGGCGTCGCCGCCAGTATTGATTGGCGCGCCGTCGCTATGCTCGGCGTCGTCAACACCGGCATTGGTTGCCTGCTCTACTTTAGCGCCGTCGCCAAGCTGCCCGTCCAGACCGTCGCCGTCGTCGGCTACCTCGAGCCGCTTTCGGCGGTCGTGTTCTCGGCCGTCCTTTTGGGCGAAGCCATAACACCGGTCCGCCTGATGGGCGCCGCGCTTATCATCGGCGGCGCGATTTTTTGCGAACTCGCCGGCAAACGCGCAAACGCCAAGGCCGGCATCGCCCAGACAGTACGTGCTTAAAAGCCCCTGCTTTGAAATGCTACCTGCGTAGATAAATAATCCCCAGCTGAGGATTATTGTCTAAAATAACCCGATGTGCCAAACTGCTCTTGTATGTATAAAGACGGCATAAAGTTTTTTGTCCTAGACAGATAACCGGATGTCTAAGGGAGTCCTCGTGGCACACAATAAACTGGAGGCAAACCTCCAAGACCAGCGCGGGCAAGGCGGGCACGGAGCCATCCCCCTCTCCGCTGGCATGCTGCTCGTAACGCTCGGCGTCGTCTATGGCGACATCGGCACGAGCCCCATGTACACCATGAAATCAATCGTCGCCAACAACGGCGGCATCGGTACCGTCAGCGAGGACATGATCCTGGGCGCGCTTTCGCTCGTCATCTGGACCATGACGCTCGTGACCACGGTCAAGTACGTGGTAATCGCCATGAAGGCCGACAACCACAACGAAGGCGGCATCTTCGCCCTGTTCAGTCTCGTGCGCAAGGTGGCGCCATGGCTGATTCTCCCCGCCATGATTGGCGGCGCGGCGCTGCTCGCCGACGGCATCCTCACCCCCGCCGTCACGGTTACCACGGCCATCGAGGGCTTGCGCACTATCGAGTGGGGCCACGCGCTTTTGGGCGACGGGCAGACCAACGTCATCATCATCACCATCATCATTATCTGCGGCCTATTTGCCATGCAGCGCGCCGGTACCTCGTCGATCGGTAAGCTGTTCGGCCCGCTCATGACGCTGTGGTTCCTGTTCCTGGCAGGCGCCGGCCTGTTCAACATGCTCGGCAACCTATCCATCCTGCGCGCGCTCAACCCCATCCGCGGCATCATGTTCCTGTTCTCGCCCATCAACCACTCGGGCATCATGGTGCTCGGCTTTGTCTTCCTGTCGACGACCGGCGCCGAGGCCCTCTACTCGGACATGGGCCACGTTGGCAAGGCCAACATCTATGCATCCTGGCCGTTTGTTAAGGCGGCCCTTATCCTCAACTATCTGGGTCAGGGAGCTTGGCTGCTCGCCAATAACTCCAACCCCCAGATGCTCGCGATGGATATCGTCAACCCGTTTTATATGATGCTTCCCGAGCCCCTGCGTCCCTTTGCCATCGTGCTTTCGGCCGTGGCGGCCATCATCGCCTCGCAGGCGCTCATTACCGGCTCGTTCTCGTTGGTTTCGGAGGCAACGCGCCTCAACCTTATGCCGCACCTGCGCATCCACTACCCCAGCGACACCAAGGGCCAGCTTTATATTCCACTCGTCAACAACATCATGTGGGTCGGCTGTATCTTCATCGTGCTGCTGTTCCAGAACTCCGAGCGCATGGAGAGCGCCTACGGCCTCGCCATCACCGTGACCATGCTCATGACCACGACGCTTTTGACGAGCTACATCGCCGGCATCCTCAAGCACAAACTGGGTGCCTGCGTCTTCGCACTGCTCTTTGGCGCCATTGAGCTGTGCTTCTTTGCCTCGTGCCTCACCATGTTCTTTGACGGCGGCTATGTCATGATCTTCTTGGCCGCGCTGCTGTTTGGCCTTATGTACGTGTGGCGCCGCGGCACCGCCATCGAGCGCACGCAGACCATCCTGCTGCCCGTCTCCAAGTACATTGACCAGCTCGACCGCCTGCGCAACGACGAGACCTATCCCGTGCTTGCCGACAACCTGGTGTTCCTCACCAACAGCCCCGACCCGCTCACGCTCGACCGCGATGTGCTCTATTCCATCTTGGATAAGCATCCCAAGCGCGCCAAGGCATACTGGTTCATCAACGTGTACGTTACCGATGAGCCCTATACGCACGAGTATTCCGTCGAGACCTTTGGCACGGACTTCCTGTTCCGCGTGCGCCTGGACCTGGGCTTTAAGGTCAACCAGCGCATCAATGCCTACCTGCGCCAGATCGTTGGCGACCTGATGGCATCGGGTGAGCTGCCGCCGCAGCATCACACCTACTCCATCTACGAGACACGCGGCAACGTGGGCGACTTCCGTTTTTGCATGCTGCGCAAGATGCTCGCCCCCGAAACGGACATCAACCGCAACGACCACCGCGTGATGGCCATCAAGTACGCCGTCCGCCGCGCCTGCGGAAGCCCGGCACGCTGGTACGGTCTAGAGAACTCGGCCATCATCATCGAGTACGTGCCCCTCTTTGCCCGCATGCGTCCGGCAGTCAAACTCGTACGCACCCAAGTGCCGCTCGAAGTTCAGATCGAGGAAGCCGAGGAAATGGAAGTCGATATCTTCTCGGACGACTTGGTCAACGGCAACGAGGCCGGTAGGGACATGAACGTCGATCCCACCGAGCTGCTCGAGAGCGTCGCCGATACGCCCGAACAGCAACAGCTCGACGGCCTCGAGAGCGAACAACTCAACGACGTCAACTTCTAGCGACGTCACAAATCAACGACAGCGGCCCTGCACCTCGCGAGAGATGCAGGGCCGCTTTGCATTGCAGTAAAGCTATCGGCTACGAACGACGCGGCTCGGGAACCACGAGCCTATCGGGACTCGCGCCCTCGGCATCTGTCAGGCTCACGTAGCGAATCGACGGATCCTTATACATCGCGTAGTAATAATTGCCCGTGCGCGCGCTAAAGCATCCGGTGTAGATAGTCTTCTCGAACTTGCCATCGCCCATCCTGGACGCCCCCTCAATCATTACCACGCCTTCGAGCGAGCGGAACATACGGACGACGTTTTCGGTCTCGCTCTCCTTTTGCGGGTAATTGGCATTGAGGTACGCCGCCTTTACAAAACGGCTCGGTGAATAGCAGTCACCCGGAATACCGCGCATGCCGGCACCCGCGCCATAGGGCTTGAGCTCGGCGCCACGCCATGTCGCCGTCTGCGGAAAATCGCTTGTGGCAGTGATATAGGTGCGCAGGTTTTCCATGTGCCACGGGAAGGTCGGCTGGTTGGCAAGGGTGTCGACCGGATCGTCGTATACATGCAGGCCGTCAGCCATCATCTCGACCACGATGCTGCGCTGGCTGTCGCCGATAATCCAATGGAGCAGCGACACGCCCAGCCCCTCTCCGGCAGATTTGGCGACAATCACCGTGTCGCGCAGCGCGGCCTCGACCTCATCGACCGTCGAGAACGTCGCTGCCACCCACAGGGGAAACTCATAGGCCGCGATATTGGTCTTTCCATCAACCGGCCCCTCGGCATACTCGGCATAACCTGGGAAATTGAGACCCGCCACGGCGAGGCCCGCATCGTTGCCGCAATCGAAGAACATAGGGTAGTTCTTGTAATCGATGCACATACCGATCACCGCGTGTACCGCCGTCGCGTCGTCGATAAACGAATACGGGATGTGAAACCCGCGCGGCATCACGCGAACCTGTTGGCCGTAGTCAAAGCTCCAGTCGAGGTTGCGGCCCAGATACATGTGACCAGAATTATCGGTAAATCGGATACTCGTACACATGGCGCCTCCTAGCTTTACGTTCTTGCTAAGTTCATTGTCTCCAAACAAAAAGGCGCTAAACACAAAAGCCCGGACATGACAACAATGTCATGCCCGGACTATTCAAGCTGGATAAACTCAACCAAGTTAACCCCGCAGGTCGTCTAAGGGGTCAAAGTGCCGCAGATTGCCACGAAAGAGGAGCGCCGCGTACTAACCGGTACGCAAGCGACGATTGAGCGGCAAGGTGCGGTGCTTTGATCCCCTTAGACCAACTTTCCTAGACAGTGGTCGATCATATGCTGGATCATCTGTGCCTCAAAGCCCGCGTAGTCACGGCGGCACTCCTTCATCTTGCCGTCGACAATCTGGTCAAAGGCAACCTTGCACTTGATATAGCGCGTGGACTTGGTGACCTCCTCGTGCGTCAGGCAGCTCTCCTCCATCTTGCTGGCGCCCAGGCCAAACACCAAACGGGGGTTGTAGAGCACGTGGGGCTCGCCGGCGTCGTCCAGATAGACGCAAACCTTCTTGGTAACGCCAATCTGGTTAGCGGCAAGGCAGCCGGCATCGTCGAGCGACTTGATGGTATCGATCAGGTCCTGTGCGACCGACTCGTCCTCGACGGTCGCAACCTCGCAACGCTGGGACAGGATAGCCTCGTCGTGGCAAAGCTCTTTAATCATACGTTCCTCCATAGGGGTCGTTGTAACCGCTTAAGTATACGGTACCCACACATTTTCATACGGAAAATACCGCCCGTCCGCTACAAAGCGCCGAACATCAACATGTGAGGAACAGCAAGGTTGTAAAGGCGATATAGTAAGTGAGTTCGTGTCAATTGGCCTAAACTCGGGGCCGAACAAGGAAAGGGTATGCATGGACGAACTATTTCACGTCAGCGAGCGTAAGTCCACAATCGGGACCGAACTTCGCGCTGGACTGACAACGTTCCTGGCAATGGCCTACATCATTGCCGTCAACCCCGCGGTGCTCTCGGGCGCCGGCATCGATGCGGGGGCGCTCGCCTGCGCCACCTGCCTGGGCGCCGGCATCATGACCATCTGCATGGGCATCTTCGCCAACCGCCCGCTCGCCTGCGCGTCGGGCTTAGGCGTCAACGCGATGATCGCTGGAATCACCACCACCGTCTGCGGCGGTGACTGGCACGTGGCCATGAGCGTCATCTTCCTTGAGGGCGTCGTCATCTTGCTGCTCGTGCTTTGTGGCCTGCGCGAGGCCATCATGGACGCCATCCCGGTTGTCCTGCGTCACGCCATCTCGGTGGGTCTGGGCCTGTTCATCGCCATGATTGGCCTGTGCGATGCCGGCATTATCACCGCTGGCGCCGGTACACTCGTCGGTCTGGGCGACATCACCTCCCCCACCTTCATCGTCGGCATCATCTCCATCCTGGTGACAGTCGCCCTCGCCTGCCGCAACGTCCCCGGCTCGCTGCTCATCGGCATCGTCGTCGCCGTCATCGCCGGTATCCCCCTAGGTGTGACCCAGGCTCCGACCGGTATCATCGCCCCGCTCGACTTCTCGAGCATCGGTGGCCCCATCGCCGACGCCGGCGGCGTGCCTGCCATCGTCAAGGTCCTTACCGACCCCGCGCTCCTCGTCATCTCGTTCTCGCTGCTCATGAGCGACTTCTTCGACACCATGGGCACCGCGATGGCCGTGGCCAAGCAGGGCGAGTTCCTCACCGACGACGGCAACGTCGAGAATATCAAGGAGATCCTGATCGTCGACTCCGCCGCCGCTGCTGTGGGCGGTTTCATGGGCGTCTCCTCCATCACCACCTTCGTCGAGTCCACCTCTGGCGCTGCCGACGGTGGCCGCACGGGCCTCACCTCCGTCACCACCGGCGTGTTGTTCATTCTCGCCGCGTTCTTCTCCCCCATCGTCACCATCGTTTCCAGCGCCGCCACCTGCGGTGCTCTGGTCTACGTCGGCTACCTCATGATGAGCGAGGCCTCCGAGATCGACTGGTCCGACGTGTCGCAGGGTTTCCCGGCGTTCATGATTGTCGCCGGCGTGCCCTTCACCTACTCCATCTCTGCCGGCATTGGCCTGGGCTTTATCGCCTACGTGATCGTCGCGCTCTTTAAGGGCGAGGCCTCCAAGATCAAGCCGCTCATGTGGATCGCAGCCCTCGCCTTCCTCGTCTACTTCTTTGTAGCGTAGCGGCAAAGCTGCCAAAGCAGAACACCAAAGCGCGGAGTCGCATCGAGCGGCTCCGCGCTTTTCTTTTAAAGCCAGGCAACGCACGGACGCGCGATGTATTGCTTCCCGAGTTTTGGACATTTTGCCCTCAAAACGGCACTACCGCCGGCTACATCCTGCAGATATGCTGGGCGTAATCGCATAGGCCCTATGAGGATGGGAGTAACCATGGCCGCCTTGTTCACGACCCCCAAGCGCAATGACAAAACCTCTGGAGCCCATTTTGTCGAGCCCGACGTGCGCCGTCGCACGCTGCTCGCACACGGCAGCTGGCGCCGCGTGACGCGCCGCATCGTTGTAGGC
>UQIY01000019.1 GCA_900541195.1 uncultured Collinsella sp. | reverse complement strand
TTTTTTCAAGCAGAAGACGGCATACGAGATAGGCTCCGGTCTCGTGGGCTCGGGGTCCTCGGCGATGAGCGCTGCACCCGCCATGACCATGCCGGGGATGCAAAAGCCGCACTGCACGGCGCCCACGGCGCCAAAGGCGTACACGAAGGCCTCACGCACGTCCTCGGGCAGGCCCTCGACGGTCACGATGTCGCGGCCGGCGGCAAGCGCGGTGGTCAGTACGCACGCCTTGACGGCCGCACCGTCCACATGGACGGTGCAGGTACCGCAGGCGCCCTCGGAGCAGCCGTCCTTGGCGGAGTGAATGTGCAGGTCGTCGCGCAGGTAGCGCAGCAGCGGTTTATTTTGGGTCGTCGTGCGCTCGACGCCGTTAACGGTAAAATTGAATTCCTGTGCCATGGTGATTCCCCTCTACACGCCGGCGGCGATGCCGGTGCGATCGTGGATGGCGCCATGCGGGCAGACGACGGCGCACATGCCGCACGACAGGCAGTCCGCGCCGTCGATATGGGCGCAGTTGTCCTCGATGCGGATAGCGCCGGCAGGGCACTTTTTGGCGCACATGCCGCAACCGATGCAGCTGGTGTCGCAGATCTTGCGCGCAATGGCGCCCTTATCAGTGTTGTTGCAGCGCACCAGGATGTTCTGGTAGCCGGGAACGAAGGCAATCACGCGCTGCGGGCACGCCATGCCGCACAGGCCACAGCCCGTGCACTTGGAGCGGTCCACGCGGGCGACGCCGTCGACCAGTGCGATGGCACCGTGGGGGCAGGCCGTGACACAGGCACCACAGCCAATGCAGCCTTCGCTGCAGCGGGCGTCGCCGCCTGCGGAAGCACAGCCGCTTCCGCAGGCAACGTAGGCCACGTTATGTTGAATGGATTTGGCCATAAGAGACTCGCCTATTTCTTAAGAAGGTACGAATAGTTGTCGCGCACAGCCCTGATGGTCAGGCGGACGGCCTCGGGAAGACCGGTGTTGACGGCATCGACCGAGACGGTGCGGACCGTGCCGGCGACGCGGACCTTAAAGTGATCATCGTCCACGGCCAGGAAGCCCTCGTTCTCGGAGTTCTCCATGTCCTTCTCGCTCCAGAACAGGGTGAGCTTGTCCTTATAGGGACGACCCTCCTGGTAGGGGCAGAACACGGCGCAGTTGCCGCACTCGTTGCACATGCCATCGACGTGGACGACCTGATGCTTGGCCAGACCCGGCACCTTAATGGCCACGTTGGCGCGGTTGGGGCACACGTCACAGCAGACCTCGCACACCGAGCCGCAGCCCAGGCAGCGAGTCTTGGTGCAGTTGCGCTTGTCACGGCACAGCGACCCCTTACGCTCGTAGCAGGTGTCCTCGCGACCGGCCTGCTCGTTGCAGTCGGCGTACTTGTTAAAGTCCACGCCGGCGATAGCACGGGCGACCTCGGCGGCGTCGGCAATAGCCTCAACCACGGTGGCAGGACCGCGACGGCAGTCGCCCGCAGCCCAGACGCCCTCGACGCCAGTGGAAGTGGCGGCAAGGCGACCGCGACGGTCGTGCTCGACGCCCGCGGCATCGTACAGGCTGGCATCGATGCCCTCGCCCACGGCGCAGATCACCGTGGTGGCGGGAAGCTCCACGGTCTCGCCCGTGGCGACGGGGCTGCGACGGCCGCTTGCATCCGGCTCGCCAAGCTCCATAACGTCGCAGGTCAGCACGGCGCCGTTGAGTGCCTTGGGCGCCAGCAGCTCGCAGAACTCAACGCCGTCGGCAAGAGCAAGATCGAGCTCTTCCTCGTCGGCGGGCATCTGCTTCTTGGTGCGGCGATACACCAGGCGCACGTTCTTCACACCAGCCAGGCGCTTAGCCACGCGGGCCGCGTCCATGGCGGTGTTGCCGGCGCCAATGACTACGACGTCCTCGCCCAGCTCGAGCTTCTCGCCCCTCTTGGCGGCCTCGAGGAACTCCAGCACGTCGAGCTCGGCGCCCTCTCCCAGGCCCGCAGAGCCGGGCATCCAGGCACCGGTGGCCACGACCACGTCGGTAAAGCCCTGAGCCTTGAGCTCGTCGATGGACTCCACGCGAGCATTGAGCTGCACCTTGGCGCCAAAGGCCAGGCAGAGCTCGGCGTCGTGGGAGATATCGTCGCTGGCGATACGGAACTCGGGGATCACGTGACGGACCACGCCGCCGAGCGAATCGCGGGCCTCAAAAATGGTAACGGGCACGCCGGCGCGCGTCAGGAAGAACGCCGTCGCCAGACCGGCAGGGCCGCCGCCGATAACGGCAACGTTGCGCTCGCCGTCGTTGGCGATGGCCTGGGCGCGCAGCTTGGGCAGCACGGCGGTCATGGCCTCGCGGGCGGCCTTGAGCTTGCTGGCGCGGATCTGGGCGCCCTCGGGCTCGTAGAACGCGCGCTCGCAGGCACGGCCGCAGGGATGCGGGCAGATGGTGCCGGTAATGAACGGCAGGGCGTTGCGCTCGATGATGATGTTGAGCGCGTCCTCGTAGCGGCCCTCGTCAACAGCCGCCAGGTAGGCGGGAATGTCCTGCTGGATGGGGCAGCTCGTACGGCACGGCGTCGTAAAGCAGTCGGAAAGTGGGCTCTTGCCGGCGACCTTGCGGTCGGGCAGCGGGCGCAGCGGCTTCTTGTAGAGCGGGTTGGTGAGCGAGTCGGTCTGGATCGCGGTCACGGCGTCGAGAGAGACGCCCGCGAACGGCTTGCCGGCCAGATCGGCAAACTCGCCGGCCATCTGGCTAAAGCGCTCGTAGCCACCGGGCTTGAGCACGTCGGTCGCCAGGGTGACGGGCCAAATGCTGGCATCATACAGGGCGCGAATGTTGTAGACCGTGGCGCCACCGGAGTAACTGATGCGCAGCTTACCGTCAAACTGCTCGGTAATGCGGCGGGCAGCCTCGATGGTCAGCGAGAACAGCGAACGGCCAGACATGTACATCTCGGTGGAAGGCAGCTCGTTTCTCGTCACGTCGACGGGGAAGGTGTTGGTGAGCTTGACGCCAAACTCCAGACCGCGCTCGGCGCACAGGACAATCAGGCGCTCGAACATAGGCACGGCATCGGCCCACTGCAGGTCCTCGCGGAAGTGCGTGTCATCGAAGACGATGTAGTCAAAGCCCAGCTCGTTCAGACGCTGGCGGGCAAACTCATAGCCCAGCAGCGTGGGGTTGCACTTGATGTAGGTGTTGAGGCCCTTCTCGGTGATCAGATAGGTCGCGATGCGCTCGATCTCCGCCGGCGGGCAGCCGTGCAGGGTGGACTCGGTGATGGAGTTGGAAACGCGTGCCGGGATGGACTCGACAAACGCGGCATCGACATGCTCAAACTTGTCCAGGTTAGCGAGCGCCCACGTGCGGCACTCGTTCCAAACCTCGGAGCCGCTGGCGTCCTTCATGCCCTCGATGTAGGCGTCGACCTTGGGGCTCTTGATGCCCTCCAGGTCATAGCCCACGGACATGTTGAAGACAAAGCCGTCCGGGCTGCCCAGGCCGTACTCACGAGCGATCAGGTGGCAGGCGAACCATGCCTTCACGTACTCGGCAAAAGCCTGCGGAACCTCGAGCTCGGTCGACCACTCGCAGTTGTAGCACTCGTCCTGCGCCACGATGCAGGGCTTGTTCACACACTTGGAGAGCTCCTCGCCGTCCATAACCTGAACGGTCTTGAGCTCAAAGAAGCGGGAACCGGCCACGTAGGATGCCACGATGTTCTGGGCAAGCTGCGTGTTGGGGCCGGCGGCCGGGCCAAACGGAGTCTCGATGCGCTCGTCAAAAATGGGAAGCGCGCCCTCCTGGTTGGTCGTGACCATCTTGCGCACGCCAAAGACGGCGCCCTGAGTCTTGTGCTCCTCGATGATCCAGTTCATCAGCTGCGAAAACGGGATCGGCCTCATGATGTCGCTCATAGTGAGCTCCTCTCTGTAACGCCCGGCGAGACCGCGCGGCGGGCGCAAATACGGTGTAGCGCTAGCACAGCGCCGGCGACCCCGCGGAGGTCGCCTATACGCGCGTCGGATGCGGCGAAACATCCGACGCGCGCGAATCTACTTGTGAATTAGTAGGCGCGATCGTTGAGCGTGCTCCAGAGCTTCTTGGACTCAGCCATGGTCCACGCGTTGATCTTGTCCTCATCGATACCGACAAACTCACGATCCTTGTACAGGACGCGGCCGTTGATGATGGTGGTGCGGCAGTTTTTGCCCATCATGCCAAAGAGCATGTGGCCGTCGATGTTCTCCTCGCTCAGCGGCGTAAAGGGCTTGTAGTCCATTACGATGACGTCGGCGGCAGCGCCGGGCTCAAGCACACCGAGCTTGCGATCGAAGTACTTGCTCGCCATCTTGGCGTTGTTCTCGAACAGCATCGTCATGGCCTCGCACCAGCCCACGTTGGGCATAGCGGCGTTGTGGCGCTGAATGATCAGGAAAACCTTGAGGCTCTCGAGCATATCGTGGGTGTAGGCGTCGGTGCCCATGCACACGGGGATGCCGCGGCGGAAGAACTCGAGCACGGGGGCGCAGCCCACGGCGTTTCCCATATTGGATTCGGGGTTGTTGACCAGCCAGGTGCCGGACTCCTTGACGATATCCATCTCGGCGGGCGTCACATGGATGCAGTGGCCGAGCATGGTGTCGGGACCGAGCAGGTTGTGCTGCAGCAGGCGCTCGACGGGGCTGATGCCGCCGCGGTTGAGGCGGGAGTCCCACACATCGTTCATGCCCTCGCACACGTGGATGTGGAAGCCGGTCAGGCCGTTGTTGGCCTCGGCCATCTTGTCCATGGTCTCGTCCGACAGCGTAAAGGTGGCATGTCCGCCAAACATGGCGGCGATCATGTGGTTATCGTTATCGCGACGCTCCTTGGCGGCCCACTGGGCAAACTCGGCGTTCTCGGCAATAGCCTGGTCGCACTTTTCCTGACCACGGCGGTCGGAAACCTCGTAGCACAGGCACGAACGCATGCCCAGCTCCTGAGCGGCGTCCTTAATGGTAAAGAGGCTGCCCGGAATCTCGCAGAAGCTCGCATGGTGATCGAAGATCGTGGTGACGCCGTCGCGGATGGAATCCAGAATCGTGGCATAGGCGCTGGCCTTGGTGCCGTCGAGCGTCAGGTTGTCGTCGATCTTCCACCACTGCTGCTCAAGATTCTCCAGGAAGTTGGTGGGGTTGCAGCCCTTAATGGCAAGGCCGCGGGCCAGACCCGAGTAGATGTGGGTGTGGCAGTTGATAAGTCCGGGCATGATGAGGTTGCCCTGGGCGTCGACGTACTCGGCATCCGGGTACTTGGCCTTGAGCTCGCGCTCGGGGCCCACTTCGACGATCGTATCTCCGTCAATGGCGACCGCACCGTTGGGAATGAACGGAGTCTGAGCGTTGCGGGTAAAGACGGAACCGTTAGCGACCAGAAGCATAAATGCTCCCTTCAACATCAGAGGCGGGGTTTGACACCTCTGACATGGCGGAAGTGCGAAGCGCCGGCCTACACCGGAAACGGGCCCTCTCCCGTCAACGCTTCACCAAAGGGACAAGCCCTTTGAAGTGCGGCTTGGCGCCGCATGGCGCCGGCGGACGAGGCGATGCGTCCGCCGGCGAATAGCACCGAATTGGTTACTTCTTGCTCTCGGGCAGGACCAGATCCACAGCGGCATCCTTGGCGGCATCGATGTGCTGAGCCACGACCGGCGTCTGCGGAAGGATCAGGTTAAGGACAATGGCCATGATGGCGGTGGGGGTCACGGCGTTGGAGCCGATGACGGTGGACACCCAGGTGGGCATGCCCTCGCCGGCAAGGCAACCGCTGGCCATCCAGATACCCAGGCCAAAGACGACCGAGGTGCCGACGATGGTGGTGGTGCGCTGCGTGAGGCCCTCGCGGGTGAACATGCGCACACCGTTCATGGTGATGGTGCCAAAGACGCCGACGGTCGCGCCGCCGATGACAGGCTGCGGGATGGCGGAAAGGACGGCAGAGAGCTGCGGGAACAGGCCGGCGATGGCAAAGACGGCCGCGATGATCACAAAGACCCACTTGTTGACGACCTTGTTGGAGCAGATGATGCCCACGTTCTGGCCAAGGGCGCTGGTGGGAAGACCGCCCAGCAGGCCGCCGACCATAGAGGTGAGGCCCTGAGACACAATAGCGCCGGAGAGCTCGCGCTCGGTGGGCATACGGTCGATGGAGCCCAGGCAGGCGGCGGAAACGTCACCGATAACCTGGATGGCAACCATGGGGAACACGACAGCGAGGGTAATGCAGACCTCGGGATCAAACTCGAGCGCGTAGGGCATAAGCTTGGGAAGGGCGAAGACCTGAGCGGTGGCGACGCTGGAGAAGTCGATCATGCCAAAGGGGATGGAGACGATCATGCCAACGATCATGCCAAAGAACACGGATCCCAGCTTGAGCGTGCCCTTGCCAAAGTTGGCGAGCGCAAAGACCACGGCGAAGGTGATAAGAGCAACGCACCAGGCCTGCGGGGTGCCCCACAGCGGCGTACCCATACCGCCGGCCATGTACTTGACGGCCGTGGGATAGAGAGAGACGCCAATGGAGAAGATGACCGTACCGGTCACGACGGGCGGGAACAGCCACTTGATCTTGCTGTAGGCCAGACCAAAGAGGACCGCAACGGCGCCGCCGACGATCTCGCCGCCCAGCAGCGCGCCAAAGCTAAAGCCCGAGGCGCCCATGGCCTGAAGGGCCGGCAGGAACGCGAACGAAACGCCCATGACGATGGGCAGGCCGCCGCCAATGCGACGGAAGGGAGCGAAGGCCTGAAGGGCCGTGTCGATTGCCGAAAGAATGAGCGCAACCTGAATGATGTCGGTGCTCTGCTGGCTATTAAAGCCGTAGACGCCGGCCATGATGACCGCCGGTGTAATGATGCCGGCAAACGATGCCAGTACGTGCTGAAGGGCACACGGGATCATTTCCTTAACGGGCGGCATGCCTTCGCGAGTGAACAGGGCTTCAGTGCCGTTCGTAACCGTCTCCTGGGTCATTTGACCACCAATCCTCGAAGTAGTTGTTTTCGCATCTAACGCTCTATTGTGACGCAGTGCGGGGTTGAGGTTGTGCCTTCGTTGCTTATCGTATTAAAGATGATTCTCATTCTCAATAATAATTTTTTGTTATCAGACTATTCTTCAGCTGAGATAACGCATTTCCGCAGGTCAGGAAAGTGTCTGGTCAAAATAACATCTAACTTTTCTTTTGGTCAACCGTTTACCGCCAAATTCCTACCGTTCGTCTGTATTACGCAATGTACCTGCGGATATACGAGATGATGAGCAGCGTGTTACCATGATAAAAAATTGTTATGAACACTTCGATAGAACCCAAAGGAGTTGCCCGTGAACGAGACCGTACGTCGTTTTTTGCCGATGGTCGATTTCCTGGAGCAGATACTCGGCAAAAACAGCGAAATCGTGCTGCACGATTTCTCGGATCCCGACCACGCCATCGTCGATATTCGCAACGGCATCGTAAGCGGCCGTAAGGTCGGCGGTCCCGCCACCGATCTGGCGCTCAAGATCATGCACGACGCCAAGTATCGCGACCTGCCGTTTATTACGGGCTACGAGGGGCGCGGTGCCGGTGGCAAGACGTTGGAGTCGGCGACGTACTTTATCCGCGAGAATGACGAGATTGTCGGTATGCTCTGCGTCAACACCGACCTCTCGACCGTGCGCTCCATCAACGCCATGGCGCAGCAGCTCATGGCGTGCTTCGACGCGGCGCCTAGACAGGCAGAGCCCGCGTCTATCGAGGTCGAAAGCCTTTCGGAGTCTACGCAGGAGCTCATCGACCGCAGCATTGCCGAGTTGCTGAGCGCGCGCGGGCTGGATGTAGCATCGCTTGGTCAAAGCGACCGCGTGGACGTCATTCGCCACCTCAACGGCAACGGGGTGTTCATGCTCAAGGGTGCCGTGGCCTGCGCCGCCACCGCGCTGGGCATCTCGGAGCCCAGCGTCTACCGCTACCTGCAAAAAGTCCGCAAGGAAGGCTAGCGAGCAAAATGGAGCGCGGGCAGTCTTTTTGGGACGGGGCTATTTTAGCTACCCCAATATGCAGGATTGCTTTTACTTGCGGCTCATCGAAATCGTGGGCAGAGGGAGGGTAGCTAAAATAGCCCCGTCCCAAAAAGACTGCCCTTGGTGGCTCCGCAAGCGATCCGTCACGTGACAAAAGACCCTGCAGCTCGTACTGCAGGGTCTTTTTACATGTCATGTTTAGTTGTTGCCAACGCCTTAGAGAGCGGCGACGACCTCAATCTCGACCAGACCGCCGGCCGGAAGGGCGGCAACCTGGAAAGCGCTGCGCGCGGGGAACGGAGCCTCGAACTTGGAGGCGTAGATCTCGTTCACGGCAGCGAAGTCGGCGATGTCGGCCAGGTAGACCGTGGTCTTGACGACATCGGCAAAGGTGGCGCCGGCAGCGGTCAGCAGGGCCTCGACGTTAGCAAGGGACTGCTTAGCCTGGGCCTCGACGCCCTCGGGCATCTTGCCGGTTGCGGGGTCGATGCCCAGCTGGCCGGACAGGAACACCATGTTGCCGGTCTGGATGCCGGGGGAATACGGGCCGATGGCTGCAGGTGCGTTATCGGAAGACACGACGGTCTTGCTCATGTTTTTCTCCTTACGATCAGATAGAGAGCGTGAGCGCGGCGTTCACACCGGGAGGCACAATTCGGTCTGAACACCGCGCTTGATTTGGATAGTACTCAAGGTTTCTGCGCGATGCAAGATTATTATCACGTTGCGAGAATAATTTATCGCCCAACGGCGCCTGTCGGCCGCTGAACGGCACGACCGGACGGTGAAGCTCAAAATGATCCGTTCCCCTCCGTCCCCATCGGATCAGGTGATCCATAGGGGACGGAGGGGAACGGATCATTTTTGCTGCAAGGGCTGCTGAAGACTTTATCCTGCTTGGGTCACAGGGCTCGTCCGCCGCAACAGCACCACTATACTTTTGAGCATCTGAGCATTTTGAAAGGCAGGATATGACCGCAACCGCCAGTCGAACCACCAACCGCAGACCCGAGCTCTTGGCCCCCGCCGGAGGCCCGGAGCCCTTTGCCGCCGCACTCGCTGCCGGGGCAGACGCCATCTACTGCGGCATGGGCAGCTTCAACGCCCGCCGCAAGGCCACCAACTTTACCGACGAGGCCTTTGAGCAGGCCTGCCGTGCTGCACACCTGGCCGGGTCGCACGTCTACGTCACGGTCAACATCGTCATCAAGCAGTCCGAGATGGGCGATGCGCTGCAACTCATCCATCGCTGCTCCACGCTGGGCGCCGACGCCTTCATCATCCAAGACTGGGGCCTGTTCTTTGAAGTCAAGCGCACGATGCCCGGCATCGAGACACATATCTCGACCCAGGCGAACATCCATGACGACCGCGGGACTATCTGGTGCCGCGAGCAGGGCGCCGACCGCGTAACCCTCTCGCGCGAGCTTTCCATCGACGAGATTGCCGCCATTCACGATGCCGCGCCCGATGTGGACCTTGAAGTCTTTAGCCACGGTGCCATCTGCTTTTGCTACTCGGGCCTGTGCCTGCTCTCGAGCTTTGCCATGGCGGGCCGCTCGGCCAACCGCGGCATGTGCGCTCAGCCCTGTCGCCTGCCTTACGAGCTGATCGACGAGAACGGCCGCGCGCTCTCCCCCGCCGGCCGCGAGCGTGCGCTATGCCCGCGCGACACCAACACTTCGCAGCTTGTTCGCCGTCTGTATGACGCCGGTGCCGCATCGCTCAAGCTCGAGGGCCGCATGAAGGCGCCCGATTACGTGTACTCCATCGTTGATGTGTATCGTCACGAAATTGACGACATGCTATCCGGAGCCACCGTTGCCAAGGACGAGGAAGCCGCCCGCCAGCGCCAGCTCAAGCGCTGCTTCAACCGCGACTTTACGCACGCCTATCAGGACGGCACCTCGGGCGACGAGATGATGAGCTATGAGCGTTCCAACAACCGCGGCCAGATCGTGGGCACGGTGCTGGGCAGCCGCCCGGCCAACCGCGATGTGCGCGGCCTCAAGCCCGACGACCGCCGTCGCCGTGCCGCCATCGCCCGCATTGAGCTGTTTGAACCCGTGGGCAAGGGCGACCTGCTGGAGCTTCGCCACGATAACGAGTTTGACCAGTTCCTGACCACCATTGCCGCCGATGATGCCGCCGCGGGCGATGTTATCGAATGTCGCGTGCCCCGCAGTATGCCCGAGGGCTGCCGCGTCCGCGTGATTCGCAGCCAGCGTGCCATCGACGCCGCCGGCGCCGCGCTCAAGCGCGATGTGCTGCGCCGCCGAGCTGTTGATGTGTCCGTCGTGGCGCGCCTGGGCGAGCCGTTTACTGTCACACTCACCTGCTGCGATGATCCTTCGCTTGCGGCCACGGCCACGGGCTTTACCGTCGAGGCTGCCAAGACCCGCGCCGTTGAGGCGACAGACCTGGTTGAGCATGTGGGCCGCATGGGCTCCTCGCCCTTTGAGGCAGCGAGCTTTGACATTTCGCTCGACGCCGGCTGCGGTATGGGCTTCTCCGCCGTGCACAAGGTGCGCGCCGCCGCCTGCAAAGCGCTCGAGGAGGCCATTCTGGCACCGTACGAGGAGCGTGCGAAAACGCTCGAGTTGCCGGCGATTGCAACCAGTGATTCCCGCCCCGCGCCCGAGCATTACCGCGATGAGCCGCAGATCTGCGCCGCCGTCACCACGCTCGAAGCCGCCGAGGCAGCGCGCGTGGAGGGTGCAACGCGCATCTACATGACCACCGACGCGCTCGATGCGGCCAGGCTCTCCCCCGCCGATGCATTTGAGCAGGGTATCGTGCCCGTACTCGACGAGGTCTGCCGCGCCGTCGACCACGAGCGCGTCGATCCCTGGATCAATGCTGGAGCCACCGTCGCCGTCGGCAATATCTCCGAGCTTGCCCTGGCCGCGCAGGCTGGCGCCACGGTCGAGATTCGCTCTTGCCTGCCGGTGCACAACACGCCCTGCATGGAGGCGCTTGCCGAGCGCGGCGCCGGTGCGTTTTGGCTCTCGCCCGAGATCACGCTCGACGAGATTGTCTCGCTCGGCGCCGCCGCGCCCGCTGCTCTGGGCATCACCGTCTTTGGCCGCCCGCGCGTCATGACAAGCGAGCATTGCATTCTGCAGGTTGCCAATGGCTGCATCCACGATTGTGCCAACTGCCGCCTGCGTGCCCGCAAGCTCTCGCTCAAGAATATCGACGGAAAGGTCATGCCCGTCCGCACCGACATCCACGGCCGCTCTCGCCTGTACGATGCCTACCCCATCGACCTCACGCCGCAGGTTCCTCAGCTGCTCGACGCCGGCGTGCGTCGCCTCATGGTGGACGGAACGCTGCTCGAGACGGATGAGGTGGGCCGTGCCGTCGCCCGCGTCCGTCGTGCCGTCGAAGCAGCGCAGACCGGCCGCAAGCCCGCCGCCCGCCTACGCGGGGCGACCTCGGGCTGCATGTTTGTGGGAATCAGCTAACCGAAAGGCTTACACGTGAACGAAGAACCTCAAGTCCTCTACTGCGACGCCTGGCTCATGGCCATCGACAAGCCCGCCGGCATGATCGTCCACGGCGACGGCACCGGCGAGCGCACGCTCACCGACTACGCCAGCGACCTGCTGCTGGCGATGGGCGACGGCTTTGCCGCGACCGACATGCAGCCGCTCAACCGCCTGGACCGCGACACCACCGGCGTGGTGCTGTTTTCGCTCGACAAGCAGACGCAACCCGCCTTTGACCAGATGGTCATCGACCACGCTTTCGAAAAGCACTACCTGGCGCTCGCCGAGGGCAAGATCGACTGGAACGAAAAGCTCATCGACAAACCCATCGCCCGCGACCGCCACGACAGCCGCAAGATGCGCGTCGGCGCCAGCGGCAAGCCGTCTCAAACGCGCGTGAAGGTGCTCAAGCGTCTTAAGAGCCGTCGTGGCCTGCCCACGCGCTCGTATATCGATGTCGAGCTGCTCACCGGCCGCAAACACCAAATCCGCGTGCACCTGGCAAGCGAGCGTCATCCCCTGGTGGGCGACGACCTGTACGGCACGCCGCGTCCTTGCGGCCTCATGCTCCATGCCCACAGCGTGTCCTTTACGCATCCCGTTACCGGCGAGCACATCCACATCGAAGCCCCCTGCCCCTGGGAGCCCTAAACCACCACAATGGGGACAGGCACCTTTGTGGTGGTTTTGCCGCAATGGCTCAGCCGCGGTCCCAAAACATCTCGATCTGTAACAGTTAGAATCCATTTTCCGGTCTATCTGTTACAAATTGAGACATTCGAATCCCCCTCAAGGGAAAAATCTCAATCTGTAACAGTAACTCGGCAAAATCAGTCCTAGATGTTACAGATTGAGACAAAGGGACAGCGCGTTTCGGAAGTATCTCAATCTGTAACACCTAGCCCGCTTTTAACGGTCCAGTTGTTACAGACTTAGACAAACCGGCAGACAACAAAAGCTGCAACGCCCGTGATGGACGTTGCAGCTTTTCTATTGAGGAAACTACTTGGTTTTTATTACTAACCACCACAATGGGGACAGGCACCTTTGTGGTGGTTTTGGTTTTAGCCCGTCCCCTGCTGCTAGACCGTGATGACGTTGTCCATCGTCTGGTACTTGGCAGGCACCTCGCCTGCGGTAATGATTGTCGCGTCGCGGAAGTCCGCGAACTTGACGGGCGCCACCATGCCAAATTTGCTGGCGTCCGAGATTACGAAGCGTTTGGCCGTATGGCGCATCGAGATACGCTTTACTTGCGCCTCCTCGATATCGGGTGCTGTGAAGCCCTGCTCGGCGGCAATGCCGTTAGAACCCCAAAAGCCACAATTGAAGTTGTAGCGGTCTAGGGTTGCCAAGGCATCGGGACCAACGAGCGCCTCGGTCTCGGGTTTGAGCTCGCCGCCCAGCACCACGGTACGCATGCCGCGCAAAGCGAGGCGCTGAGCGTGAAGCACAGAATCAGTCACATAGGTGACGCCTTCAAGGTGTGGAAGATGCTCGATGAGCCTGAGCGTCGTTGAGCCCGAGTCGATGTATACAAAGCTCTCGGGCTCCACAAGCGCCGCCGCACGGGCGCAGATACGCTCCTTGTCGTCGTTATGGAGGTCGCTGCGCTCGTTGAGCGTTAGGTCGCGCGTCACGTGCGCGCGCTCAAGACTCGTCGCTCCGCCGTGGACCTTGGCGATGCGGTGTGCGCGATCGAGCGTCTGCAGGTCGCGCCGAATGGTGGACGCCGTCACGCCCAAGGCCTCAGCAAGCTCCGGCACAGTAACCGAGCCAGCCTGCTGCACCATCGACACAATCGCATTGAGCCTATCTTCCGCTAGCATCGTTTACTCCTCCTCGGGGTACACGACTCCCCAGTCGGCGCGAAGCTTGGTCATAAGCTCCATAACATCAGAAGCATATTCCAGCAGCTCGCGCTTGGAGTCGTCGCCGGCAACGGCCTTCTCAAGATCGGCCATCTCATAGCAAAGGGCGTAAGCCTCGGTGCCCGCGTGGACCTCCTCGCGGTGGCCGTCCGCAGTCCACACGACGGTCGCGTGATCGGCACGCGGATACTCGTTGACCTCGATATAGCACTTGTCAAAGCTGATGACCGAGCGCTTGGGCTGCTTGGAGTGAAGCGTAAGGCTCACAACACCCAGCTGTTGCTCAGCATTACGGCAGACGATGCCGCCCGCAACGTCGACACCGGTCTCACAGGTGTTGCCCAGCGAGACAACCTCAGCTGGCTGGCTTGCCATAAAGAGGCGCATGACGGACAGGGCATAGACGCCAATGTCGAGCATGGCACCGCCAGCAAGGTTGCGATTGTAAAAGCGGTTGGTCAGATCACCGTACTCCTTGTAGCTACCAAAGTTGAGTTGGGCGAGGTTCATGCGGCCAAACTCACCGGCATCCATGCGGCGGCGCAGCTCCTGATACAAAGGCATGTGTAGCACCGTGGTGGCGTCCATAAGGACCACGTTATGCTCGTCGGCAATGGCACGGGCCTCGTCGAGCTCGGCAGAGTTGAGGGTAATGGCCTTCTCGCAGAGCACGTGCTTGCCAGCTGTCAGAGCGGCGCGCAGGTAGGTGATATGCGTGTTATGCGGCGTGGTGATATAGATCGCGTCGATGTTCGGATCGGCATAGAGGTCCTCGACCGTGTCATAGACCTTCTCGATGCCATACTGATCGGCAAAAGCTTGAGCCTTGGACAGTGTGCGGTTGGCGACGCCCGCAAGCTTGCGGCCGGCAAGGGAGAGAGATTGGGCCATCTGGTTTGCGATAACGCCGCACCCGATCACGGCCCAACGAAGCTCGGGAGCCGTAAAGATATCATCGGGGAACGGCTTGTCCTGGACCGAAGCGAACGCTGCCTTTGCGGCTGCCGCAGCGTCAAGCGGAGCCTGCTTGGAATCTGCCATATGTGCCTCCTGAATCAGGGATCGACTTGCATTTCTGCCGTTTCTATATTCTCACAAATACGCGTGTATGTGCGTGGTTCTGCGTGTATTACCGCTAAATAGTCAAAATCTAGCAGCAGACGGCGCATATACAAGCATAGTTACGCAATCCTACGCACGCAACTACGCACGAATGCGCATCACCTGATCCCTTGGGGACGGAGGAAAACGGATCACCTTTTATTCGGAAAGCTGTGATGATCCGTTAGGGACGGAGGAAAACGGATCATTTGAGGCGTCGCGCCAGCCAGCAGTTGCCCTTTTAACCGTTGCCTCACCGAGTCCGCAACAACGCACAAGCTGACCGACTGTCACGCCAGCCTTTCGCGCGCGCAACCACTCATTTAAGTCTGTCCCCAATGACTGCCAAACAACGGCCACTCATTTAAGCCTGTCCCCAATGAGTACCTAATGAGTAGGGATCAAAAAAGGCCCGGGTGCCGTGGCATCCGGGCCTTTGCTAGCAACTTGATGTTGCGGGCAGCTTAGAACTTGTGGCCGCACTTCTTGCAGACGCGCAGCTTGTTCTTGCCGTCCTTCTCGTGACCGACGCGGGTAACCTTACGGCACTCGGGGCAAACGAGATTGACGTTGGAGGCGTCGATGGGAGCCTCCTGCGAAACGATGCCGCCCTGCTGGTTGGCAGCGTTGGGCTTGACGGCCTTCTTGACGACCGAAACGCCCTCGACAACGACCTTGTTCTCGGCGGGGAGAGCACGCAGGACAACGCCCTGCTTGCCGCGATCCTTACCAGAGAGAACCTGGACCTTATCGCCCTTCTTGATATACATATATCTCCCCTAACTACAGGGTCTCGGGAGCGAGCGAGACGATCTTCATGTACTTCTTGTCACGAAGCTCGCGAGCGACGGGCCCGAAGATACGGGTGCCGACGGGCGAACCATCGTTGTTGATGACAACGCAGGCGTTCTCATCAAAGCGAATGTAGGAGCCATCCTTGCGGCGGATCTCCTTAACGGTGCGAACGACGACGCAACGGACAACGTCCTTCTTCTTGACGTTGGCGCCAGGGGTAGCCTCCTGGACAGCACCGATGAACACATCGCCGATGCCTGCATAACGACGCTTGGAACCGCCAAGCACCTTGATGCAGCGAATCTTGCGAGCGCCGGAGTTGTCGGCGACGTTCAGCATGGTTTGCATCTGAATCATGGTAGATGTTCCTCCGAACTAAGAACCGAAGAGAGGTGCGCAGCCTTTATACGGCCCGTGGTATGCAAGCCAGGCATACGCACATCTTCGGAAACGTACAAGTCGTAAGAGCGACTGCTTATTTAGCGCGCTCGACGACCTCGATGAGGCGCCAACGCTTCATCTTGGACATAGGACGGGTCTCCATAACGCGGACGGTGTCGCCCACGCCAGCCGTGCACTCCTCGTCGTGAGCGTGCAGCTTCTTGGAGCTGGTCATCATCTTGCCGTACTTGGGGTGACGCTTGCGCTCGGTGATGGTGACGACAATGGTCTTGGCACCGGAGACGGAGGTAACGACACCCGTACGGACCTTACGCGAGTTACGCGAATCAGTCATGTTCTCTCCTTAGGTCCTACTCGGCGACAGCGGACTTCTCCGCTGCGATCTCGCGGGCGCGCTGCTCCGTGAGGACGCGAGCGATGTCCTTCTTCACGGTGTTGACGCGAGCGGTGTTGTCCAGCTGGCTGGTGGCCATCTGGAAACGAAGGTTAAAGAGCTCGGCGCGCATTTCCTTCAGCTTCTCAACGAGCTGAGCGTCCGAGAGCTCACGAATCTCTGCGGGCTTCATTAGTTCTCCTCCTTGGCGGCGGCGGCGTCCTCAGCAGCCCACTTGGCCTCGAGAGCGGCCTCCTCAGCCATCTCCTTCTCGATGCGCTGCTCGGCGTTCTTGGCAGCAACAATCTTGGTCTTGATGGGAAGCTTGTGCTGTGCAAGACGCAGAGCCTCGCGAGCGACCTCCTCGGGCACGCCCTTGACCTCGAACATGATGCGGCCGGGCTTGACGACGGCCACCCACTCCTCGGGGTTACCCTTACCAGAACCCATGCGAGTCTCGGCAGGCTTCTTGGTGATGGGCTTATCGGGGAAGATCGTGATGTAGACACGACCGCCACGCTTCATGTAGCGGGTCATGGCAATACGAGCGGCCTCGATCTGACGGTTGGTGATCCAATGGGCCTCGAGAGCCTGGATACCAAACTCGCCGAAATGCAGCTCGGTATTACCCTTGGCCTGGCCCTTCATGGAGCCACGCTGCACCTTGCGGTGAAGAATACGCTTAGGGGCAAGCACTACTGACCCCTCCTCTCGGAGTTACGACGACGAGGACGGGAAGAGCCCTCGAGTGCAGGGTTAGGAACGGGCTGGCCCGGGAGCTTCTCGCCCAGGTAGATCCAGACCTTCACGCCGCAAGCGCCCATGGTGGTGCTGGCGACAGCCGTGCCGTAATCGATCTTGGCACGGAGGGTGTGCAGAGGCACGCGACCCTCGCGGTACCACTCACGACGGCCCATCTCGGCACCGCCGAGACGACCGGAGCACTGGATACGGATGCCCTTAGCGCCGGCCTTGCGGGCGGACTGGACAGCCTTGCGCATAGCGCGACGGAAGGCAACGCGGCCCTCGAGCTGCTCGGCGATAGACTGAGCAACGAGGTTAGCGTCGAGCTCGGGGCGCTTGATCTCGACAACGTCGACGGAGAGCTGGCCCTTGGAGACACCAGCGACCTTCTCGAGCTCGGTGCGGAGGGTATCGATCTCGGCACCCTTCTTACCGATGACAACGCCGGGGCGAGCGGTGAGGATGATGACCTTCACCTTGTCGCCAGCGCGCTCGATCTCGACGCGGGAGACAGCTGCGCGGGAAAGACGCTTCTCGAGGTACTTGCGGATCTCGAGATCGTTACCGAGGGTCTTAGCGTAATCCTTCTCTGCGAACCAGCGGGAACGCCAGTTCTCGGTGATGCCAAGACGGAAGCCGGTGGGGTAGACTTTCTGACCCATACAGCTTTACGCCTCCTTTCGAGGAGCAACGACGACGGTGATGTGGGAAGTACGCTTCAGAATGCGAGAAGCGGAACCCTTGGCGCGGGGACGGATGCGCTTAAGCGTCGGACCCTCGTCAACATAGGCAGCGGCGACAACCAGGTTGTCGGCACGCAGACCGTTGTTGTTCTCGGCGTTCGCAACGGCGGAACGGAGAACCTTCTCGACATCCACGGCGACGGCGCGGTCGCAGAAGTGGAGGATGTCGAAGGCCTGAGCGACAGGCTTGCGGCGGATCAGATCGACCACCAGGCGGGCCTTGCTGGGGGAAACACGCACGTACTTAGCGACGGCGCGAACCTCGGTGGCCTCAGTTTCAATAGACTTAGTTGCCATTTACGGTTAACCCCCTATTTGGCCTTGTGGCCACGGAACGTACGAGTCGGCGCGAACTCGCCGAGCTTGTGACCAACCATGGACTCGGTAACATACACGGGCACATGCTTGCGGCCGTCGTGGACGGCGATGGTGTGACCAACCATCTCGGGGAAGATGGTGGACGCGCGGGACCAGGTCTTCACGACGTCCTTCTTGCCAGCCTCGTTCATCGCGGTGATACGCGAGAGAAGGCGAGTCTCCACGAACGGGCCCTTTTTGAGACTTCTGCTCATAAGTGCTTTCTCCTAAAACTCGGTATCCGAAATTACTTCTTACGGCGACGAATGATGTGCTGGTTCGAGACCTTCTTCTTCTTGCGCGTACGAAGGCCCTTCGTCGGCTTACCCCAGGGGGTAACAGAGGGACGACCAGAAGTGTGGTTCTTGCCCTCGCCACCGCCGTGCGGGTGGTCGACAGGGTTCATGACGGTACCGCGGACGGTCGGGCGCACGTTCAAGTGACGCTTACGGCCGGCCTTGCCGATGACGATGTTGGCGTGATCGGCGTTGCCGACCTCACCGACGGTGGCGCGGCAGGTAACGAGGATGCGACGCATCTCGGAGGAAGGCATACGGACGATAGCGTACTTGCCCTCCTTACCCATCAGCTGGCAGGAGTTACCGGCGGAACGGGCGATAGCGGCGCCCTTGCCCGGCTGGAACTCGACGGCGTGGATGAGCGTACCGACGGGGATGTCGGCGAGGGGCAGAGCGTTGCCCGGCTTGATGTCGGCGTCAGAACCGGACATGACGGTCTGACCGACCTCGAGGCCCTTAGGGGCGAGGATGTAGCGCTTCTCACCGTCAGCGTAGTGCAGCAGAGCGATGCGAGCGGAACGGTTCGGATCGTACTCGATCGTGGCAACCTTGGCGGGCACGCCGTCCTTGTTGCGCTTGAAGTCGATCACGCGGTAACGACGCTTCACGCCGCCGCCCTGGTGGCGGGTGGTGATGCGGCCGTTGTTGTTACGACCGGCCTTCTTGGGCAGGGGCTCGAGAAGAGACTTCTCGGGCTTGGTGCAGGTGATCTCGGAGAAATCGGAGATCGTCTGCCAACGCCTACCAGCGGAGGTCGGCTTAAGGTGCTTTACAGCCATTACAATCCCTTTCAATAGGAATCCGTTAGCCATCGCAGACAGGGATTCGAGGTTCTGCCTCGGGTGCGATGACACCGGACGTATACACGGTTCCGGGCGTGTCCATTTTATACGCCCAAAACCTTGAGCTCTCGCCTCCCCTATTTGGGAGGCATGAGCTCACTCAACAGCAGCGAGTCTTAGGCCTGGTTGCCAAAGACCTCGATGGTGTCGCCCTCGGCCAGCGTGACGATGGCCTTCTTCCAAGAACGGGTCTTGCCGGCGACATAGCGCACGCGCTTGGTCTTGGGCTTGACCGTCAGGGTGTTCACGCGAACGACCTTGACGCCGAAGATCTCCTCGACAGCGTCCTTGATCTGATACTTGTTAGCATCCTTGGCGACCTCGAACGTGTACTTGTTCTGCTCCATGCCGGAGAAGGAACGCTCGGACACGATCGGACGGATGATGATCTCGTGGGCGGTCATTTATGCAAGCACCTCCCCGAAGTGAGCGGCGATGTCGGCGGGCATCAGCACAGCGTTGTTGTTGACGAGATCGTAGGTGTTGGCCTCGTCGGCGGTGATGATGAACGTCTTGGGAATGTTGCGGAACGACAGGTAGGCGTTGACGTCCTCATCGCGAACGATGATGGTCAGGCGCTTGCCCTCAAGGCCGAGAGCCTTGAGCATGGCAACGGCAGCCTTGGTGGAAGGCTTCTCGAAGCCGTAGTCGTCGACGAGCACGAGCTCGCCATCGGCCAGCTTGGCGGACAGCGCGGAGCGCATAGCCAGCTTGACCTCCTTGTTGTTCATACGCTTAGCGTAGGAACGGGGCTTGGGGGCGAAGACAACGCCACCGTGACGCCACTGGGCAGCACGGATGGAACCCTGGCGGGCACGGCCGGTGCCCTTCTGACGCCAAGGCTTCTTGCCGCCACCGGAAACCTCAGAGCGGCCCTTAGCGGACTGGGTGCCCTGACGCCAAGAGGCCATCTGGCACTTGACGATGTGGTGCATAACGTGGATGTTCGGCTCGATGCCGTACACCTCAGCGGCGAGCTCGGCCTCGGCGACCTTCTTGCCCTCGCTGTTCTTTACTTCAAACTTTGCCATTTAAGTGTTCTCCTTGGTATGACGCTGGGCTAAATGGGCTGGGCCCTTAGGCCATACGGATGGCGACGAGACCATTCTTGGCACCCGGGACAGCGCCCTTGACCAAGATTAGGTTCTGCTCGGCATCGATGCGGACAACGGAAAGGTTCTTGACGGTAACGCGCTCGTTACCCATGTGACCGGCCATCTTGACGCCCTTGAGGACGCGCGCAGGATAGGCGCACTGACCGATAGAACCGGGGTGACGCTGGAAGTGAGAACCATGCGTCATAGGACCGCGGCGCTGACCCCAGCGCTTGATGCGACCCTGGAAGCCCTTACCCTTGGAGGTACCGATGACGTCGACCTTCTCGACATCAGCGAAATCAGCGACGGTGACGACCTCGCCGACCTTGTGCTCCTCGCCGTTCTCGACGCGGACCTCACGAAGGAAGCGGACAGGCTCGACGCCGGCCTTGGCGAAGTGACCAGCCATGGGCTTGTTCACGTTCTTGGCCTTGATGTCGCCGAAACCGATCTGGACGGCGTCATAGCCGTCGGTTGCCTGAGTTTTAACCTGCGAGACAGCGCAGGGGCCAGCCTGGATGACCGTGACGGGAACGACGTTGTCGTCCTCGTCCCAAACCTGGGTCATGCCAATCTTGCGGCCGAGAATCATGCTGATCAAGATATGATCCCAACTCTCGCGTGGTCTTGGGACAATGCGTACACCACCGAGCGTACGCCCCTAGAGGACCACTACTTACACGACGTGCTCCCCAGTCTTGTATTGCGTCCGGACTACCTGACAACCCTATTAAGCAGGCATTTTGTCCAGCCAGAATACTCCCCTGGTTTCACACAGCTGTTTAGTATACACGGCTGCGGGCGTATCCATCGAGATTCATATTTCACTCACATTGTTTACGCAGGTAAAGTGCGTGGCACGTTCCCAGTGTGCGGCGGAGGGGGCGGGCCTGAGGCATATTAAGGTTGCTGCTCTACAGTCCTGCTCACGACGGAGAGCACATTAAGTGCTCTCCTGTTCGTGCGGAACTCGCGACAACCTTAATATGCCTCAGGCCCGCCCCCTCCGCCGCACACTGGGAACGCCACGTTGATGTCTGCTAAACCTTGCTCGTTCAGGCTAATGACTTTGTTTGGGGTCCACTATTTGCTGAAGGGTGAACTTGCATTGCATTGGCTCGCCCTCTGCTTGTGGCTTTGCCTCATCGAAATCGAAGATCATGATCGCGCAGTTGGGAAGTTTTGCTGGGAGCTCGAAGCCCTCTGGGGCTGCGGCCTTGATGAATTGGCGGCTGGCACTGCCGTGGCTTACTGCTAAGAGGGTTTCTATGCCCTCGGCGCCCATGAGATTGGTGAGGGTGTCTACCATGCGCGCTTGCAGCGCCTGGCTTCCTTCTCCTCCGAAGGGGACCAGATCCTCGCCCGGATCCCAGACGTCGGTGGGAAGGGCATCGTGGGGGCCTTCTTCGAAGGTGCCGTAGCAGCGCTCGATGATGCCTTCGCAGGACTCAACTGCTGCGTCCGGGCCAAGGAGTTCGGTTGCAACGAGCTGAGCTGTGTCCATGGCTCGGTCTAAGGACGAAGAGACCACTTTGTCGGGGACAACGCCGTGGGCTTTGAGCCATGCGGCTGCCATTCCCGCTTGTTTGCGGCCAAGGTCGGTCAGCGGTGAATCGCAGCGGCCCTGGACCAGCTTTTTGACGTTGAACTCCGTCTGACCGTGGCGGAGCAGATACAGCCTCTTCATATTCTCCCCTTCTGTATAACTTGCTTTGCCGGCACAGCCCTACTCGTGGGTATGCCCTACGTAGTCTTCGTCGATCGTAATCTTGGCAATCGACTTGGGGTATTCCGACTCGACCCGTTTCGCCAACTCGTGCTTTAGGTCCTCGGCGCTCATTCGCAGATCCGAGGGTCGCACGCAGTCAAAGATCACGTTAGTGTGCGTAGGACCCGGCACACAGCGCAAATCGTGAATTGAAAGGCGACCATCGATCTCCTGGGCCATGGCGTTGATGCGCAGACGCATGCTTGCCACCTTTGGATCGTCGGTCACGATGGGATCGTAATGGAGTGTGACGATCATGCCGTCTTCGACCCTAAACGACTGCTCGATGTTATCGAGCGTGTCGTGACTTTCCAGCGAGCTGGCCTCGGCCGCCATCTCGGCGTGCGCACTTGCAAACTTCCTGCCCGGACCGTAATCGTGAACCATCAGGTCATGAACGCCCAAAACGCCGGGATAGCTCATGATCTTGTCTCGGATGTGCTTGACCAGCTTAGGATCGGGCGCCTGGCCCAAAAGCGGGCTCACCGTATCTTGGATAAGCTCAAAGCCGCTCCAGCCAATATAGGCGCCAACGGCAAGGCCGACCCACGCGTCAAGATTGATGTGCGTCACCTGCGAAACAATTGCGCACGCTAACACGGCGCCTGTGGCAAGGACATCGTTCTTGGAATCCTGAGCCGTCGCATGCAGCGTCTCGGACTCAATGCGGTCACCGAGCTTTTGGTTGAGGGCCGCCATCCACAGCTTTACAACCATCGAAAGCACTAGAACTGCCACCAGGGCAAGCGAGAACTCGACAGGTTCGGGGTGGATGACGCGCTCAACCGAGGACTTCACCAGCTCAACGCCAATCAGCAGCACGAGCGCTGCCACGACCAATCCCGAGAGATACTCATAGCGACCGTGGCCGTAAGGATGCTCGGGGTCTGCCGGCTTGCCCGCCAGTTTAAAGCCAAGCACGCTCACGATGTTCGAGCTGGCATCGGACAGGTTGTTCATGGCGTCCGCCACAATCGAAACCGATCCCGACAGCACACCAATTGCGCCCTTCGCAGCGCAAAGCGCAACATTGGCGAGAATACACACCACGCCCGTCAACGTGCCCACGCGCGCACGGTCACCCTGCGCACGACGAACAATCCACTCGACCATCTATATCCGCCCCCACGGCACTACCCATATATCTATTGCTCAAACGGATTGTAGTGTAGCCACTTTGTCCCCCAGATACAAAAGGCCGCAACCCACACGAGCCGCGGCCTTGGAACATGACAATGGAATCGTCCTTTTGTCGCACAGGTCTATGCGCTTGCTTCAGCAGCGCTCACCATCGTTTCGGGCGAATCGGCTTCGTCTTCTGCCGTCTGCTCCTTCGTCGGCACCACGCCAAAGCAGTAGCTCAGCGCCGCAGACACCGCAAATGCCGTGCCGCCGGCAGCGCAGCACCACAGCAGGTTCGAAATACCGCCCGTGGCAAAGCCAATGACCATGAGGACATTCGTCATGCCGATGGTATAGGCCGTAACGTGGCCCACGGCCGCAACAAGGCCTCCGACGGCGCCGCCAATGGCCATGCACGTCAGGCACCTGCCATATTTAAAGCCGCAACCGTACAGCGCCGGCTCGCTTACGCCGCCAAGCACGCCCGAGATTGAATAGCCCAGCATGAGCGCCTTCTCGTCCTTATTCGCAATGCGAAGCGCAGCGCCAAAGGGCATGCCCCAAACAGCGAACGTTGCCATTGTCGCGGCGATCAGGATGCACGAATCCGTTCCCACACTCATAAACTGCGCGTACGCAAGCGATAGGACAACATTGCTGACGCCCGCGATCTTTAGGAACCCCCAGCCAGCGGCAAGCCCCATGAGCGTGAGCAGCGACACGATGCCACCGGAATTGCCAAGCATAAACATAAGCTGGCCCAACAGCATGCCCAGATAGCTGCCCGCCGGCGCCGTAATGCACAGCGAAACCGGAACCATGACAAGCATGGTTGCAAACGGAACGAACGAAAACGCCACGGCCTTAGGGATAACGCGCTTAAAGAAACACTCCACTCGCCATAGCACGGGCACCGAGATGAGAACCGGAATAACAGTCGTCGTGTAATCGTTGACCGGCGCGGGAAGCAGACCATACACGGAAGTCATCGATGCCCCCGTCGTCGAGGCGGCATCAACGAGCTTAAGCAGATCGGGTGCAATCAATACGCCGCCCAGCATCATGCCCAGCTGCTCCGAGCAACCGAGCTGGCGGGCGGCCGCCCAACCAAGATAAATGGGCAAAAAGTAGTAGCCGGCGTTATAGAGCCAACTGTAGAACAGGCGATGGATTTCGGAATCGGCAGACCACAGGCCCAGCATGCCCTCGCCCATAATGACGGCGACGGTGCGGAACAACGCCGCGCAGACAATAAACGGCAGCGCCGACATCATGCTTTTGGACAGATAGTCCACCACGGCCATGGCGTTTGATGAAACCGTCGTTGCAAACGTGGTGTTGGAAACTTGTGACATGGAACGCCTTTCCCAATGTGACATGCGGGCTGCCCCTTTGTCACATCGTGCGGTACTGACCGATTGCGCGGTACTTTTCGTAGCGGAGGTTTGTGAGGGTCGCCTCGTCGAGCTGCCCAAGCGTATCGAAGGCATCAAATGCCGAGGACATGACGGCACCGGCGATCTCCTCATGCGACAGGCCCCTATCGTCAACAATGCCGTCGATGATGCCGAGCGCCAACAGATCGGGAGCCGTGAGCTTCAGCGCCTCGGCGGCCTCATTCGCGCGGTCGGTATCCTTCCACAGGATCGACGCACAGGCCTCGGGGCTCACGACCGAATAGGCCGAGCTCGAGAGCATCAGGATGCGGTCGGCCACGGATAGCGCCAGCGCGCCACCAGAGCCGCCCTCGCCTGTCACCACCGAGACAATCGGCGTCTTAAGGCCGCTCATCTCCATGAGATTCTGGGCAATCGCCTCGCCCTGGCCGCGCTCCTCGGCACCGATGCCGCAAAACGCGCCCGAAGTATCGACCAGGCACAGAACCGGTCGACCAAACTTTTCGGCCTGGCGCATAAGGCGACGCGCTTTGCGGTAGCCCTCGGGATGTGCCATGCCAAAGTTGCGACGCATGCGCTCTTTGGTCGTGGTGCCGCGCTCGATGGCGATGACCGTTACGGGGCGCCCGTCTTTCCAGCCAATGCCAGCCACCACAGCGGCGTCGTCGCCAAAGTAGCGGTCGCCGTGCAGCTCCACAAATCCATCCAGGCCCAGCGAGATCATCTCGCCTGCCGTGGCGCGATCTGCCGAGCGGGTCTGTTTGACAATCTCGAGCGCGGTTTTTGGTGCGGCCGAGCGCTTGAACAAGTGTCCCAACTTTTTGCCGCGGCGACCCGTATGCACAATCTCGTGCGGTGCCCCCAGGCCGGGCACGTGCCCTTCGTGCAGCGCCAGCAGCTCGCCCACCGTGAGCGCAATCTCGCCACGCGGAACGACGGCATCGCAAAAGCCGTGCTCCAGCAAAAACTCGGAGCGCTGGAATCCCTTGGGCAGGCGCTTGTGCATGTTCTGCTCGATCACGCGCGGGCCGGCAAATGCCGTCAGGGCATCGGGCTCGGCCAGGATAATATCGCCCTCCATGGCAAAGCTCGCGGTTACGCCGCCGGTCGTGGGGTCGGTGAGCACCGTGATATACAGGCCGCCCGCCTCACTGTGGCGCCTAACCGCCGCAGAAATCTTGGCCATCTGCATAAGCGATGTCACACCCTCTTGCATGCGTGCACCGCCCGAAACGGTAAAGCCGACAACTGGCAATCCCAGCTCGGTCGCATGCTCAAATGTGCGACAGATCTTCTCGCCCACCACGGAACCCATCGAGCCCATCATAAAGTTGGCGTCCATAAAGAAGAGCGCCGTATCGCAACCGCAGATTTTGCCCTTGCCGCACACAACGGCATCGCGCTCGCCCGAACGCTCGCTCACGCTCTTGAGCTTGTCGGCATAGCTGGGAAACGAGAGGAAATCCTCCGACGCCAGATTGGCATCCCATTCCTCAAACGTTCCCTCGTCGACCGTCATGCGCATGCGCGCGCGACCGCTCACGCGAAAGTGTTTGCCACAACGAGGGCAGACCTCGAGGTTGTCGTGCAGGCGTGCCTCATCGATCACGCGGCGGCACTCCGGACACTTGATAAACACGTGGCGCGCGGGAAACTCGGCGCACGACTCGGTCATCGGCCCCTCGAGGACGTTGACCGTCTTCGCTTTTCTATTCATCAGCATAGAGATGCCCCATCAGATCGGTGTGGTACATGCCCGACAAGAACTCATCGTTTGCCAGCACGTCGAGCTGCAGTTCGCTGTTTTCGCTCACGCCCTCAATCACGAGCTCGCCCAGGGCCGAGCGCATCTTGCGAATGGCGCCGTCACGCGTGGGCGCACACACGATGAGCTTGCCAAGCATGGAGTCGTAGTACGGCGGAACTTTCGCACCGGTAAACATGGCGGAATCCCAGCGCACGCGCGGACCACCCGGCACACGCAACGCGGTGACCGTTCCGCATGACGGCAGAAAGTCCGGCGTTTCGGCATTGATGCGGCACTCCATGGCGTGGTTGCGGACCGGCATGTCCTCCTGCTCAAAGGGCAGAGGCTGGCCGGCTGCCACGCGCAGCTGCCACTTGACCAAGTCGGTATCGGTCACAAACTCCGTAACCGGATGCTCCACCTGCAAGCGCGTGTTCATTTCCATAAAGTAGAAATTGCCGTCGTCCGAATACAGGAACTCGATGGTACCGGCTCCTTCGTAGCCGACGGCACGAGCCAGGTCACGCGCTGCCTTGTGCATGCGAGCACGAATGTCGTCGTGTCCGTCGAGGCACGGCGCGGGGCTCTCCTCGATTAGCTTTTGGTTGCGCCGCTGCACCGAGCACTCGCGCTCGCCGAGCGAAAACACATGGCCCTGCTTATCGGCCATAATCTGCACCTCAACGTGATGCGCCGGCGCGACGAACTTCTCCATGTAGCACTCGCCGTCGCCAAAAACGGCCTCGCCCTCGGCACGCGCCTCGATGAACGCCTTTGCCGCATCTTCCACGCGCTCGACCTTGCGAATGCCGCGACCGCCGCCACCTGCACGCGCCTTAATAAGCACGGGGCAGCCAATGCGCTCGGCCTCGGCCGTCGCCTCCTCGGGGCTTTTGAGCAAATCGCAGCCCGGTACGATGGGCACGCCCGCCGCGGCAGCCGTTCGACGTGCGGCGTCCTTGTCGCCCATGCTGTCGATCACCTTGGCCGAAGGACCGACAAACGTCAGGCCATACTTGTCGCAGTCGCGCACGAAGCTCGCCTTCTCGGAAAAGAAGCCATAGCCGGGATGGATCGCCTTTGCTCCCGACTTCACGGCACAGGTGAGCACAGCATCGTCGTTGAGGTAGCTCTCGGCAAGACGCGGGCCGCCGATGCAATACGCCTCGTCGGCAAGCTGCACGTGCAGCGCGTCCGCATCGGCCGTGGAATAAACGGCGACGGTCTTGATGCCCATATCGCGGCACGCGCGGATAACACGGACCGCGACTTCTCCGCGGTTGGCGATGAGCACTTTGTCGAACATGAAGCCTTCCTTAACTTTCGTGCATGAGTGCAAAAGACATATCGGCGCGGCAGCAAACCTCACCGTTGACGCTCGCAGTACCCGTCGCAAAGCGGAACGGCCCGCGCGCACGCGTGATGGTGCACACCAGATCAACCGTGTCGCCCGGGCGCACCGGACGCTTAAAGCGCACCTTGTCCAGACTCGTGTAGAACGGCGTCGCGCCGCGCGCTTCCTCGTCGCCCATCAGCAGCACGCAACAGTTTTGGGCGAGCATCTCGCACTGAATCACGCCGGGGACCACCGGGTTTCCCGGAAAATGCCCCTGCAAAAAGTACTCGTCGCCCGTGATCGTGATCTTGCCGTGGGCCTCGTCGCCCACCAGCTCGGCCTCGTCGAGCAAAAGCATCGGCTCGCGATGCGGCAACAGCTTCTTGAGCTCTTCTTTGTTCATGGACATCACCTATCCGATCCTCATGAGGCAGCTGCCAAACTCCACGAGGTCGCCGTCGGCCACGCAGATCTCGAGCACCTCGCCGTCTGCCTCGGCCGTCACCTCGTTGAGAACCTTCATGGCCTCGATGATGCAGAGGGTCTCGCCGGCCTTGACCTTAGAGCCCACGTGCACAAACGGCTCGTCGCCCGGCGCCGGGGCAGCATAGAAAACGCCGACCATGGGAGCGGTCACCTCGGTGCCCTTGGGCTCCGGTGCGGCGGCAGGTGTCTGCGCGGCGGGCTCCGGTGCGGCGGCAGGCATGGCGACAGGAGCCACCGCCGGAGCAGTTACGGCACCCGGCATAGGCATGGGCACGGCAACCGGCTGCGCGGCGCTCGCGCGCTCGAGTTCGACCGCGGTGCCATCGGGCTCCTCCACACGCACGCGCGTGAGGCCGCGGTCCTCCATCACATCGGCTATCTCGGCAAGTCTTTTGGAATCCATGCTCTAGCTCCTCGTATATCTACGCAGCGCGATGGCGGCGTTGTGTCCGCCAAAGCCCAGATTGGTCGAAAGCGCCCAGGTAAGGGCGGCGCGAACCGCGCGATTGGGCGTGTAGTCAAGATCGCAGGCGGGATCGGGTGTGTGGTAGTTAATGGTCGGCGGCACCACGCCCTGCTCGAGCGCCATGGCGCAAGCCATGACCTCGATGGCACCCGTGGCGCCGATCATATGGCCGGTCATCGACTTGGTCGACGAGACATGTGCGGTGCGCGCCGCGTCCTCGCCGAGCGCACGCTTAATGCCCGCCGTCTCGGACGAATCGTTGAGCTTGGTCGATGTGCCGTGGGCGTTGATGTAGAGGCCCTCGGAAGGCTTGACGTCGCCCTCGGCCACTGCCATCGATATCGCACGGGCGATACCTGCCGCATCCGGGTCGGGACTCGTGATGTGGTAGGCGTCATCGGTGTTGCCGTAGCCCACGACCTCGGCGTAAATGTGCGCACCGCGGGCCCGTGCATGCTCCATGCCCTCGAGCACGAGCACGCAGGCGCCCTCGCCCATCACAAAGCCGTCGCGGTCTGCATCGAACGGGCGGCAGGCCGTCGCGGGATCGGGGTTGGTGGTCAATGCACGGCAGGACGTAAAGCCCGCAACAGCATCGGGGATAATGGCGGCCTCGGCGCCGCCCGCGAGGATCGCGTCGGCATAGCCGTGCTTGATGGCGCGGAACGCCTCGCCCACCGCATGGGCAGAAGTCGCGCAGGCGGTCACGACGGGCAGGGTCGGGCCCTTTGCCTTATGGCGAATCGCAATGTTGCCCGAAGCCATGTTGGGAATCATCATCGCAATCATGTAGGGCGATGCGCGACGAGGCCCGCGATCGGCAATCGTGTGGACGTTGTCGACAAGCGTCTGCATGCCGCCCACGCCCGAGCCCACATAGACACCCAGGCGATCGCGATCGACCGCGCCCTCAACATCGAGGCCCGCATCGTGCATGGCCTCGTCCGACGCTGCCAGGGCAAACTGAACGCAGGGGTCCAGGTGCTTGGCGTCACGCTTGCCAAAGTACTCGTTGCCGTCAAAGCCCTTGACCTCGGCCGCCACCTTGACGGCAAACGCATCGGTATCGAAGTGCGTGATCGGGCCGATGCCGCACATGCCGGCACACATTGCCGCCCAGGTGGCAAGCGCGGTGTTGCCGAGCGGCGATACGGCACCGATGCCGGTGATTGCAACTCTCTGTTCCATCATGGTCTCCTCATCCAAGCCGTTGTGTGGCTCTGGTTTCTACATCGCCATTCCGCCGTCGACGCGTACGACCTCGCCCGTAATGTAGGCAGCCGCATCGCTCACTAAAAATCGCACCACACCGGCCACCTCTTCGGGCTGCGCCATACGCTTAAGGGGAATCTGCTCCTCGGTTACCGTACGCACCTTCTCCGAGAGCTTTGCCGTCATATCTGTCTCGACAAACCCGGGGGCGACCGCGTTCACTCGTACACCGCGGGGCGCAAGCTCGCGCGCCACCGCCTTGGTCAGGCCGATCACGCCCGCCTTGGAGGCAGCGTAGTTGGCTTGCCCGGCATTGCCCATCAGACCCACAACCGAGCTCATGTTGACGACGCAGCCGCCGCGCTGGCGCATAAAGGTCTTGGTGAGCGCACGCGTCGTGTTAAACGTTCCTTTAAGATTGACATCGAGCACGCGATCGAAGGCGTCATCGCCCATGCGCATGAGCAGGCCATCGCGGGTGATGCCAGCGTTGTTGACGAGCGCCCAAATGGAGCCAAAGTCGTTGAGGACCGCTTCCACGCACGCGTTGACGGCAGCGGGGTCGGCCACGTCACATTGATATGAGCGCGCCGTGGCGCCAGCCGCCTCGCAGGCGTCGCACGTCTCGCGCGCCGCATCGACGCTGCCGGCATAGACGACGGCGATATCAAAGCCATCCTCCGCCAGACCGATAGCGCAGGCGCGGCCGATACCCCGCGAGCCGCCCGTGACCAGTGCCACGCGACGTGAGTCGTTGCGCTCGAGCGCGCCATTGTTCAAGTTGCCCATGTCATTCCTTTCGGGTTACAGCCCTGTGGACTATGCGAGCTCGTCGGCAATAGCTGCGACCTGCTCGGCCGTCTCGCACGAATACACACGAACGTCGCTCAACGTACGCTTGATCAGGCCGGACAGCGTTTTGCCGGGGCCGACCTCAATAAATGTGTCGATGCCTTGATCCTGCAGAGCATGCAGCGTATCGACCCAGCGCACGGCATGGCTCACCTGATTGGCCAAGACATCCGATGCTGCTCGCGGATCCGCCGGATAGGGCGCCGCCGTTATGTTTGCCATGACCGGAATCAGCAGCGGAGACGGCGCGTGGCTGTCTTGGATATACGTCGCCAGCCCCTCAGTCGCCTCTGCCATATAGGGGCTATGAAATGCACCCGACACCGCGACTTTCATAGCGCGGCCGCCAGCCTCTTTTACTAGGTCGTCGAGCGCCTGCAGCGCCTCGGGCGCTCCGGCCACAACCGTCTGCTGCGGGCTGTTGTAGTTGACCGGCCAGCAGTCCTCGCCGGCCTGCGCAGCCAGGTTCTCGACTTGCGCCGCATCGAGCTTGATGACGACGCGCATGCCGCCCGGATGGCGCTCGGCAGCCGCGGCCATCAGCGCCGCGCGCTCGCACACGAGCTCAAAGCCCGCTCGCGTATCGAACGCCCCCGCAAAGGTGAGCGCGGCGACCTCGCCCAGCGAAAATCCCGCACAGGCGGCAGGCACCACGCCGCGCTCGCGCAGGGCGGCAGCCGCTGCCAGGTCGTGAACGAACACGCACGGCTGCGTGTTCTCGGTCTGCGAGAGCTCCTCCTTGGAGGCGCTCCGGCACTGCTCACTGGTTCCCGGACGCACCTCGTCGGCGATCGCGAACACCTCGGTAGCTGCCGGCGATGCCTCGATGAGGTCGACACCCATCGCGGGGTGCTGGGCGCCCTGGCCGGCAAACAGAAACGCTACGCTACCCATGCGCACGCACCCTTCAGGACGTGCTCGGCGCCATCGACCAGATCGTCGACGATTTCGCGCGCGCTCTGGCGCTCGTTCACCATGCCGGCAATCTGTCCGCACAGATACGAACCCTCTTCGTAATTGCCGTCCTTGGCGGCCTTGCGAAGAGCACCCGTGCCCATGGCCCCGAGTTCCTCGACACTTACGCCCGCCGCCTCACTTTTGGCGTAGGCATTGGTGAAGGGGCTCTTAAGCGCGCGTACCGGATGTCCCGTCGAACGGCCAGTCGCGCGCGTCGAGGTGTCTCCCGCCTTGAGCACCAGCTCTTTGTATTGCTCGGATACGGTGCACTCGTTTGCGACCAGAAAGCGTGTTCCCACCTGGACGCCGGCAGCGCCGAGCATAAAAGCGGCCGCCACGCCGCGGCCATCGGCGATGCCGCCAGCCGCAACCACGGGAATATCGACCGCATCGACAACTTGCGGGACAAGTGCCATCGTCGAGGTCTCGCCAATATGGCCGCCTGATTCGGTGCCCTCGGCAACCACGGCAGTGGCTCCGCGACGCGCCACGAGACGCGCCAGCGCCACCGAAGCCACGACGGGAATAACCTTGATGCCCGCCTCGTTCCACGCCTTCATGTACTTTGTGGGATTGCCGGCGCCGGTCACCACAACGGGCACCCGCTCATCAATCACAACCTGTGCGACCTCGTCGGCAAACGGGCTCATAAGCATGACGTTCACGCCAAAAGGCTTATCCGTCTTGGTGCGCAGCTCGTGAATCTGATCGCGCAGCCAGTTGGCGTCGGCATTCATGGCCGCGATGATTCCCAACCCGCCGGCCTCGGACACGGCCGAGGCAAGCGAAGCATCGGCAATCCAGGCCATGCCGCCCTGGAACACGGGCTTTTCGATGCCGAGCAGCTCGCAGAGAGGAGTCTTGAGCATCTCTACTTCTCCAATGCCGCCTCGACCGTATCGGCGAACTCGCCAACCGTCTTGGGGTTCTCCTCGGTATCGAGCTCAATGCCAAACTCGTCCTCGACGGCGACGAGGATCTCGACGGTGCCCAGGCTGTCGAGGCCAATCTCCTCGAGCGTGGACTCGGGCTTCATCTCGACGTCGTCAAGGCCAGCGGTCTCGCGGATAACGTCGCAAACGCGCTCGAAGGTCTTCTGATCTGCCATGGTAGTTCTCCTTTGTTTGTGCCCTGGGGGCGTTTTTATTTCCTATGTGCGACTACTTCCAACGAAGCAGATAGCCACCTATATCCAGGCCGGCGCCAAATCCAACGAGGGCGATGGTGTCGTCCTCATTCAGTGCGTCGGTACGTGCCAGCCGGTCAAGCGCAAAGGGAATGCAGGCGCTCGAAATGTTGCCGGTCTCGCGTAGCGTTCGAACCACGCGCTCGTCTGGCACGCCGAGACGCTTGACCGCCTGACTCAGGATTCGTTCGTTAGCCTGATGGAATACAAAATGATCGATGTCTTCGACCGAAATGCCCGCATCGCTCGCAAGCTTATGGACCGTGTCGCAGATGGCGTTGACGCCGAACTTGAACACGCGGCGACCATTCATGGACAGCACACTCGCGCTATCTGCGGAGTCCTTAAACGGCGAGGTGCCGACCAGACCGGGAACGCGCAACGTCTCGACATCGGGCGCTGTCGAAAGCTCAACGGCAAGAGGGTTGTCTCCCCCAGCCCCTATGACCGCAGCACCCGCGCCATCGCCAAAGAGCACGCACGTGGCACGGTCGGTCCAATCGAGCGCGCGCGTCATCTGCTCGGCGGCAACGACCAGCACGTGCTTGGCGCGACCGCGGGCGATATAACCCTCGGCGACATCGAGCGCAAATACGAAGCCGGCACAAGCCGCCGAAACGTCGAAGGCAGGACATGTGGCACCCAGGCGCTCAGCAACGGCGCACGCTTCGGCAGGAACGAGGTGATCGCCCGTCGTCGTCGAACAGACGATAAGATCCAGCTGGCTCGCGTCGATTCCGGATACCTGAAGCGCCCGCTCGCTCGCCGCTACGGCAAGCTCGTCGAGTGACTCAGTGGTGCAGACGTGGCGGCTCTTGATACCGGTGCGGGTAAAAATCCACTCATCCGAGGTATTGAGGAACTCAGACAGCTCGTCATTGGAAACACTGCGCTTAGGAAGCGCCGAGCCTGTTCCAAGAATCGTGAAACCCATCACTAACCTCCTTTGAGTTGTTGACGTGTTTACATCGACCAAGAGAGGATAACGCATTTCAGTCGTTGTTGACGTGTTAACATTAAATTGTTCAAATGCGACAAAGGCTTCACATTGTGTCTATCTCTCGACACCAGTGCGTTATTCACTTATTCATTAAGGAGGTAGCAGCCGTTATGGATGCTAAATTAACGGTGGTCGACGTAACCGGATCGACCAACGATGACCTGCTCGAAGCAGGAAAACAGGGCGCGCCGCACGACACAGGACTTGCCGCCCGGGCTCAGACAGCAGGACGCGGCCGGCGCGGCCACAAGTGGGATTCAACCGCCGGTAACCTATTGCTTTCGATTGTCCTGCGTCCATGCGTTAATCCTGCAAAGTACTCTGGTCTTGCCGCAGTCAGCGGCCTAGCGGTGCTCGAGGCGCTCGAAAAGCAGGGTCTTGCAAACGAGATCGGCCTCAAATGGCCCAACGACCTGGTCGCGCGAGGACGCAAGCTCGGCGGCATTCTGGTCGAGGCCGCACGCGATAACGAAGGCAAACCTTTCGCCGTCTGCGGCATTGGTGTCAACGTAAACTACACGCCCCAAGAGGTGCCCGATGGCGGCCTGGCGGCAATTGGCCTCTCGGACCTCAACGAGAGCGTTCCCGCCGTCGACATGCTCCTCGATGAGGTCTATCACGCAGTTATAGACGCTGTAGATACCTGGGCAGAGCGCCTCAATGCCATGGAAGAAAGCGCCGGACCGCTCGCGCCCGTCCACGGCGAATATGTCGCTCACCTCAATTGGATTGGAGAGAACGTTATCGCCCGTTCCCCTGCCGGTGACGAGCTGGCACGCGGAATCTTTAAAACCGTCGATGCCTTTGGTCGCGCGTGTATCGAAACGGAAGGCGGCGTGCGATCCTTCCATTTTGAGGAGGCATCGCTGCGTCCCTTGAGCGAATAGGGCGCCGCAGCCACCTACTCGGCAGCATTACCCGGCAATCCAAACCTTCATTCAAAACAAAAGAGCCCCGCTACCGTAATGGCAGCGAGGCTCTGTAAGCTATGAGCGATATCGCTTAGAGCTTGATGTCGATGTCGACGCCAGCGGGGAGGTCGAGACGCATGAGCGAATCAACGGTGCCCGAGGTGGGGTCGAGGATGTCGATGAGGCGCTTGTGGGTGCGCATCTCGAACTGCTCACGGGAGTCCTTGTTCACGTGCGGCGAGCGGATAACCGTGTACAGGTTGCGCTCGGTGGGCAGGGGGACAGGACCGGAAACGCGAGCGCCGGTCTTCTGAGCGGTCTCGACGATGAGCTTCGCGGACTGATCGACGACCTCGTGATCATAGCCCTTGAGGCGAATGCGGATCTTCTGGGTAGCCAACTTAAACCTCCAAAGAGTGCGAGAAGTGTTCTCGCAGGATTACGTAACAGGGAGCTCGAACTTAGGCGTTCTTGCTCATGACCTCGTCCACGATGGACTTGGGCGCGGGCTCATAAGAGTCGAACTGCATCGTGTAGGATGCACGGCCCTGGGTCTGGGAGCGAAGGTCGGTAGCGTAACCGAACATCTCGCCCAGCGGCACCTTGGCACGGATGAGCTTGCTGTTCTTGCGATCCTCCATGCCCTCGATCTTGCCGCGGCGACCGGAGAGGTTGCCCATAACGTCGCCCATGTACTGCTCGGGGGTCTCGACCTCGACAGCCATGATCGGCTCGAGCAGCTGCGGATCGGACTTCTTGAGGGCGTCCTTGATAGCCATGGAACCGGCGATCTTAAAGGCGGCCTCGGAGGAGTCGACCTCGTGGTAAGAACCGTCGAACAGGGTGACCTTAACGTCGAGGACCGGGAAGCCGGCGATAACACCGGTGTTCAGGGCCTCCTGAATGCCCTTGTCGATAGACGGGATGTACTCCTTGGGCACGACGCCGCCGACGATAGCGTTGACGAACTCGTAGCCGAAGCCCTCCTCCATCTTCTCGAGCTTGATGACGGCGTGGCCGTACTGACCGCGACCGCCGGACTGACGGACGAACTTGCCCTCAGCCTTCTCGACGTCGTGACCAGCGGTCTCGCGGTAGGCAACCTGGGGCTTACCAACGTTAGCGTCAACCTTGAACTCGCGGAGCAGACGGTCGACGATGATCTCGAGGTGCAGCTCGCCCATGCCGGCGATGATGGTCTGGCCGGTCTCGTGGTTAGTGGACACCTGGAAGGTCGGGTCCTCCTCGGCGAGCTTGGTCAGAGCCAGGGACATCTTGTCCTGCTCGGCCTTGGTCTTGGGCTCAATGGCAACGTCGATAACGGGCTTAGCGAACTCGATCTTCTCGAGGACGATCTCCTTGCCCTCGGCGCACAGGGTGTCACCGGTGGTGGAGTTCTTGAAGCCGACGCAAGCGACGATGTCGCCGGCGGCAGCGTCGTCACGGTCGATACGCTCGGCGGCGTTCATCTCGAGGATGCGGCCGAGACGCTCGCGCTGACCGTTGGAAGCGTTGACCACGTAGGAGCCGGACTCGGCGCGGCCGGAGTAAACGCGGACATAGGTGAGCTTACCGACGAACGGGTCGGTCATGATCTTGAAGACCAGGCCGGAGAAGGGCTCGTCGAAGGAAGGATGACGCTGAATCTCCTCGCCGGTGTCCGGATCGGTACCGGTGACGGCCTCGACGTCGAGCGGGCTGGGCAGGTAGTCGACGACAGCGTCGAGCAGCTCCTGAACGCCCTTGTTCTTGTAGGCGGAGCCCACGAAGACGAGGTTGAGCTCGTTGGCCAGAACACCCTTGCGCAGAGCAGCCTTGAGCTCCTCGACGGTGAAGTCCTCCTCCATGAGGATCTTCTCCATGAGCTCGTCGTCAAAGCTGGCAGCAGCGTCGAGGAGCTCCTCGCGCTTGGTGGCAGCGATGTCGGCAAACTCAGCCGGGATCTCGTCCATCGGCTCGGGGTAGGTCATGCCCTTGTCGTCGGCCTTGAAGTCCCAAGCAGTCATGGTGACCAGGTCGATGACGCCCCAGAAGTTGTCCTCGGCGCCCATCGGGACCTGAGCGGCCACGGCGTTGGCGTCGAGACGATCCTTCATGGTCTCGATAGCGTTGAAGAAGTCAGCGCCCACGCGGTCATACTTGTTGATGAAGGCGATGCGGGGGACGTTGAAGGTAGAAGCCTGACGCCAAACGGTCTCAGACTGGGGCTGAACGCCAGCAACGGCGTCGAAGACGGCGACAGCGCCATCGAGGACGCGCAGGCAGCGCTCGACCTCGGCGGTGAAGTCAACGTGGCCCGGGGTGTCGATGATCTGGATGCGGTAGTCGGTACCGTCCTTCTTCCAGAAGCACGTGGTAGCAGCGGAGGTAATGGTTACGCCGCGCTCCTGCTCCTGAACCATCCAGTCCATGGTGGCAGCGCCCTCATGGACCTCACCGATCTTGTGGGTCTTACCGGTGTAGTAAAGAATACGCTCGGTCGTGGTGGTCTTACCGGCATCGATGTGGGCCATGATGCCGATGTTACGGGTATCGGAAAGCTTGTACTTAGGCTTAGCCATGTTAGTTCCTTACCTTAAACTTACCAACGATAGTGAGAGAACGCGCGGTTGGCCTCGGCCATCTTGAAGACGTCCTCACGCTTCTTGACGGAAGCGCCCAGGCCGTTGGAAGCGTCGAGGATCTCGTTGGCGAGACGCTCGGCCATGGTCTTCTCCTTGCGAGCGCGGGAGAAGTTGACGATCCAGCGGATACCCAGAGCGGTGGAACGACGGGAGTTGACCTCCATCGGGACCTGATAGGTAGCGCCACCGACACGCTTGGGCTTAACCTCGAGCGTGGGCTTGACGTTGTCCATAGCCTTCTTGAAGGTAGCGAGAGCGTCGCCACCCTCGGACTTCTCGGCAACGATCTCGAAAGCGGTGTAAACGATGCGCTCAGCGGTGGCCTTCTTGCCGTCAAGAAGGACCTTGTTGATGAGCTGAGTCACCAGGCGGTTGTTGTAAACGGCGTCAGGCTGAACCTCACGACGATTAGCTGCTGCACGACGCGGCATGTGAAATCTCCTTAAGTGTCTACCGTGCGGCGCTTAGGCGGCACACGGCGAAAGATCAAAACGTTATCTGGCTTATTTAGCCTTGGGGCGCTTAGCACCGTACTTGGAACGGGCCTGCATACGGTTCTGGACCGGAGCAGCGTCGTAGGCGCCACGGATGACGTGATAACGGACACCAGGGAGGTCACGGACACGACCGCCGCGGACGAGCACGATGGAGTGCTCCTGCAGGTTGTGGCCCTCACCCGGGATGTAAGCAGTAACTTCGATGCCGTTGACAAGGCGAACACGGGCAACCTTACGAAGAGCCGAGTTCGGCTTCTTGGGGCTCGTGGTGAAGACGCGGGTGCACACGCCGCGCTTCTGGGAGTTGTGCTGCAGAGCAGCGTTCTTGGACTTCTTGGGCACGGAACGACGGCCCTGGCGAACCAGCTGGTTAATAGTAGGCAAAGCGTACTCCTTCTCGAATGATTCCAGCTTTCTGTAAAGTGCAACGGCTTGAATCTGTCTCTTATACACATCTCCGCGCCCACGAGACCGGAGCCTATCTCGTATGC
>UQIY01000018.1 GCA_900541195.1 uncultured Collinsella sp. | reverse complement strand
TTTCCCGATGTCCAAGAAATGGGAGGCAGTTCACTGTCCCCTTTGTGGTGGTTTTGGTGGTGGTTATTTGACGCCTTGCATGACCTCATCGAGGGTAACGTTGACGGCGTGCTGCGTCGGGACCCAGTCGACCTTTAGGAACAGAGCAGCCACCGTGATGGGGATATAGCTGAACATAAAGATCGGGAAGGTAAACAGGTTGGTCACCAAACGCCACTTTTGCGCACAGTGAATATGCTTGTACTCGAAGATGGTCGTGAGTAGCGCCAGGATAAAGAAGGTCTGGTACATCATCGCGAAGGTCATGATGAGCGAGGCGGCGCACGCCTGCATCTCGACCTCGGTGGCCAAAAAGCCGTGCGAAAGACCGCCCACGACGAGGAAGGTCACGTTGGCGAGCATAGAGATCAGGGACAGCAGCATGCCCGGAGCGATGGTCATAAACATGTCGTAGGCGGCAAAGCGATGATAGCGGAAGGTCGACTTGACCAAGTGCTTACCATAGGTAAAGAATACCTGGTAAAAGCCCTTAGTCCAACGCATGCGCTGTATCCAGGACGCCTTAAACGTCACGGGCTGCTCGTCAAAGAACTCCGCCGGTGCATAACCGATGCGAATGCCATGGATGGCGCAGAACGTGGTGAACTGAATGTCCTCAGTCAGCGTGTGGAACTGCCAGCCGTGCATGCCTTCGATCACGCTGGCAGAAATGAGATAGCCCGAACCCGAGACGGCGCAAGACGTCTTGCAGATATTACGCGCGTTGTTGAGAAAGCGTGCCTCACGCAGATACCAGGTGGCATTAGCTGCCGAGACCCACGAGCTGCCGAAGTTCTTGGAGTTGCGATAGCTCGTGACCACATGGAAACCCTGGTCAAAGGCATCGTTCATCTTAGACACGTAATCGCGGGAGATAACGTTGTCGGCATCGAAGATGAAGTAGCCCTCAAACGTGTCGGGATACTCGTTAAGGATACGGTCGAAACCAAAGTCCATGACCCAGCTCTTGCCCTTACGGGCCAGATCATTGCGCTCGTAAACAATGGCACCGGCCTCGCGCGCAAGCTGCGCCGTGTTGTCGGTGCAGGCGTCGGCGACGACGAAGACCTCGATAAGCTCGGACGGATAGTCCTGATCCTTGATGGAGCGTACGAGGTTGGCGATCACGGCTTCCTCGTTATGCGCCGCGATAAAGAACGCATAGCGGTGGAGTTTTTTGGCCTTGGGAGGCGCGACCTCGCCACGAAGAGCACCGATGACAAAGAAGACCACCTGGTACAGAAAGCAGACCGTGAGCAGCGTGACGACAATCTGGTTGAAGATCACGATGGGTGTGTTGGTTTGTAAAAAGGCGAGCATGCAGGCTCCCGAGAACGCATTACGTAAACAAACGTATATCTTACCGCAGGCTTACCGAGTTCAAGAAACCACCTAATACCGGCTAGGCTTCGAGCAGACCGAGCTGCGGAACGATTTCGTCACCGGCAGCGGTGCGGCCAAGCGAGCGCGGGGCAAGGTCATCCAGAACCGCGGCAAGGTCCCACGGCAGCTCATCGCGGCACTCGATGCGCTCGCCCGTCACGGGATGGTCGAACGCCACGCGCCAGGAATGAAGGAACTGCCTGGTCAGACCCTGATCGGCACGCGCATCGCACTTACCGTAGAGCGGGTCGCCCACGCAGGCATGGTTGATATGGCGCATATGCACACGAATCTGATGCGTGCGACCGGTAAACAGATGGCACTCGACGAGCGTATAGCCGTCGTCAAAGCGCGTGGAATCAAAGCGCTCGAGCACCTTGAAAGTCGTGATGGCCTGGCGCGCAAAGGGGTCATCGGAAACCGCCATCTTCACGCGGTCGCGCGTCGATCGGGCAATACCAGTGTTGATAGTGCCCTCGTCCATGGCGATGTGACCGTGAACGAGCGTGATATAGCGACGGTCGAGCGTGCGCGTGCGGATGAGATTTTGAAGCGCGCGCTGGGTGTCGTCGTCTTTTGCCGCGAGCATAAGGCCCGAGGTATCGCGATCCAGGCGATGCACGATGCCGGGGCGGTCCTCACCCTGCACGGTACCCAGATGGTCGATGCCGCAGTGGTAGACCAGGGCGTTCGCAAGGGTGCCGCTCTCGTGGCCATGGGCGGGATGGCACACCAGGCCGCGCTGCTTTGAGAGCACGATAAGGTAGTCGTCCTCGTAACGGATATCGAGGGGAATGGCTTCGGGAATCACATCGGTGGGGTCGTGCGGCTCGGGCAGGTCAACCGAGATACGGTCGCCGGCACGAACGGCATACTTTTTTGATAGGTAGGTCTCGCCGTTGACGGCAACGGCGCCGCCCTCGATCAGATGTGCGCAGGCAGAACGCGTGGGACAGCCATCGTTGGCGCCCAGATAAGCGTCGAGACGCTGACCAGCGCAATCGTCGGCAACAAGAATATGGATGTCGGCCATTAGCGCTCATTCCTTTCGCGAATCTTGCGGGCACGCTCCCCACGCTGTTTGGCTTTGCGTTTGGCGCGGGCCTCGTCACGGGCGTTGAGCTCAGCGGTCGCATCGACCTCGCGAGCGGCGGGGCTCAAGAACATGTAACCGATAAGCGCCAGCACAACACCGACCGTAATGCCGATATCAGCCACGTTAAAGACGGGAAAGTCGATGAACGTGGTGGCGATAAAATCGGTCACGAAGCCAAAGACAAGACGATCGATCGCGTTGCCGATGGCGCCGCCCGCAACCATGGCCATGCCCACGACCTCTAGGCGAGCGAGCTGAGACGCGCGAACCAGGTACACGGCAATGGCGACGATAACTGCAAGCGCCAGCACGGCGAAAGCAACGCCATGCCCCTCGCCCATACTAAAGGCGGCTCCGATATTGCGGACAAACAGAAAATCGATCACGCCGGGGATAACGGTCATATGCAGGGCATCGCCCACGGCACGAACCGCAAGCTTGGTCAGCTGGTCAACAAGAAGCACAACGAGCGCCACCCCACCAGCAACACCCAACCGCCAACGCAAAGGCGGCGTCATATCCGCACCACGACCCAAAGAAATCCCCTACCCTCAAGAACAATCGAATTCCGTTTAACGCAGTAGATAATCATACATTGACGCAAGCAAGAAGCGACAAATCTCCCAAGAACGGAAACACCGCAGGTAGAGCATAAATGAGCGAGCAGGTCGCATTTGAGACAAGGTGACGTGAAATGAAAGGGCGCTGACCTTTCGGTCGCGCCCTTGAAATTGAACGTCAGATTGTCCAAATGCGGCCCGCGCAGCGTCGGTAGGTTACGGCGTTCTACGAACGCCGTAACCTACAAAGCGTCGGCGCAGCGCTTGCAGATATGCGCGTGGCCGTTGTACTCGCCGACGGTGGTGCGATAGTTCCAGCAACGGTCGCAGCACTCGCCCTCGGCAGCCTCAATAGCAACGGAAAGCTCCTCGCCCTGGGCCAGCTCAACATCGGAGACGATGTAGAACTCGGCCAGGTCGACGGCTTTGTCGCCGGTCAACAGCGCATACATCTCGGCGGGAACGACCGCCTTGACGCGAACCTGCTGGCTCTTGGTGAAGGTGCCGGCAGAACGGGCATCCTCGAGGGCCTTGGTCACGGCGCTACGGAGCTCGAGCGAAGCCTCGAGCACGCCCTCAAACTCATTGGCCTCGTCGACCGTGATAGGCGACTTGTACCAATCGAGCAGCGCAGCGTACTTCTGGTGATCGACGCAGCCGGCGGGCGCATAGGCCATGGCCTCGTCGACGGTGTAGGACAAGATCGGCTGCAGATCGCGCATGAGCATCGAGAAGAGCTCGGCGAGCACGGTCTGAGCGCTGCGGCGCTCGAGAGAGCCGGGCTTCTCGCAGTACAGACGGTCCTTCAGGGCGTCGAGGTACACGTTGGAGAGCTCGGTAACCACAAAGTCGTAAAGCGCACGGTAGGCGCGCGGGAACTCGTAGCTGGCGTAGGCATCGTCGACCTCGGCCTGGACCTGGGTCAGGCGGGCAACCATGAGCTTGTCGAGCGGCAGCAGATCGGCAAAGGCGACGCCGTCGGTCTCGGGCTCAAACTGGCCCTCGAGCTCGGAAAGCAGGAAGCGCAGCGTGTTGCGGAAACGGCGGTAGGCATCGGACGTACGAGCGAGAATCTCGTGGTCGATGGAAACGTCGGAACTGGTGTCGACGGAGGCAACCCACAGGCGGATGATGTCGGCGCCCATCTCGTCGCAGACCTTATTGGGGTCGATGACGTTGCCGAGCGACTTGGACATCTTGCGACCCTGGCCGTCGAGCGTGAAGCCCTGCGAGACGACCGCCTTGTACGGAGCGTGGCCGTTGGCACCCACCGAGGTGAGCAGCGAGCTCTGGAACCAACCACGATGCTGGTCGGAGCCCTCGAGATACACGTCCGCCGGGTACTCCAGCTCGGGGCGGTACTCGCAGACGGCCTTCCAGGAAACGCCGGAGTCCCACCACACGTCGAGGATGTCCTTATCGGCCTTGAGGTGATGGCCGCCGCACTTGGGGCAAACGCAAGCCTCGCCCAGGTAGCTCTCGGGAGCGTCGGTGAACCAGGCGTCGGAGCCCTTCTCGTGGAAGAGCTTGATGACGGCGTCGAGCGTGGCATCGTTCATGACCTTCTCGCCGCAGTCGGCGCAGGTGTAGCTGGGGATAGGCACGCCCCAGTTGCGCTGGCGGCTGATGCACCAGTCGGGACGCTGCTCGACCATGGCGCCAATGCGGTTGGCGGCATGGGCCGGATACCACTTGACGTTCTCGCGGACCTCTTTGCCAGCCTGCTCGCGCAAACCGGTCTTGTCCATCGAGACAAACCACTGGTCGGTAGCACGGAAGAGCACGGGGTGCTTGCAGCGCCAGCAGTGCGGATAGCTGTGCGTGATCTTCTTCTCGAGGACCAGGGTGCCGCGCTCGCGCAGGAACTCGATGATGTGCGGGTTGGCCTCATCGGTATCCATACCGCTGAAGGGGCCACCGGTGCCAAACTCCTCACCGGTATAGAACTTGCCGTCGTCATCGACCGGCATGCAGATGTCGGTGATGCCCTCCTTGAGGCAGGCAAAGTAGTCGTCGACGCCATGGCCGGGCGAATTGTGGACGATACCGGTACCGTCATCGACACCGACGTAATCGGCCAGCAGCGCCACGCCCTCGACACCGTCAAAGATCGGCTGCTTGTAGTGGATGTGGTGGAAGGTCTCGGCGGGAACCACGTAGGGCTTGCCGTCGACCATAACCGGGGTGTACTCCCAGCCAAACTCCTCGCAGCACTTGGGAGCCAGGTCCTCGAGCATGACCTCGGCACGACCCTCGTGCTCAACGGCGACATAGGCAGCGCCGGGCTTAAGGGAAACGGCCTGGTCGGAGGGGATGGTCCACGGCGTGGTCGTCCAGATGATAAAGTCGACCGGGCCGTCGAAGCTCTCGAGGCCGGCGGGCTTGGAGGTCATCTCAAAGCGAACAAAGATGGAGGGGCTCGTCTCGTCGGAGTACTCGATCTCAGCCTCGGCCAGCGCAGTATGGCAGTGCTTGCACCAGTGAACCGGTTTGTGGCCGCGATAGATCATGCCCTTATCGAACATGGCCTTAAAGACCTCGATGTCGGCGGCGTCATGCTGGTGATAGAGCGTCAGGTAGGGGTTGTCCCAGTCGCCAAGCACGCCCAGACGACGGAAGCCGGCCTTCTGCAGCTCGATGTTCTCGACAGCGAACTCGTTGCAGAGCTCACGGATCTTGGCCGTGGAGGTCTGATTGAACTTCTCGGTGCCGAGCTTCTCCTCGACCTTATGCTCGATCGGCTGGCCGTGACAGTCCCAACCGGGGACATAGGGAACCTCATAGCCCTGCATCATCCAGTAGCGGTTGATCATGTCCTTGGAGATCTTGTTCATGGCGTGGCCGATGTGGATCGGGCCGTTGGCGTACGGAGGACCGTCGTGCAGCACGAACTTCTTGTGACCCTCGTTCTTCTTCAGAACCTGCTCGTAGACCTTGTTGTCCTGCCAGTCCTTGAGTCGCTTGGGCTCGGACTTGGAAAGACCGGCACGCATGGGAAAACCGGTCTTCGGCAGATTCATCGTCTGCTTGTACTCGTTTGCCACGGTACCCCTTTCATGTCGTGGGCGCGCACGCCCGTTGGGCACCAAAAAAGCGCCCGTCCCTACAAGCTGGGACGAAGCGCCACAAAACGGGCCGTGCGCCCGTAAAAGCTCTTCGCTTAACCACCCAGCTTAGATGCCCTCGCCCGCGTATTCGCGCGCTCGCATCCGTTACTCGGCTGGCCTGTATCGACGACCATCTCGGCGATATCTACTAAGACGTGCCTGCGCGGCACGTCCGTTGGGACCGCAGCTCCGGGGTGATATTCATCGGTCGCATGCACGGGTTCTCAGCGCTCCCCGCTCTCTGTGGCATGCGGACGGCCGGCTACTCGTCCCCATCAACGCTATTGCCGAGTATGCTAGCACGTTCCGCGCCGGCGAAAAACCCTCAATATTGGTTTCATATTTTGGAAATTAATCGTGGTCGCGAGCATTCTCTAGGGGCAAAATACCTGAAAGCACTCTATCTCACGAAAGAAGGTACCTATGCGCACAATTGGAATGAGCGACTATACCGTCGGCGAGGATTGCTTTACCGAGCTGCCCTCCGCACTGGCAGAGTACGGAGCGACCAAGGTCGCCATCATTGGCGGCAAGAGAGCCCTGGCTGCGGCGCTGCCCAGTATTGAGGCCGCCCTTGCGAATACGGACGTCGAGATTCTGGAGACGCGCGTCTACGGCACCAACAGCACGCGCGCCAATATCGCCAAAGTCGTGAACTCCCCTGCCTGCCAAGAAGCCGACGTGCTCATCGCCTGCGGCGGCGGCAAGGCGCTCGACACCGTAAAGACCGCAGCCATCGAGCTCAAGAAGATCGTCTTCACCGTCCCGACGATCTGCTCCAACTGCTCCGCCGCGACCGCCATTGCCGTCGTGTACAACGACGACGGCTCGCTCGAGGGCTATTCGTACCCCAACCGACCGGCGCACATCTTCATCAACCCCAAGATCATCGCCGAGGCTCCGGCGGAGTACTTCTGGGCCGGCGTAGGCGATGCCCTGTCTAAGCAGCCCGAGGTCGAGTACGCCACGAGCGCCGGTAATTTGGAGCACACCGCCGGTCTTGGCCTGGCACTCGCCCACACCTGCTCCGAGCCGCTGTTCACCTACGGCGTTCAGGGTCTTGAGGACGTGCGCCAGAACCTGTCGAGCGAGGCCGTCAAGCAAATCGCGCTCGATATCGTGGTCAACACGGGCTACGTCTCCAACCTGACCAACCAGAATGATTACTACTACAACTCGAGCGTGGCGCACGCGTTCTACAACGCCACCTGCAGCATTCCGCGTGAGGGCACCTACCTGCACGGCGAGGTCGTGAGCTTGGGCGTGCTCGTGCTGTTTGCCTATACGGGCGATACCGAGAACCTTGAGCGCTACGCGGCCTTTAACAAGCAGATGGGCCTGCCCGTGACGCTTGAGCAGGTCGGGCTTTCCGAGTCCGATATCCCGGCCCTGTGCGAGTACGCGCACGCCACCAACGAGTGGAAGCAGGGAAACCCGGAGCCCTTCACTGACGAGAAGTTCGCCGCCGCCATCAAGGCCGCCAACGCCTACGGCCACACGCTCTAGGACTGGCCCAAAACCACCACAAAGGGGACAGGCACCTTTGTGGTGGTTTTTTATTGCTCCAGCATGCTGGGATCGAATTCACTCGCTTGGATCACACGGTACCCATTGCGCAGGAGCAGGTCGACGAAAACACCGTTGCCCACGGTGAGCGTTCCGCTAAAGGTGCCGTCGTAGATGCGGCCCGCGCCGCACGAGGGGCTACGGTCCTGCAAGACGCACACAGCAATCTCGGACGGGCCGCCTGCCTGCTCGCACATATCGAGCGCGCGTTGAGCACCCTGGCGAAACTCGCGATCGACTGAGGTACCCTCGCAGGTACGGACCTCGCCGTTCACAATCTCGGACGGCTTGCGCGGTGTGGGCAAGCCACCAAAGACCTCAGGGCACACCAAGAGGACCTCAGTCCCTGTACGCTCGCAGGCCTCGACCAACTCGCGATGATAGTTGTCGAGGCCGTTATACTTGCAGCTCTCGCCCATCAAACAGGCACTCACCACGATCTTCATACATATCCCTCCCAAGCAAAACGCCCCATTTGAGATAGGCACTCAAATGGGGCGTCGATATTTACTGACCCGAATGCAACGCTACTGCTGCTTAGGCATCAGCGGATTCTCGCGCGTGAGGAGATTCATAAACTCCTCGCCCGTGATCGTCTCCTTCTTGTACAGATAACGAGCCAGCTCATGGAGCTTAAACTTGTTCTCCTTCAGGATCTGCAGGGCGCGGTCGTGCGCATCCTCGATCAGCTTGGCGACAATTGCGTCCACGCGCTCGGCCGTACCGGGGGCGCAGGTGAGCGACGTGTCCTGGTTGAGGTACGCGTTCTGGACGGTACCGAGTGCCATCATGCCAAACTCATCGGACATACCAAAGCGCGTCACCATGTTGCGGGCGAGCTTGGTTGCCTGCTCGATATCGTTGGCGGCGCCGGTCGTCATCTCGCCAAAGATGAGCTCCTCGGCTGCACGGCCACCGCAGTAGACCGCGAGCTTGTCCAGGACCTCCTGACGCGTGGTCAGGAAGCGCTCGTCCTCCTCGACCTGCATGGTGTAGCCCAGAGCACCGCTCGTGCGCGGCACGATGGTGATCTTGGTGACCGGCGCAGAGCCCTTCTGGCGGGCGGCAACGATGGCATGGCCGATCTCGTGGTAAGAAACGACCTGCTTCTCGTGGTCGGACAGCACCGTGGACTTACGCTGCTGTCCTGCGATGACGACCTCCACCGACTCCTCAAAATCGTCCTGCGTGGCGCGCTTGCGACCCTCGCGGACGGCACGCAGGGCGCCCTCGTTGATGATGTTAGCGAGGTCAGCACCCGAGGCGCCGGGCGTGGCGCGGGCAATCGCTGTCAGGTCGATCGGCGGCTGCGTCTTCACGCTCTTCGCATGCAGCTCGAGGATATTCTTGCGGCCGGTCAGGTCGGGCAGCTCAACGGGAATGCGGCGGTCAAAGCGGCCGGGGCGCAGCAGGGCCGGGTCAAGGCTGTCGGGACGGTTGGTGGCAGCGAGGACGACGATACCCTTGTGGTTATCGAAGCCGTCCATCTCGGTCAGCAGCTGGTTGAGCGTCTGCTCGCGCTCGTCGTTGCCGCTAAAGCCGCCGCCGTCACGCTTTTTGCCGATGGTATCGATCTCGTCGATAAAGACGATACACGGGGCCTTTTCCTTGGCCTGCTTAAACAGGTCACGAACCTTGGCGGCACCGCGGCCGACGAACATCTCGACGAACTCAGAACCCGAAATGCTAAAGAACGGCACGCCTGCCTCGCCGGCAACGGCCTTGGCGAGTAGGGTCTTACCGGTGCCCGGAGGGCCGACAAGGAGAGCGCCGCGCGGCAGTTTGGCGCCGATTTCCTCGTAGCGTTGCGGCTTCTCCAGAAAGTCGACGACCTCCTTGAGGGACTCCTTGGCCTCTTCCTGGCCGGCGACGTCCTTAAAGGTCACGCCAACATCCTTGGAGGCAATCACGCGAGCGCCGGACTTGCCCAGTCCGCCGCCGCCAAAGCCGCCGCCAAAGTTCATCGACGGGCCGTCCTCACCCGTGGCCTTCTTCATACGGCGGTTGAGCCACCAACCGATGAGGAAGAAGATGGCCATGGGAAGAATGAGTGTAAGAAGGTAGTAGGTCATCAGACCCGAGTTTTTATCGGGAACGACCGACTCCAGGGACGCACCGGATTCAAGCACGCGATCGGTAAAGCCAGCATCATTCGGCACGCCGGTCGTCTTGTAGGCGATGTTCTCGTCCTCGCCCTTTTTGGTGTAATAAATGGTGTAATCGTCGGTATTGTATTCGACCTTGTCGACGCTCTTCTTCTCGAGCGCTTTGACAAACGTCGAGTAATCGGTCTTCGTAATCTGCTGCGTGTGACCGATGTTGGGGAACAAAACGGTCGAGAGCACGAGGTAGACGACGAAGGCGATGAGCACGTAGAGGATCATATTCCGTCTACGTTTGTTGTCATCCATCTCCATCTGCTTGAACTCCATCTACTGGGGTTGATAATGCTATCTAGAATACCCAACCCGGACGGCGATAAACCGACGCCGGGCACGAAAGGACAGAGATGGCATCACTGGAAGTCGGCAAGGTTCAAATCTATACGGGCGACGGCAAGGGCAAGACGACGGCTGCGCTGGGGCTCGCGCTGCGCGCCACGGGCTATGGACTTAACGTGCTCATGCTGCAGTTTGCCAAGAAGCTACACTGCGCCGAACACGATGCCGCACCGCGCCTGGGACTGCGCATTGTACAGGCCGACCGTGACACGCCCGAGGCTTGCGCCGCACAGATCATGGAGCTGGCGCGCGAGCAGATATCACAGGTCGACGTTCTGATTTTGGACGAACTCGGCGAGGCCATGCGCCGCGGCTTCGTGACGCGCGAGGATGTCGAAGCGTTGATCGCGATAAAGCCCGCCACCACGGAGCTCGTGCTCACCGGCCGAGGCCTGCTGCCACTGGCCGATCTTGCCGACCTGGTCACCGAAATGCGTCCCATCAAACATTACTTCGACGAAGGCCTCCTAGCCCGCCAAGGCATCGAATACTAATTGATCCAAAGGGGACGGAGGAAAACGGATCATTTCGCCTTATCGCCGGGCCAATGATCCGTTTTCCTCCGTCCCCTACGGGTCATTAGGCAGTGGCGCGGCCGAGCCAGTTGCCGCTGTGGTGGTAGATGGTGAACATCGTAGCTGTGATGAGCCAGGTTACGGGGTAAACCAGCAGCAGATGCTCAAGCGACGGATCGAACGGCATAATCGCAAACACCCAGATCACCCTGAGCACGACAGTGCCAAAAATCGTGAGCAGCATGGGCTGAAGGCTCACGCCGGCGCCGCGGATAGAGCCCGACGCGTTCTCGATAATCGAGAAGATTGCGTAGAACGGCGCGATGAAATGAAGAATCGTCGTGGTGTACGCCGCAATCGAAGCATCGTCGACAAACAGACGCGACAGAGGACCCGAGAACACCAGCAGCACGGCAGACAGGCCACCAATGAGCATAAACGACAGCACGAGCGACGTATGGTAGCCCTTGCGCATGCGCTCGTAGTTGCGCGCGCCAAAGTTCTGTGCCGAGAACGTGGTGATCGACACGCCAAGCGCCTCGGTAACCATCCAGACAATGCCATCCAAACGGCCCGAAAGACCCCACGCCGTGGTGACATCGGCGCCAAACGAGTTGACCGACACCTGAATCAAAACGTTGGAAATCGAATACGCAGCAGACTGAAAGCCAAGCGGCAGACCACACGAGATCATGCTCTTACAAATGCCAGGATCAATGCCGAGTTTGGACAGCGAAAGCCGCCACGCACCCGGTGCGTGCATCATGCGAATCACGATCATCGTGGCGTTGGAGCAAATGGTCAGCGCCACCGCGATGCCGCAGCCCAGAGCCTCCATATGAAGCACGGCAACGAAGATGACATCCAGCACCGCATTAACAAGGCAGCCGGAAGCGATGATCACAGCAGGTCCGCGCGTGTCGCCCACGGCGCGCAGCAGTGCTGTTCCCATATTGAGCAGCAGCGCCGCAACCATAGCGGCAAAATAGCAACGAGCATAGGCCACGCCCTCGGCCAATAATTCATGCGGTGTGTTCATAAGCACCAGCATGGGCTCAACGAACACTATGCCAAGAATCGAGAAAACGATACCGCCCACCAGCGCGAGGGTCATGGCCGTATGGACCGAACGACTCAGTCGCTCATCATCGTGCTGGCCAAAATACTGACCGGTAATGACCGCGCAGCCGGCGCCGACGCCAACGCAAAAGCCAATGCAGAGCTCGGTGAGCACCATCGTGGCCTGAATGCCACCCAGTGCAAGCTTGCCGCCAAACTGACCGACGATATAGGTACCGATAAGCGTGTAGGCCTGTTGAAAAAACGAACTAAAAAAGATGGGAACGCACAGCGAAAGCAGCTGCTGCCAAATAACACCCTGCGTTACATCGATAGCCGTAGATTTCTTAGCCACACGCCCTCCCCACCAGCATACGTCAAACAACAAAACGGCAATTTAAGGCCAAAACCAATAGCAGCTTAGCACCGACCGGCGTCGACCGAAACACCCCGAGTCAGAGCCCGGTGCGAACTATCTGCCTAGTGATACAAACCCGGCTGGTAGTGATACTCATTGCTCACATGCGGGCACAGCTGCCAAAAGGCGACGGCACTCGCCGCGGCCACGTTGAGCGAATCGACCCCGTGCGCCATCGGAATGCGCACGGCCCGGTCGCAGCCCGCGATGGTCTTGGCGCCCAGGCCGGCACCCTCGGTGCCCATAAAGATTGCCAGGCGGTCAATCTCCTGGAGCGCGGGATCATCCAACGACACTGAATCGTCCGTCAACGCCATGGCGGCACACGAAAAACCGGCATCGTGCAGCGCCGCCAGGCCGTCATGCGGCCACACGCGCGCCTCACTGCCAATACGCGTCCACGGCACTTGAAACACGGTCCCCATGCTCACGCGGGCCGAGCGACGGTACAGCGGGTCACAGCACGTAGGGCTCACCAGTATGCCGTCGACATTGAGCGCGGCGGCCGAGCGGAAAATCGCGCCGACGTTGGTGTGGTCGACAATGCTCTCGAGCACGCACACACGCACCGGACGCTCCTCCGCCGCCTCGACGACGCCGCCCAAGAACTCATCAACCGGAATCTGCCGCGGGCGACGAAACGCCGCGAGCGCACCGCGCGTCACGTTAAAGCCCGTCAATTGCTCCATGAGCTCCATGGAGGCAACGAACACAGGAACAGGGCCGGCGTCCTCGCGCACAACCAGGCGCTCAAACAGCGGCATCATCTGATCGAGCCAGCGTTCGCCCAAAAGAAAGCTCACCGGCTGGTATCCGGCACGGACCGCGCGCTCAATAACCTTGGCACTCTCGGCGATAAAGATGCCCTTTTGCGGCTCCAACACGCAGCGCAGCTCGCGCTCGGTCAGTCGCACGTAGGCATCGAGCCGCTCGTCCTCGAGCGAATCAATTCGCAGAACCTCAACGGCATCAGTCATAGCAGCCAGCCCGCACCCTTCTTTACAGCACCTATACAAATATCGGGGCAACGCCATGCGCCGCCCCGCCACTCATTCCAACCCGATAATACCGAAGCGATAATCGGGTTTACGCATCAACGCGACGATACGTCACGAACTCATATTTGAGGCCCTCATCGCCCTCTCCGGCAGCGACAACCGCCGATTCGCTGGCCCGCGCAATCTCCCAAGCGGGATCGGCATCCAGATCGGGAAAGCACGTATCCACGTCATGCACGCAATGGTTATGCGTAACCTCGGCCTCGACGCAATACGGCAAAAACTGTCGATATACCTCGCCGCCGCCAATCACCCACGCAACGCGTTCATCAGCTACCGCGGCGAGCGCTTCGTCGATGCTATGCACCACGTCGACGCCCTCGGCAGCAAAGCTCTCGTCGCGCGTGAGCACAATGTTGCGGCGATTCTTAAGCGGACGCCCGCCGGGAAAACTCAGCAGCGTCTTGCGTCCCATAATGACCGGACAGCCTTTGGTGCACGCCACAAAATGGCGCATGTCGGCACGGTTGGACACGACCATGTCACCCTCGCACCCAATACCCCAGTCATCGCACACGGCGACAATGGCAGAAAGCTTACACGTCATGCGCGTCACCTACACCGCAATGGGGATGTTCTTGACCTGCGGGCCGTGCTCATAGCCCTCGACGATCAGATCATCGGTCGTAAACGCGTAGAAATCATGCACATCGGGGTTGAGCGTTACCTTGGGAGCCGCAAACTGCGGACGCTCGATAAGCTCGCGGACGATATCGACATGACGGTCGTAAATATGGGCATCGGCGATCACGTGCAGCAGCTCGCCAGCGATCATATCGACCGACTGCGCGACCATCATCAGCAAAATGGCATACTGGCACACATTCCAGTTGTTCGCGGCCAAAATGTCCTGGCTACGCTGGTTGAGAATCATGTTGAGCGTCGGTTTGTCATCCTGCGGGCGCTGCGTCACGTTATACGTCACGCTGTAGGCGCACGGATACAGGTGCATCTCGGACAGATCGCTAAACACATAGGTGTTCGTCATAATGCGGCGGCTGTACGGCGTGTTCTTAAGGTCGTACAGCACGCGGTCCATCTGGTCAAAGTCACCCTCGGCATAATGGCTCTTCTGCCCAATCTGATACCCGTAGGCCTTGCCGATGGAACCGGTCTCGTCGGCCCACTCATCCCAGATATGGCTGTTGAGGTCATGCACGTTATTGGACTTCTTCTGATAGATCCATAGGATCTCGTCCATGGCAGATTTGAGGGCCGTACGACGCAGGGTAAGAGCCGGAAACTCCTCACGCAGGTCGTAGCGGGCCGTGACACCAAAGTTTTTAATGGTATAGGCAGGGGTGCCGTCCTCCCACACCGGGCGGACCTTTTGGCCCTCGGTCGTGGTGCCATGGTCCAGAATATCGCGGCACATGGCTACAAACTGTTGATCAGCCTTGCTCATTGACCCTCCTGTCAGTCGCCTATAAGCGAGATTCATTGTAGCCCAGGCGCACGCGGCCCCACAGCCCAAACATAAGCCCTCATTTTCTGACATATGCCAGAAATTCCTTGCGCAAATCTGCGCGTTCGCTATTCTATTGTTGACATATGTCAGATAAGGAGGGCGCATGGCAGGAAGACGCGAAAAACTGCGCCGCGTCGGGATCATCCCCGAATACCGCGGCTTTACCCCTGACGGCCTAGCCAGCGGAGACGCCATCGACATGACGATCGACGAACTCGAGGTGCTGCGCCTGTGCGACCTGGAAGGCCTTAACCAAGAGGCAGTCGCACAGCAGATGGGCATCGCGCGCGCCACGGTGGCGGCAATTTGCAGTCGAGCACATCGCAAGGTGGCAAACGCGCTGGTCAATGGACGGGCGATCGTCATCGAAGGCGGCAATATCGCGTACTCCCCCATCACCACAGCGACGGCCGTATGGCCAGCAAAGGAGGTCGACACCATGAGGGTGGCAACCACGTACGACAACGGCAACATCTTTATGCACTTTGGCCGCAGCGAGCAGTTCAAGATCTACGACATTCAGGACGGCAAGGTGCTCAACGAACAGGTCGTGGGCACCAGCGGCACCGGCCACGGTGCCCTTGCGAGCCTGCTCGCCAACGGCGGCGTGGACACGCTCATCTGCGGCGGTATCGGCGGTGGCGCCATCAACGCGCTCTCACAGGCCGGCATCACAGTATACGCAGGTGCCCAGGGCAGCTGCGACGCTTGCGTCGAGGCCCTTATCGCCGGCACGCTCGCACAGAACGGCGAGGCCACGTGCGGCTGCCACGGCCATGACCACGACCACGCCCACGAACATGGCGAGTCCTGCAGCTGCCACGGCCATCACGAGCACGAGGGCCACGAGGGCTGTGGCTGCCACTAACGGCACGGCACCACGAGCTCAGGGCACGACGCTAAACGCAGCCCAACAATCAAAGCCAACAACAAAGGCCACCCGGTAACTTCCGAGTGGCCTTTGCCATATCAAGCTGGAATTACAGCCCTATTTCTTATTGCGCATCTGCGCTTCCATCTGGCGCAGCAGCTCCATATCGGACTTGGGACCGCCCGTACCCAGGCCGCCCATGCCGCCCAGACCCATAGCGTCCAGGCCAGGGATATTTGGCATGCGCATCTTCTTGCCCTTCTTTCCCTTTTTGCCCTTTTTGCCGCCGGCCTGTGCCTGATTGGCCATCGTGCGCATGCGGCCCATCATCTTATTCATCTCGCCCCACTGCTTCATAAGGCTGTTGACCTCGGTGGGGGTTACGCCGGCGCCCTTGGCGATACGCGCGCGGCGCTGGCCGTTGATGATGGAGGGACGCAGGCGCTCCTCCTTGGTCATCGACATGATGATGGCCTCGTTCTTATCGAAGATACCCTCGTCCAGGTTGCCGCCCATCTGGTTGAGTGCACGCTGACCACCGGGGAGCATGCCCAGGATACCCTTCATGCCGCCCATCTTTTTGACGGCTTTCATCTGGTCGAGCATATCGTTCATGGTGAAGCCCTCGCGCAGCATACGCTCGGCAGCCTCAAGCTGCTCTGCATCGGCTGCCTCCTGGGCCTTCTCGATAATGCCGACAACATCGCCCATGCCCAGAATGCGCTTGGCCATGCGATCGGGATAGAACGGCTCAAGCGAATCGGGTTTCTCGCCCATGCTCACAAACTTGATGGGCTTACCGGTCACCTGACGCACCGAAAGTGCGCCGCCGCCACGGGCATCGCCGTCGAGCTTGGAGATGATCACACCGTCAAAGTCTGTGCGATCGGCGAAGGTCGAGACGACGTTGACGATGTCCTGGCCGGTCATGGCGTCGACGACCATCAGCACCTGGTCGGGCTTGACGGCCTTCTTGATGTCGACGGCCTCCTGCATCATCTGCTCGTCGATCTGAAGACGACCGGCGGTATCGACGATGACCACGTCACGCAGGTGGTCGACGGCCTCCTGGATGGCGCCCTTGGCAATATCGACCGGGTGCGCTCCGTCACCGCGGAAGACCGGCACGCCGATCTCGCCACCGAGCGTGGCCAGCTGGTCGGCAGCGGCGGGACGATAGACGTCGCACGCGGCGAGCAGCGGCGAGCGGCCCTGTTTCTTGAGCAGGTAGGCCAGCTTTACGGCCGCCGTGGTCTTACCGGAGCCCTGCAGGCCCACGAGCATGATGACATTGGGAATGCGGTTGCTAAAGACGAGCTTGCTCTCGGTTGAGCCGAGCATCTCGGTGAGCTCGTCGAGCACGATCTTGACGACGTTTTGCGCCGGCGACAGCGACTCCATGACCTCGGCGGTCATGCAGCGCTCCTTGGTCTTGGCGACAAACTCCTTGACGACCTTGAAGTTGACGTCGGCCTCAAGCAGCGCCATGCGAATGTCGCGCATGGCCGAGGTGATATCGGCCTCGGTCAGCTTACCCTTGCCGCGCAAGCGGTCAAATGTGTCGTTGAGGCGATCGCTCAGGGAATCAAACACTGGTTACTCCTTAGTTGGACTCGCCCACCAGGGCGCGGCAGAAATCTTTGGCATTGAACTCCTGCAGGTCATCGACCTGCTCGCCCACGCCCACGCGCAGGATCGGGAGCTTGAGCTTCTCGGCAACGGCCATGGCGATACCGCCCTTAGCCGTTCCGTCGAGCTTTGTCATGATAATACCGTCCAGACCCAGCGCCTCGTTAAACTCGAGCGCCTGGTTCAGACCGTTTTGGCCTGTCGCGGCATCGATCACGAGGACGACCGAGACAGGCATGGGGCCGGCGGCCATATTGGCGGCGCGCTTACGCGTCACGTTGACCACCTTGGCAAGCTCACGCATGAGTTCGGGGCTCGTGTGCAGACGGCCGGCGGTGTCGATAAGCACCAGGTCGCTGCCGCGCTTGTCGGCCTCGTCGAGCACGTCGTAGCAAACGCTTGCCGGGTCGGAGCCGCGGTCGCGCTTGATGACGGGGACGCCTGCGCGCTGGCCCCACACATCGAGTTGCTCGATGGCGGCGGCGCGGAAGGTATCGGCCGAACCGATCACGACGTTCTTGCCGCGGGCAGCCATGGCGCTCGCGATCTTGCCGACCGTGGTGGTCTTGCCGGCACCGTTAATGCCCACAAACAGCACGCAGCTCGGCGTGTCGGCGAACGGATCTCGCTCGGCGGGCACAAAATGTTGCTCGAGCTGCTCGGCCAGGGCGCGACGGAGTTGCGGGGCGGTCTTGAGGTTCTTCTTGGCCGCGGCATCGCGCAGGTCATCGGACACCTTAATCGCGACCTCGGCACCCATGTCACCCATGACGAGAGTGTCCTCTAGGTCCTCCCAAAAATCCTCGTCGACCTCGCCGCCAAAATAAAAGACCTCGTTGAGGGCCTCGCGGCTGCGCTCAAGTCCGCGCGAGAGAGCATCGAAGAATCCCATTATGCATTCACGACCTTTCCGGTTTCGCGATCGAGTTTTTGCGAGACGACGCGGCTGACGCCGTCGGCTTGCATCGAGACGCCGTAGAGGACGTCAGCGTCCTCCATAGTACGGCGCTGATGCGAGATAACCAAGAGCTGCGTATCGGAACGCAAAACATCGAGCGCGCCGATGAGCTTGGACAGGTTGGCGTCATCGAGCGCCGCCTCGACCTCGTCCAGCACATAGAACGGCACCGTACGCGTGCGATACACGGCAAAGAGCAAGGCGAGCGCCGTCAGGCTCTTCTCGCCGCCCGACATGAGCATCATCTTGGTGATGCGCTTGCCGCGCGGCTGCGCCACGACCTCGATGCCCGTCTCGGCAGGATGCTCGGGGTCGGTCATCTCCAGATGCGCCTGGCCTCCCGGGAACAGCATGGCGAAGATCTCGCGGAAGTTCGCATCGACCTTCTCAAAGGTCACCAGGAAGGCCTTACGCATCTTGCGGTCGATGGCCACGGTGATCTTGGTGAGCGCCTTACGCGCGCTCTCCAGATCGGCCAGTTGCTCCTCGATGTAATCGGCGCGGCGCTTGAGCTGCTCGTACTCCTCCATGGCAACCTGGTTCACAGGGCCCAGGTTGTTGATTTGGCGCACGAGCTGGTTGAGCTCACGCTCGGCGGCGTCGCGGTCGGTAGGCGCAGGAAGCATGAGCGCTTCCTCGAGCACCGTGGTGCCATCGGCGGTAATAGCCTTGATGGCCGCCTCTACCTGCACCTCGAGCTTGCCGCGTGCGACCTTGAAATCATTTTGCGTCGCCGTGGCGGCATCGACCCGCTCCTTGGCGCGGGAGACCTCGGCCTTGGCGTCCTCGATGGTCTTCTTGAGCGAGGCCGAGTCCGCCTCCTCGAGCGAAGCCTGGTCACGCAGGCGCGCGGCCCAATCCGACGCGCGCTCCAGCAGGGCCGAATAGCGCTCGTGCATGGGATCGACGCGCAAGCGCAGCAGCTCGAGTGAGCGCGAGGCTTGGCGTGTTCCGCGGATACGGCGGTCGATGCCCTCCAGGCGATGCTCCAGGTCGGGCACACGGCCCTTCAGCGAACGCAGACGCTCGCTCGTCTGGGCCAGGCGCACCTTGGCATCGGCGAGCTTGCCGGCTGCCTCGGAATCGTCACGGCGCACGCGATCGAGCTCGTCGTTGGCTTCGGCAATCTGGAGACCCAAGTCGCTTGCCTGCGCACGGGCCTCGTCACGCGAACGGGTGAGCTCGTCAACGCGCGGGCGCGCAGCGCGAACGGCCTCGGCGGCCTGCTCGCGGCGCTTGGAGATGCGCACGCGCTCGACCTCGGCATTGTTGGCGCTTTGCTCCAGGCGGCCGATCTCGGAGAGCAGCGAGCGGCGCTCGCCCTCAAGACGGGCGATCTCGCCGGCGGCATCGCCCTCGGCGGCACGCGCCTCCTCGGCGGCCGCATTGGCCTCGACGACCTGATCCGACACATGCTCAAACACGGCAGCCAGATCAGGCTCCAGGCCCTCCAGCTCACGAATACGACGCTTGCGCTCCAGGGCACCCGAGGCCTCGCCGGCATCGAGCCCCACGCGCACCAGGCCGCCACAGCTCACGCGGGCGCCATCGGGAGTCACATAGGTCACGCCGTCAACGACTGGTGCCGTCAGCGCGGCAGCCAAGTCATCGACCACGTAATAGCCGCCGAGCAGGGCCTCGACAACCGGGCCATACCCGGCGCGCACGGACAGGCGATCGACCAGACGAGAACCGGCAGCACCCTTAGCAGCAGCAGAGCTGCTCACACTGCTCGCCACCAGCAGTGCCTCGCCCGAGGCCTTCTTTTGGTCCAGAGCCGCACGACCGGCACGCTCAAGCGTGGCGGCGTCATCAAACAGCAGGGCATCGATATCGCCGGCAAGCAGCTGCTCAACCAGGCCCTCGAGCTCACGAGGAGCCTCGAGTACATCGCCCAGACGACCCGAGACATCATCGCCCAGCGCGCCCATCAGACGGCTCACCAGCGGCGAGCTGTCTGCCATGCGGGCATCGAGCTTTTTTTGGCTGGCAAGCTCCGAGCGCACCTCGGACAGCTTGTTGCGCGCCTCACTCTCGCGGGCACGTAGGTCCTTGAGCGCCGCACGCGCGACCTCGGTTGCCTCGCGCGCATCGACCTGGGCTTGGCGAGCCCGATCGAGTGCGCCGTCAAGCTCCTCAGCGCGGCCGCGACGGCTCTCGAGCGAGGCCGTGACCTCCTCGAGCTGCTCGTCGATCTGCTCCAGGCGCGATGCGTACATGTTGTCCTCGACCTCGGCATTGCTCAGCGAGTCCTTCACCTTGGCGAGCTCGAGCGCGGCGTTATCGGCCACACGCTGCACGTCGCGCTGCTCGCGCGTAAGCTGCGAAATCTGATTGTCGAGCGCAACGCGACGCTCGTGGAGCTGGGCGGCGGCAGGTCCGGCGGCGTCAACGTCCTCCTGGGCCTGCATGTGCGCACCGGTCACTTCCTCAAGCTGGGCACGCGCATCCTCGAGCTCCTCGACCACGCGACGACGCTGATGCTCGGAGCTCGAGATCTGGCCGCGCATGTCGGACAGGCGCGACACCATGTTGTGGCCCTTTTCCTCGAGCAGGCGCATGTCTGAGTTGATGCGGCCGACCACGTCTTGCATATGGCGGCGCTGCTCGCCCAGATCGCCCACAAACAGGCCCTTTTCCTCGAGCATGACCTGAAGCTTCTCGAGCTCACGCTCCTTTTCGCCCAAGCGGTATTGCGCAAGCTCAAGCTCGGCAGCGCCCTCCTTAGAGCGGCTCTCCAGGTCGTTCCACTGCGACTGCAGCGAACGAAGTTCGTCAACGGCCAGCATCTGCGTAAGCTCGTTCGCGCGCGAGGACAGCTCTTTGTACTTGCGCGCACGATCGACCTGACGCTCCAGCGGGCGCAGCTGACGGGCAATCTCCTTATTGATGTCGCGGGCACGGGTCAGGTGCTCGTCCATCGATTTAATCTTTTTAAGTGCACGCTCCTTGCGGCGCTTATGCTTGGAAATGCCGGCGGCCTCTTCAATAAGGGCGCGGCGCTCCTCGGGGCGGCTCTGCAAAATGGCGTCGAGCTTGCCCTGGCTGATAATGGAATGCGTATCCTTGCCCAGGCCAGAATCGTGCAGAATGTCCTGAATGTCCATCAGGCGGCACGGGCTCGAGTTGATGAGGTACTCGCTTTCGCCCGAGCGGTACATGCGACGGGTAATGGCGACCTCGTCAAAGTCGACGGGCAGCATATGGTCCGAGTTATCGAGCACCAGCGTGACCTCGGCGACACCCACCGGCTTGCGCGCCGACGAGCCCGAGAAGATGACGTCCTCCATGGCCTGGCCGCGCAGCTGCTTGGCGCTCTGCTCGCCCAGGACCCACAGAATCGAGTCGGAGATGTTCGATTTTCCCGAGCCGTTGGGACCGACGATAACGGTCAGGCCCGGCTCAAATGACATATGGGCGCGGTCGGCAAACGACTTGAACCCTTTGAGCGTGAGGGACTTGAGATACACGGTTCCTCGCTTAAACAGGCTTCTTGTTGAGAATCACGCCGTTGGTAGTGTAGCCCATACGGTCGAGCGCCTCGAGCGCAGCGGCTCCCTCGGCCTCCTTCTTGGAGGAACCGGTGCCGCGGCCCTGGCGAATACCGTCGATGAGCACCACAGCGGTAAAGGTGGGCGCATGCGCGGGGCCCTCGGAGCCGACCAGCTTATACGCGGGAGGCTCGTGGCCGTCTGCCTGCACGCACTCCTGCAAGAACGACTTGGGGTTCGCGGGGTGCTCGGCACGCTCGGTGGCCAGGTGCGGCTTAAGCGTACGGTGGATGAACTCCGCCGCCGCATCCCAACCGGCATCCAGGTACAGCGCGCCCACGAGCGACTCGTAAACGTTCTCAAGCGCCGAGTGCAGGCCACGGGCGCCGGTACCGGTCTCGGAGGCGCCAAAGATGATGATGTCGTCGATACCCAGCTCGTGCGACACCTCGGACAGCGTGGCGCCCGAGACAAGGGACACCTTCAGGCGTGTGAGCTTGCCCTCGTCAAACTCGGGATAGGACTCAAAGAGCGAACGGGCCACCACGGCGCCCAAAATGGAATCGCCCAAAAATTCAAGGCGCTCATAGCTGGCAGAGACCGGCAGGCCCTCGACGGCCGAGGGATGCGTGAGCGCCGCGCGCAGCAGCACCTTGTTATTGAACTCATGGCCCAGAATCTCCTGGGCACGCGTGAGTCGTTCAGACAAAGCCAAGACTTAGGCCTCCTTGGCGTTTTCGATCGCGTCGACGGCGTCGGCGACGGAGTTGAGCGACAGCAGGGTCTCGTCATCGATCTCGAGGTCGAACTCGTCCTCGATGGCCGTCACCAGCTGCAGACGCTCGAGCGAATCGGCATCGAGATCGTCAAAAGTGGTCTCGTCGCTAATGTCGGCGACATCGACGCCCAGCACGTCAGCGGCGATTTCGGCGATCTTATCGAAGATTTCGGAGCGGTCCATAGCGCTTCCTCTCGTATGTCATGGAACACAACGCAACACGGCAATCGGGGCCGCATTGCAATACGGCTCCGATTCTACCCCACACGGTACAGGTTGAGCCACGTAACGGGGCTCTTATAAAACGATACCGTCCATGGAATTGGCAACGTCCTGGACAAGACCGGCACGTACGGCCTGGGCCGCGGCAAGCGTACCGTTCTTGACGGCCTCGACCGACGTGGCACCGTGGCCGATCAACACGACGCCGCGCAGGCCCAGCAGGATCGCGCCGCCTTTGGCGTCGCCCGAAAGCTTGGCCTTAATCTCGCGCATCTGCTTTTTGATGAGCAGTGCGGCGATCTTGGTGCCGAGCGAGGACATAAAGGCGCCTTTGAGCTCCTGAAGCAAAAACTTGGCAGCGCCCTCGGTGGCCTTGAGCGCAATGTTGCCCGACATGCCGTCGGCGACCACGACGTCAAAATTGCCCGACGTAAGATCGGTGCCCTCGCAGTTGCCCACAAAGCCGGGAACAGCGGCCTTCATGGCCGGGAAGCACGACTTGGTAAAGTTGGAGCCCTTCTCGTCCTCGGTGCCGTTGGCAAGCAGGCCCACGCGAGGATGCTCGATGCCCAAAACCACGCGGGCATAGGCAGCACCCATCTGGGCGAAGCGCACCATATCGTCCACCGTGACATCGGGATTGGCGCCCATATCGCACAGCACCGTCAGGCCGCCGGCACGATTGGGCAGTGCGTTGGTCAAGCACGGACGGACCGGCTGCTTCTTGCCCTCTGCCAAATACCGAAACGGCGTGACGTAGGCCGTGGCGGCAGCGGTCATGGCACCGGTCGAGCCGGCCGAGAAAAACGCGTCCGCATTGCCCTTCTTAATGGCACGGCATGCAAGCACGATCGAGGACTTGCGCTTAGTCATCACGGCGCGGATGGGATCGTCCTCCATGCTGATGACATCGGGGGCCTCCAGAGCCTCCACGCGGGCATGCGCTGCGGCAAAGGGGTTGACGATTTCGGCGGGACCGACGGCCAAAATCTCGATCTCGGAATCTGCCTCGAGCGCAGCCTCGATACCGTCGAGGACAACCTGGGGCCTCTCGTCTCCGCCCACAACGTCTACACAAACGCGAACGTTACTCATTTCATATGCTCCTTATACAAAAATGGCCGACTCATTGAGCCGGCCATTGTGGTTCCAGTTGGAACGGCATCGTATCCAGAGTATACAGTTACTCGGTAACGATAACCTCGCGGTCCTTGTAGAAACCGCAGCTGGGGCACACGTGGTGCGGGAGCTTAACAGCGCCGCAACGGGGGCACGTGGACTGAGCCGCAGCCGAGATCTTCATGTTGGCGGAACGACGGGTATGGGTGCGGATACGACCCTGCTTTTGTTTAGGTACGGGCATAGAGACCTTCCTTATGAACTATCCAGTGTGGCGATTACGCGCAAGTAGCGATACTACCACAGTTTTACTCGTCAAGCTTGAGATTCTTCAATGCTGCAAATGGATTTTCCGTGGCAGCGGCCCATTCGGCCTCCGCCTTGGCGGCGCAATCACATTGCTCGACGTTGAGATTGATGCCGCAGGTGGGGCAAAGGCCGCGGCAATCGGGCTTGCACAGGACAACGAACGGCGTGTCCATGACGACCGCGTCGTTGATGGGCTCGCCCAGATCGACAATGCGATCCTCGCCCAGCAACTCGTAGCCGTCTTCGTAGGCCTCGGGGTCCTCGGGCTCGTTAAAGAGGTAGAACTCCTCGATCTCGCCTGCGATATCAAACGATGCGGGCTCCAGGCAGCGATCGCACTCGCCGGTGGCGTGAGCGCGGACCATGCCCGAAAGCAGAACACCGGTACCGGCGTTGGTAAAGACCACGTCGTAGGAAATGCCGTCCTGCAGCTGGTACTCCTTCTCGCCCACCGTGTAGGTGGCGACATCGACCTTGCCGGTCAGCGGATAAGAGTCTCCGGGAAACTCGAGCTGCTCGGAAAGATCGACGGTTACGCTCGGGAACTCAGCCATTACCACTGACCGTTCTGCTGGGCGGCGCCCTCGTTGAGCTGCTGACGGCAACGAGTGACGGTGCCGGTCAGACTCTTAAGGTTCTCCTCGAGGTGCGTAAAGACCTGCTCGGCGTAATCCTCGGCGGCATAACGCGTCTCGCGCTCGTACTGCTGGGCACGGTCGCGGATGTCGTCGGCCTGCTGCTGGGCTAAGCGGACGATCTCCTGCTCACCGGCAATGGTGAGCGCCTGCTGCTGAGCATCGGCAATGATGGAATCGGCCTGAGCGGCGGCGGAGGCCATAAGCTCCTCGCGCTCTTTGAGGATACGGCGGGACTTCTGCCACTCCTCGGGATAGCTCATGCGGATCTCATCGAGGATGTTAAAGAAGACGTCGGCGTCGATAACCTTCATCTGGGCGTTCTTGCCGAACGGCGTCTTAGCCTCTTCGATGAGCCCCTCGAGCTCGTCGACAAGACTCACGATCCTGTCGCCAGGAAAATTCTCGCCCGGCATCCGGTCTCCTTTCATAGGTAACATATCATCGTGTTAGTTTACCACATGCCACCAGGCAATAAAAAACGTCACGAAAAGCGATGTTTGAGTGCTTCGACCACGTTGGGCGGCACAAACGTCGACACGTCGCTGCCAAGCGACGCGATCTGGCGCACCACCGAACTCGAGATATAGCCGTACTGCGGAGCACTCATGACAAAGATGGACTCCAGCTCGCTATCCAGGCGATAGTTGAGGTCGGCCTGCTGCAACTCGTACTCAAAGTCGGTCATGGCGCGCAGACCCTTAACGACGGCACCTGCCCCCTGTTCACGTGCAAAGTCGACCAGCAGGCCGGTGAAAGGCAGTACCTCGATGCCGTCCAAATCGCCGAGGGCCTCGCGGGCCAGCGCCACGCGCTCGTCGAGCATAAAGGTGGTACCCACGCCGTTTTTACCCTGCGATTCGGCCACGGCAACGATCACGCTGGGAAAGATGCGGCGGGCTCGGCGAATTACGTCGATATGGCCAAAGGTGATGGGATCGAAGGTGCCCGGGACGATCACGCGGTTGATAGTGTCATTCATGGGTGTCCTCCGAAGGCGCATCCTCGTCATTTTCGTTCTCGTCAGCATGGTCGTTCTCGTCCTCGGCGGCGCAGCGCAGCAAATCAACCGAGGTAATGCCGTAACGCTTCTCCCGCACGGTCTCAAAACCAGCTGGATGAGCGCCCGCATCGGATGCGGCATGCTCAAACAGGGCAAAGGCCCCGGGTGCCAGCAATCCCTGCTGGGAAAGATTCTGCAGCAGCTCCTCGACCGGCTCGGCGCCAAAGGCATACGGCGGATCGAGCAGGACCAGATCAAAAGGACCACCCGGCACGCGACCGCGCGAGGCACTCGCCAGCACATCGCCGGTAACGACACGCCAGCGCGAGCGGTCGCGGCACAGCGACTCGATATTCTTGGTGATCAGACGGGCGGCATTGCGATCGATCTCGAACGTGGTGAGCGAGCGGGCGCCACGCGAGAGCATCTCGATTCCCAGGGCACCGGAGCCGCCAAAGGCATCCAGCACGCGGACCTCGTCCAAATCGAAATCGAACGCCGACATGACCATGGATGCACATGCCTCGCGCACGCGATCGGTCGTGGGACGGGTAACATCGCGCCCGCGCGGCTCTTCGATCTTACGGCCGCGCCATTCACCGCCGATGATTCTCATCCTCCGCTGACCTCCTTAAAGATATGTCGATAGCGCGTGGCGACCGCATCGCGCAAGGGGCGCGTCGCCACGGAGTCAAGGTTGCAAGCATACCGCAAGAGCTCGACCGCGTCCAAATGAGCCCATTCGATAAGATCCTCGTCGGCGTCCAGGTCCACAAAGCGCAGGGTCATACCGCCGTGCTGGCGATACCCCAGGATCTCGCCCTCGTGGCGCAGGCGCAGGTCCATCTGGGCGAGCGTAAAGCCATCCGAGGTCTTTTCGAGCGACTGGAGACGGTCTTGTGCCGCCGAGGCACCGCCATTGCCCTTGGAGTGCGTCATGACCAGGCAGGTGCCCGATACGCTGCCGCGGCCCACGCGACCGCGCAGCTGGTGCAGGGCCGCCAAGCCAAAGCGCTCACCGTTCTCGATGACCATGACGGTGGCGTTGGGCACGTCGACACCCACCTCGACCACCGTGGTCGATACGAGCACATCGATCTCGCCGCGCTTGAAGGCATCGATCACGCGGTCCTTCTCCCCCGCCGGCATGCGGCCGTGAAGGCGTTCGATGGTAAGTCCCGGCAACGCAAGGCGCAGTCGGTCGAGCTCGGTTGCCGTATCGTGCAACGGCACGGGAACGGTCACGCGGCCCTCGTCATCGCGGGCGATACCGGGGACATCCTCAAGCTCATCGGCCGAATCACTCGGCTCCACGAGGGGGCAGATCACATAGGCCTGCTGGCCCTTTGCATGCGCCTCGCGAATGGCGCCGTAGGCAAGGTCGCGGCTCGACTCGGTAAGCACGCGCGTCGTAACGCCCGCTCCCGGAACAGGTCGATGGCGAATAATGCTCGTGTCCAGGTCGCCGTAGACCGAGAGCGCCAGCGTGCGCGGAATCGGCGTCGCCGTCATAACGAGCAGGTCGGCACCCGGGCCCTTGGCACGCAGGGCATTGCGCTGGCCCACACCAAAGCGGTGCTGCTCGTCGATGACGACAAGCGACAGATGCTTAAACGTCACGTTGTCCGAGAGGACCGCATGGGTACCAAAGAGGACGTCGAGCTCGCCCGATTCCAGCTGCGCATGGATCTGCTCGCGCTCGGCTGCCGGCGTGGCACCCGTCAGGAGCGCACAGGACATGCCGGCCTGCGAGAGCAAGGGGCCGGTCTTATCGGCATATTGGCGCGCCAGCACGCCCGTAGGCGCCATAACGCAGGACTGAGTGCCCGAATCGGCCGCGACAGCCAGCGCGCAGGCGGCGACGGCCGTCTTGCCGGTACCAACATCGCCCAGCAGAAGGCGGTTCATCACGCGCCCGCCATCGCACATGTCGCGCAGGATGTCTTGGAACGCGGCCTCCTGCTCGTCGCTCAGCGAAAACGGCAGGGCTTCCTTGAGCGCCGCCAGGTGCTCACCCGCGGCGTGGGCGTAGGGAGCGACTTCGACCAAGCCGCCGTCGTTGCGCAATCGCAGCGCCAGCTGCAGGTAGAGGCACTCCTCATAGGCAAGCCGTGCACGCGCAATATCGCGCTCGGCCATGCTCGATGGAAAGTGAATTGAGCGCAGCGCGCGGGCATTGCTCATCAGGCGGCGCTTGGCGCGCAAGCGAGCGGGAATCGGGTCGAAGGGATTTCCGACGACCTCGAGCGCGCCGCTAACGATGCGGCGCATCCACGCCTGGCTCACGCCATCGCTCACGTAATGGACCGGCAGAATGGTGCCCGCGGCACGCCCGCCCTCGAGCTTTTCGAAATGCGGCGAGGCCATCTGCTTAAAGCCGTAGGCAAACTCGACCTTACCCATCACGGCCAGGCGGTCTCCCTGCTTAAATTGCTGGGCAATCCAGGGCTGACGGAAAAAGGCGACTTGCAGCACGCCCGTCTCGTCCACCAGCGAGACCTCGGTCACCTGCATACGCGGACGAGGCTGCTTTTGAACAATGCGATCGACCGTGGCGACAATCGTGCAAACGGTACCGATGGGCGCCATCTCGATGGACCAGGAGCGCGTAAAGTCGAGATAGCGATGAGGAATATGGAGAAGGAGGTCCCCCACCGTCCGAATTCCCAGACGGCGAAGGGCCTCCTCACGTTTACCCGAAACATATTTGAGTCGCGCGATATCCTCGTCGAGCGCATTGCTCTGGGCAAAGCGCTCCGAGACACGCGGCACGGAGCACAGCTCGGACATGGGCAGATGCCTACTCGATCGAGAAGATCACGGGATAGAGCGGCTGCTCGCCACGATGGGCGTCGATCTCCAGATCGGGCTGTGCCTCCTCAATGGCGTCGACGATCTCCTGGAAGGCCTCATCGGACAGCTCCTCGCCGGCCAGAATCGTCAGCGCGTCGCCCTCCTCTTCCTCCTGCATGCGGTTGATGCAGTCGAGCGTGACCTGCTTCACATCGGAGCCGACCACGTCGATGGAGCCGGCAATGATACCCATGACGTCACCGGAGTGAATCGGAGAGCCGTCAGAGGCGCTGGAATCGCGCACGGCACGGGTGACTTCGCCATCGCGAACCTCGCTGATGGCGTCAGTCATGGCGGCAACGGCGTCCTCAAGCTCGGAATCGGGCAGGACCGCAAACAGCGCGGAGAACGCCTGCGGGACGGTCTTGGTGGGAACGACGGCGACCTTCTTGTCGGTGCAGGCAGAAGCGGCAGCCTCGGCAGCCATACGGATGTTGCCGTTATTGGGCAGGATGATGACCGAGGTCGCGTTGACCTGGTCCACCGCGCCCAGCAGGTCAGCGGTTGAGGGGTTCATGGTCTGGCCACCCGAGACGATCACGTCAACGCCGAGGGACTTGAGGATGTCGGCCTCACCCGAACCGGCGGCAACGGCGACAAAGCCCAACGCCTTGGCGGGCTCGGCCGCCTTTTCCTGGTCCTCGTGGATCTTGGCGGTACGGTCGTGGGCCTCCATCTCCATGTTGTGGATAAAGACCTCGTAGATCTGACCGAGCTGCAGCATGTGTTCGAGCACCAGGTTGGGGGTGTTGGAGTGCACGTGGATCTTGTAATCGGGGTAGGCACCCACGAGCAGCTCGCAGTCGCCCATGGAGCCCAGGAACCTAAGGCACTCGTCCTCGTCAAACGGGGCGTCGGCCTTAAAGAGGAACTCGTTGCAGTAGCGGAACTCAGAGCCCTCCCAGTCGTCGTTGGCCTCGATCTCAACGCGACCAAGGGCCGCGTCGCGGGCAGAGCCAGCGGAATCAAACGTGGCGGAAAAATCCTCGACAACGGTGCTGCGGCCAAGCGCGGCGGCAACAAAGTTCTCAAGGAAGATGGCAAAGCCAAAGGCGCCGGAGTCGACCACGCCGTTCTCCTTCAGAACGGGCAGCAGATCGGGCGTGCGGGCGACGGACTGGTAGGCCTCGACGACGATGGCATCGAGCGCGTCCTCGGCCGAGAACTTCTTCTTTTCGCACTCGTCAGCCTTGGTCGAGACATCGCGCAGGACCGTGAGAATCGTGCCCTCGATGGGCTTGCGGACGGCCTGGAAGGCGACCTTGACGGCGCGACGGAAGGCGAAGGCGATGTTGGCGGACGTGATAGGCTCATCGGCAGAAATGAGACCCTCGGCCACGCCGCGCAGAATCTGCGAGGTGATGACGCCGGAGTTGCCGCGGGCGCCCATCAGGGAGCCGTGGGTGATGGCGCCGGCGATGGCCTCCATATCGGCATCGGCGGGAAGGGCGGAAAGCTCCTTGGTCACCGAGGCGAGCGTGAGTGACATGTTGGTGCCGGTATCGCCGTCGGGTACGGGGAAGACGTTGAGCTTGTTGATCTCCTCGGCCTTGTCGGAAACGGCAGCCGCAGCGATCGGAAAACAGGTGCGAATGGTCTTTGCAATCATGGGTATTTGAATCTCCGTTTTCGGATGCTAGTTCAGACGGCTCTTGAGCGCGTCGATGTGGATGCCGATCTTAAGGCTGGCGGGATCGATCTGGGCGATCTCCTGCAGGGTGAAGGCAACAGAGCTCGAAAGATTGTGGCAGACGGACTTCATGTTGACGCCGTTCTCGAGCACGACGTGAAGATCGACCGTAAGGCCGTTCTCGTCGGCGGAGACAAGCACGCCCTTGCGGAGGCGCTGACCGGCAAGCAGGCGCACGCTCTCGGCGCCCTGGAGCTGTTCGGCCATACCGACGACGCCATAGCACGTCATCGCGGCATAACCGGCAATATCGGCAATAACGTCGTTCGAGACGCTCAGGCTGCCGTTAATGGTCTCAGACACAAGAATCTCCTTATCTGGTGCTCACGGCACCATCTCGTGGGAGCAATCATTCCAATAGTTTACAACGAGTGCGCCATGTTGAGGTGGCGGGGTTCGCGATTACATCCTCGACACGAAATGTTGATACGGTAACGTTCGCCACATGCGATCGCGGCATGAAAAAAACCCGCCGCATAAGCGACGGGTTTTACAACCTGGCTCCCCGGGTAGGACTCGAACCTACAACAGCGCGGTTAACAGCCGCGTGCTCTACCATTGAGCTACCGAGGAATAGGTGTGTGCTCTCAAGCAACGAAGTTAATTATACGGACGAATCAGCTTAGGGCAAGAACTTTTTTGAGAATTTTTCCGACTAGTCATTGCGGACGTCCCCAATGACTGCATGAAAGCGCCCCCAAACGGATGTGCTTGAGGGCGCTTCTTGCTTGCGAGGTTAAGACTCAATATAGTCCTTCAGCTTGCTACTGCGGCTGGGGTGGCGGAGCTTGGCCAGGGTCTTGGACTCGATCTGGCGGATACGCTCGCGCGTGACGCCAAACTCGCGGCCGACTTCCTCGAGCGTACGGGGATGTCCGTCGACAAGGCCAAAGCGCAGCTCGATAACCTTGCGCTCGCGATCGGCAAGCGAATCGAGCACCTGGGTGAGCTGCTCCTGCAGCATGGAGAAGCTGGCGGCATCGGGCGGAACGATAGCCTGGGAGTCCTCGATAAAGTCGCCCAGCTGGGAATCCTCTTCCTCGCCGATAGGGGTCTCGAGCGACACGGGCTCCTGCGAAATCTTCTGGATCTCGCGGACGCGATCGGCACTCATGTCCATCTCGGCACCGATCTCCTCGGGGGTCGGGTCGCGACCCAGGTCCTGGAGAAGCTGGCGCTGCACGCGGACGAGTTTGTTGATGGTCTCGACCATGTGCACGGGAATACGGATGGTACGGGCCTGGTCGGCAATCGCACGCGTGATGGCCTGACGGATCCACCACGTGGCGTACGTGGAGAACTTAAAGCCCTTCTGGTAGTCGAACTTCTCGACGGCGCGGATCAGACCGAGGTTGCCCTCCTGGATCAGATCCAGGAACAGCATGCCGCGACCGACGTAGCGCTTGGCGATGGAGACGACCAGACGCAGGTTGGCGCTGATGAGCGCCTGCTTGGCCTCGAGACCGACGTTCTCGATACGGGTCAGGCGACGCATCTCGGCGCGGGTAAGCTCGATCTCGCCCGCCTCGGCGGCCTCGAGCTTCTCGGTGGCGTCAAGGCCGGCCTCGATCTTCATGGCCAGATCGACCTCTTCGGAAGCGGTCAGCAGGTCGACCTTACCGATCTCCTTAAGGTACATACGAACCGGGTCGCCGGTCAGCATCACCGTGGAGGCATCGATGCCACGCACGCGCGAACGCGAACGGGACGTGCGCACGGTGCGCTTCTTCTTGCTCTTGGAAGAACCCATCTCGGCATCGGCCTGACGGGCCATCTTAAGCTCATGATCGTCGAGCGAGCCGGAATCGTGCTCGTCGTCATCGAAATCGTCGGTATCGCTATCGTTATCGTCATCGTCGACGTCCATGGGGGCGTCGTCGTTTCCGCTCGCGGAGATAATCTGGATGCCGCTGTTGCGCAGCGCGGAATACACCGCGTTGAGCTGCTCGTCAGACACATCGATATCCTTCAGGGCGACCTGAATCTCGTCCTCGGTTACCGAAGTCCTGTTTGAGCCGTTGCCCATGAGCTTTGCAACGTAGGATTCCAGCCCAGTACCCGTGCTCTCACTCTTTTTTGGCACAGATTCTCCCTTCATAGTCCACAGGACTCATTACTTTAGCACACACATTGACGTCTATACCCAAAATTCAGACTGGATATAGGCGCAAATACGCTGGTTGACCACAACATCTAGGCCTGGTCGGCGCCCGCAATCTCCAAACCGATCAAACGGAACGGATCGGCCACGCCGCCGATCGACTTTTGGAGCTCGCGCTGGCGCTGAGAATCTTGCATCGCTTGCATCGTCAGCACACGGCGTGCCTCATCGTCGAGCGATCGGTCCTGGCGAAGCTTGGCCTGTGCGGCGCGCATGCGGCGCTTGATGGTGTAGAGCTCGAGGGTGTCGAGCATAAACACGATGTTCGTCTCGGTGGGGTGCTTACTCGTCGACGAAATGCGCCCGGCGCTGACAAGCGACGCTGCCTCGGGACACACCGCGCGCGCCGCATCCATGCACGCCGTGGGGTCGGTGCCCGGCGGCGTCGCGAGCACGGCCCATGCGATGGACTCGTGGCGCGGATCTACCCACTCGATCGAGCAGATGCGGTCGGCATACGTGCGGAACAGGTCGGGATAGCTCGTGAGCATCGTCAGCAGCTCGCGCTCCCCCGCCAAAGACTTTCGTTCCAGGTCGGTCAGCACGATCGGCATCGTCGGTGCCGCAGACGCGTCCGTTGCACCGGCAACCGGCGCCGCGCCATCCATGCCAACCGGCACATCGATCGGAGGCATGTCGTCGACGACCTCGACCGGCGCGGCCCCATAGGCCTCGAGCGGCACATAGTCGTACGGCTCTTCCTCGACCGGTGTGGACACCGGCGGCGTCGCACCCGACGCCCAGGCACCGCGAGACGCCCCCTGCGAACCAGACGCCCGACCGCCTGCGCTGCCTGCACGCTCGGTTTGCGCCCGCTGGCGCTCGTAGTTCTGCTCGCGACGACGCTCGGCGTCCTCGCGCTTGGCAACATCGCGAAACACACGGCCCGAGCTCGAACGCACCGTCTCCAAGTCCAACCCCAGCAGGTCGGCAATCTGGATAAAGTACGTATCGATCATGTAGCTATTGCGCAGCGGATAGATGAGCGTCAGCGCATCCTCGAGCGCCTTGGCACGACCGCCCGGCGTGGAAATGTCGCTCGACTCCTGCAGTGAGCGGTACACAAAGTCCATGAGGGGCTCGGCGGCGTCGATACGCGCCTGCAACGCCTCGCCACCATGCGCGGTGATGAACTCCATGGGGTCGTTGCCGTCGGGAAGCACCACGCAGCGCAGGTCCATCGAATCCTGCTCGATAAACTGAATCGCGCGGCGCGCGGCCTTTTGACCGGCAGCGTCGCCATCGAACATATATACAATGCGCTTGGCAAAGCGGGTGAGCGTCTTTACATGATGTTCCGTCAACGCCGTACCCAGCGTGGCGACGACGTTTTTGATCCCCGCCTCCCAGCAGGCGATACAGTCGGTATATCCCTCCACCACGATGGCGGTATCCTGCGCGACGATAAACTCCTTAGCCCAGTTAAAGCCGTAGAGGTTTCGCTTTTTATGGAACACGCTCGTCTCGGCGGTGTTGAGGTACTTAGGCTGGCCGTCGCCCATAATGCGCCCGCCAAAGGCGATGTTATGACCCTGCTCATCAAAGATGGGAAACATCACGCGGTCGTAAAAACGGTCGGCAAGCTGCCCGCGCCCACGGCTCACGGCCACGTTGGCATCGATCATTTCCTGCGGGGTAAAGCCTGCCTGCGACAGATGCGAAACCAGCGCGTTGCGACCCGGCGCAAAACCCAGGCAGTAGCGGCGGCAGACGTCGCCGCCCATACCGCGGCTGGCGAAATACTCGCGCGGACGGCTGTCCTTACCGCGCATGAGCATGGTGTGGTAGAACTGGGCGGTCTCGGCGCACAGGTCGTAGATGCGGGCACGCTTGGTGCCGCGCTCGCGATAGGCGCCGGTATCGTGCAGCTCAATGCCGGCACGGTCGGCCAGGTAGCGAATCGACTCAGGGAAGCTCAGGTTCTCGCGCTTCATGATGTAGGTGAAGACGTCGCCGCCCTCGCCACAGCCAAAGCAGTGCCACACCTGCGTGGCGGGGATAATATGAAACGACGGGGTCTTTTCGCCATGGAAGGGGCAGCAACCCCAAAACTCATGACCGCGGGGCTTGAGCTCAACCGTTTCCTGCACAATGGCAACCAGATCGGACGCAGCGCGCACCTGGTCTTTTTCCTCATCGCTAATCACGGATGCTCACCCCCTGCTCACCCAAATGATGACGGATATCGTCAATATTGCCCTCGACGGTCGCGATCAACTCGTCCAGCGAATCGAACACGCGCGACGGGCGCAGCCAGCGCGTAAACGCCAGCGAAACCGAGGCACCGTACAGGTCGCCTGCATACCCGATCAAGTTGGCCTCGAGATGAGCCGAGGCGGCATCGTCGGCATACGTCGGCGGCAGGCCCACATTGACGGCAGCGGGCCAAACGGTATCGTCGACAAGCACCAGGCCCTCGTAGACGCCATCGGCAGGAACCTGGATGCCCTCGGGTACCTGGATGTTTGCCGTGGGAAAACCCATGTCGGAGCCCTGGTGACGACCGCCGGCAACAATACCTCGCAGCATGTACGGGCGGCCGAGCAGCTCGGCGGCAAGCTCAACATGACCCTGGCGGAGCTCCTGGCGAATACGGGTAGCACAAATCGTCTGCCCATCGACGCACAGCAGCTCGTGGCCATAGACGTCAACGCCGCGCTCGGTACCCCATGCCTGCATCTCGGCAACGCCCGAGGCACCGCCGCGACCCAACCTAAAGTCGCTACCCACACGAATCGAGCGGATATCGACGACGCGCGACAGCAGCTTAAGAAAGCCCACGTGGTCGAGTGCCGCCACCGCAGGCGTAAAGGGAACAGCTACGACCGCATCGACCCCGGTGAGAGCCAGGGCATGCAGACGGTCGGCCGTCGTCATCAGTTTTTGAGCAGGCGAAGGGCTCACCACCACGTCCGGGTCGGGATCGAAGGTGACCACGACCGCCTTGCAGCCATGGTCACGCGCATCGTGAACGACCGCGTCGATCAGTTCGTGATGCCCCCGATGCACACCGTCGAACACGCCGATGGCGATCGACGCGGCGCCCAGGCTCGCGCAATCATCAAACGCATCGGCGGAGACGATACGGGGCTCATCCGACTCGCCCGCGAAAAAAATACGCGCGAGCTCGTGGGAGTCCAGCATCATCGAACACCGCCGATCGCCTGCGGAAAGACGTGCTCCATTACAAAGCGACCGCCCTCGATACGAGCGAGCGCCTTGAGCCCGCCATCGAGCACCAGCGCAAACGGCGCCTTCGACGCATCGAAGCCCACAAGCGCGCGCTCAATAGGAATACGACGTCCGCACAGCAGATCGTCGGCAAGGTCACCCGGCAAGTCGACGCGCGTGGCGCCCAGTGCCGCAATGGGATCCAAGGCAAAGCCGGCAGCGGATTCGGCAGAAAGTTCCTCGACCGCATGGCAGGCACCGATGGAAACAACACCGGAGGCCGTACGGCGCAGCGCGGAAATATGTGCCGCGTTGTCGCAGGCGCGGCCCAAATCGCGAGCGAGCGCACGGATATAGGTGCCCTTGCTCACCGAAAACGCCACGGTCCAAACGCACGCTTCGCCCTCGCCGCTCACGGCAATCAGGTCAGCGGAGTACACCTCGACCGGACGCGGGGGCAACTCAACGGCGTTGCCTTCGCGCGCAGCCTTATAGGCGCGCACGCCGTTGACCGAAATGGCCGAAAACGCCGGCGGTACCTGCATCTGCGGGCCCAGCATGGCGCACAGGCGCTCGCGGGCATAGGACGGATCGCGCAGGTCAGCGGCAATGGGCACTGTGCGGACGGCCTCGCCCTCCGCATCATCGGTATTGGTCTCGACGCCAAACGAAATGTCGGCGACGTAGCTTTTGGTATCGAGCGTGAGCATGCCCAGCAGACGCGTGGCCTGGCCCACGCCCACCACCATGACACCCGATGCCATGGGGTCGAGCGTTCCGGCATGACCGATGCGCCGCTCATGGAGGGCGCGTCGGCATTGCGAAACCACGTCGTGGGACGTGCAGCCCACCGGCTTATCGACGGCAAGCAGCATATTAAGTTGAGAAGGTGTACGACGAGCCATGTACCATCCAAAAAGTTAGAGCTCGACGGTCACCGAAGCGGGATCCTCCCCTACCAGCTCGGCCAGCATGGGAAGTGCCGCGGTGAGCGTCTCGGAAATCGTTCCGGCGTTGGTAAAGCCGGCGGCAGCGTGGTGCCCACCTCCGCCAAAGTTGGCCGCAATCTCGGAAACATCAAGATCGCCCTTGGAGCGCAGGTTGCCACGCACCTTGGTATCGCCCTCGATGCCCTTAAGGAACAGGCAGACCTCGACGCCCATCACCGAGCGCACCACATCGACCAGGCCGTCGCACTCGTCCGAGGTGACGCCGCAGTCCTTAAGGTCGCTCTCGTAGGCGTAGCTATACGCCACGCGCCCGTGCGCGACCGTCTTGATGCGACCCATGACGATGGACTTGAGGTGCAAGAACTCGACACGCATGCTCTGGTAGACCTCGAGCGCGACGCGCGCCGGATCGGCACCGTGCGCCACCAGACGCGAGGCGGCATGAAAGGCTGCGGCATCGGCATTCTGATACTGAAAACGACCGGTATCGGTGACCAGGCCGCACAGCAGGCAGGTGGCGATGCTATCGCTTGCGGTAATGCCGCAATCGGCCAAAAAGCGGTCGATAATCATGGCGCAAGCAGCGGCATTGACACACCTAAGGCTGACCTCGGCAAACTCCTCACGCGCCGGGTGATGGTCAAAGCATGCCACATGGGCCGAACGACGGAGTACCTCGGCGGAATTATTGAGGCGCTCGACGACCGGCACGTCCACCGAGATGAACAGGTCCGGGTTGCCGGTGTAGGCAGATGCCGGCACCAGCAGATCGGCGCCCTCCATAAAACGGTAGATGCGCGGAACGGGATCGTCGTCTGCCAGCAGCAGGGCGATGTCCTTGTCGGGAAACACCTTCATAAGCGATAAGCCCAGACCCAACACGGAGCCCAGGGCATCGCCGTCGGGAGAGGTGTGACCCGAGATCGCAATGGAGGACGCATCCTCGATAAGCTCGAGGATGCGTCGTTTAATATCTGCAGACTCGCACGAGGCGAGATCGGCGGAATTAGTCATCTAAAGCTGCCTCCTGGGCGGCATCCGCTATCGGGTAGCCGTCCTCGTCCTTTTCGATCGCAAGCGTGGCCGGAACGTTTTCCAGCGCACGCGTGATGCGCTCGGCCTCATCGGTCGAGCGATCGATGCGAAAATCGAGCTCGGGCGTGACGCGCCAATCGAGCGAGCGAGCCAACAGACTGCGAATACGGCCCTTGGCGCTGGCGAGTGCCTCCATGACCTCATCGTAGCGGCTCGCATCGCACGACACGTACACGCGTGCGAACGAACGGTCCACCGCGACCTCGACCGCAGTCAGGGTGACCAGGTCGAGACGCGGATCGGAAACCTCAAAGAGCAGGATATAACCAAGCTTCTCGCGAAGCTGCTCGCCCAAACGGCGGGTTGCCTGCGTTTGCTTCATAGCGCTACCCCCTACTCGGTACGGGCAACCTGGTCGATGCGGTAACCCTCGATCTGATCGCCGGGCTTGATGTCCTGGAAGTTCTCCAGGCCAATGCCGCCCTCGGAACCGCTCTTGAGGCTCTTGGCCTCGTCCTTGTAGTGGCGCATCGAGGCGATCTTACCGTTGAAGACCACAATGCCGTCACGCACCAGGCGCACGGAATCGGTCGCGGCGATCTCGCCCTCCTCGACGCGGACACCGGCGGCGATACCGACTTTGGGCACCTTGAAGGTGTCCAGGACGGTCGCGGTACCCGTGGAGACCTCGACCTCGGTGGGCTTGAGCATGCCGATGCGGGCAGCGTCGAGCTCCTCGAGGCACTTATAGATAACGTCGTAGCAACGGATCTCGACGCCCTCACGCTCGGCGGCAGAGCGGGCCTTGCCGTCGGGACGCACGCCAAAGCCGATGATGATGGCGTTGGAGGCGTCGGCCAGGACGACGTCGGTCTCGTTGATGGCACCGACAGCGGAGTGGATCGTGTTGATGCGGACCTCGGACTGATCCATCTTGTCGAGCGAGTCCTGAAGGGCCTCGATGGAACCCTGGACGTCGGCCTTGATGATCAGGTTGAGCTCCTTGACCTCGGCGTCGGCGATGGTCTCGAAGAGGTTCTCGAGCGTGACGTGCTTCACGCGGCTCTGCTCCTCGATACGGGCCTTGAGCGAACGCTCATCGGCCAGGGCGCGAGCCTCGCGCTCGTCCTCGAACACACGGAACTCGTCGCCGGCGTTGGGCACGGACTGCAGGCCCAGGATCTCTACGGCGTCGGAGGGGCCGGCCTCGGTGACGGCGTTGCCCTTGGGATCGAGCATGGCGCGGACGCGGCCGTAGGTAAGACCGGCGACCAGCGTATCGCCCACGTGCAGGGTACCGCGGGTCACGAGCACCGTGGCAACCGAGCCGCGGCCCTTGTCGAGCTTGGCCTCGAGGACGTTACCGGAGGCAAAGGTGTCGGGGTTGGCCTTGAGTTCGAGAACGTCGGCCTGGAGCAGCACGGTCTCGAGCAGGTCGTCGATAGCGATCTTCTGCTTGGCCGAAATGTTGACGAACATGTTCTGTCCGCCCCACTCCTCGGGGATGATGCCGTACTCGGTGAGCTCCTGGCGCACGCGGTCGGGATTGGCGCCCGGCTTATCAATCTTATTGACGGCGACGACGATGGGTACGCCGGCGGCCTTGGCGTGGTTGATCGACTCGATGGTCTGAGGCATGACGCCGTCGTCGGCAGCCACGATCAGGATGACAATGTCGGTCACCTTGGCACCGCGGGCACGCATGGCCGTAAAGGTGGCGTGGCCCGGGGTATCGATGAAGGTGATCTTGCGGTCGTTGATCATGACCTGCGAAGCACCGATGGCCTGGGTAATACCGCCCGCCTCGCCGGCAGCGACGCCGGTGTGACGAATGGCGTCGAGCAGGCTCGTCTTGCCGTGGTCGACGTGACCCATGACGGTGACGACCGGGGCACGGGGCTTAAGGTCGGCGGGATCGTCGTAGAACGAGAAGGTGTTCTCCTCCTCGGGGGTGATGATCTTGATCTGACGGCCCAGGTCGTCGGCAACGAGCTCGACGAGGTCGTCGGACATGGACTGCGTCATCGTAAGCGGCGTGCCCAGCAGGAACAGGCGCTTGATGATGTCGTTGGCCGGAACGTCGAGCGCCTCGGCGAGCTCCTGGACGGTAACTCCCTGGGAGACCTTGATGGCGTCGAGCTCCTCGGGGTTCACGCCCTGGGCCAGCGCCTCCTCAATCTTGCGCTCCTCCTGAGCCTTAGCAGCCTCGCGCTCGCGCTTCTCCTTGCGCTTCTTGCGGCGACCGGTGGACTCGCGAGAGGCCTCCTCGACGGCGGCGCGGGCCTCCTCGAGCACCTTCTCGCGGCTGTACTCCTCGGCCTCACGAGCCATGCGGCTGTAGTGGTCCTCATCGTTGCCGTGACCGCCCTTGCGCTTCTTGCCCTTGCCCTGCTTGTCGGGGTTGGGGAAGTCCATGCCGGCAGCGACGTTGTTGCTGGCGTTGGTGCGATGGCTGTGCGGACGGCTCTCGGAGGCGTTGCGATCGGAGTTGTTGTCGGAGGCGTTGCGATCGTTACGACGGCCACCGCGACGGTCGTTGTTGCCGCTACGACGGTTGCCGCGCTCGGAGGCGCGCTCGGCCTTGGCCTTCTCCTCGGCGTCCTTCTTCTCCTTGAGCACGGTCTCCTGTGCGGCGATCTGGTCGAGCAGCGAACGGAAGCGCGAACCGGAGTCGGAAGCGGGAACGGCGCGGCGCTGGGCCTCGCGGGCAGCCTCCTCCTTCTCGCGGGCAGGGCGCTCCTGCTCGGCCTTCTTCTTGGCCTCGGCCCTGTCTCTTATACACATCTGA
>UQIY01000017.1 GCA_900541195.1 uncultured Collinsella sp. | reverse complement strand
CTCCGGTCTCGTGGGCTCGGAGATGTGTATAAGAGACAGTCCGAGGACGTTCTGAAAAGAAACACCAGGGCGGGCCCGGACGAGAACAACCGACTACAGGTCGATGTGCGATTCCTTGATCGGGAACGGCTCGGCGAAGTGGCAGGCACAGCAGTGACCCGGTGCAACTTCCTTAAACTCGGGGAGCTTCTCGGAGCAGATACCCTGCGCGATCGGGCAACGCGTGTGGAAACGGCAGCCGGTCGGCGGATCCAGCGGCGACGGCGGATCGCCAGCGAGGATGATGCGCTTGCGGGTCTTCTGGATATCAGGATCGGGAACCGGCACGGCAGACAGCAGCGACTGCGTGTACGGATGGTGAGGCTCGCTATAGAGCGTCTTCCAGTCCGAAACCTCGACCATCTTACCCAGATACATAACGGCAACGCGATCGGAGATGTGCTGTACGACGGACAGGTCGTGTGCGATAAACAGATACGCGGTACCGAACTTGTCCTGCAGTTCCTTGAGCAGGTTCAGAACCTGGGCCTGAATGGACACATCCAGAGCGGATACCGGCTCGTCACAGATAATCAGCTTGGGCTTCAGCGCAAAAGCGCGGGCAATACCGACACGCTGACGCTGGCCGCCCGAGAACTCATGCGGATAGCGGTTGATGTGCTCGGGGTTCAGTCCAACGACGTCGAGAAGCTCACGGACGCGCTCAATGCGCTCCTCCTTGGTACCCACACCATGAATGGTCATGGGCTCGGAGACAATCTCACCGATGGTCATACGAGGGTTGAGCGAAGCATAAGGATCCTGGAAGATAAACTGCATCTCACGACGCATGTCCTTGATCTCATGCTTGCTCATCTCGGCAACATCTTTGCCCTGGAAGAACACCTTGCCGGCGGTCGGCTTGGTCAGACGCATGATAGTGCGGCCCGTGGTGGATTTACCGCAACCAGACTCGCCAACCAGACCAAAGGTCTCGCCAGGATAAATCTCAAAAGAGATGTCGTTTACAGCAGAGACGACGCGCTTGGAAAAACGCTTGGCGAACATGCCGGACTCTGCGGGAAACTCCTTGGAGAGGTGCTCGACCTTCAGCAGTGGAGTGCGCTCGTTATTGTCTGCCATTTACGCCTCGCCTCCCTTCTTGGAATCCTTGCGCGTACGGGACGTCTCAGGAGCGTTCTTGAGGAACTCGGGGTCACCGGAATAGTGGCACGCAGAATAGTGACCGGACTCGGTGACAACGCGCTCAGGGCGCTGCTTGCGGCACTTGTCCGTCGCGTAGGGGCAACGAGGAGAGAAGACGCAGCCCTCAGGCAGGTTCATGAGCGAAGGCGGGTTGCCGTGAATCGGCGTCAGCGGCTTCTTCTCTTCGATTGCCTGCTCCGGGATGGAGCGGATAAGACCCCAGGTGTAGGGGTGGCGGCTCTCGTAGAAGATTTCCTCAGCAGTACCGAACTCAACGGGGCGGCCGGCGTACATAACCATGATCTTATCGGCCATATCGGCGACAACACCCAGGTCATGGGTAATCATGATGATGGCGTTGCCGTTCTTCTCCTGCATCTCCTGCATGAGCTCGATAATCTGAGCCTGGATGGTAACGTCCAGGGCAGTCGTGGGCTCGTCGGCAATCAGAATATCGGGATCGCAGGCAAGGGCCATGGCAATCATGACTCGCTGACGCATACCGCCAGAGAACTGGTGCGGATACTCATTGACGCGCTTCTCGGGCTCGGGGATACCCACGAGGTCCAAAAGCTCGGTGGCACGCTTGAGCGCCTCCTGCTTGGAGTAGCCACGGTGCAGACGAAGACCCTCGCCCACCTGCCTGCCGATCTTATAGACCGGGTTCAAGGAGGTCATAGGATCCTGGAAGATCATCGCGATATCGTTGCCGCGAATGTGCTGCATCTCTTCCTCGGTCATTTCGAGGATGGAGCGGCCGCGATAGCGAACGTCACCGCCCTCGATCTTTCCCGGAGGCATCGAGATGAGGCCCATGATGGTCATGGCGGTCACGGACTTACCGGAGCCGGACTCACCGACGACGCCCAGGGTTTCGCCGCGATCGAGCGTGTAGGAGACACCGTCGACAGCGCGAACAACGCCATCCTCGGTGTGGAAATACATCTTAAGGTCATCGACCTCGAGCAGATGCTGGCCCTCAGGAACCGGCTGGTCCTTCAGGTCCACATAGTTCTTGTTCTTCTTCATCCTTATGCGTCCTTCATCTTGACGTCGAGGGCGTCGCGCAGACCGTCACCCAGCAGGGTGAAGGCGAGCACCGTCGAGAGAATTGCCAGACCGGGCATGATCATCATCCAGGGAGCGGTCAGAAGATACTGCTGACCGTCCTGAATCATGGAGCCCCACGAAGGCGTAGGCGGAATAACGCCCATGCCGAGGAAGGACAGAGCGGACTCGGTCAGAATGGCGCCACCAATGTTCATGGTCGCGTAGACCACGATGGAGGCGACGGAGTTCGGGAAGATGTGACGCACGACGATACGAGCATCAGATGCACCCATCGCGCGCGCTGCATCAACATAGTCGTTTTCCTTGACCGTCAAGATTGCAGAGCGGAAGACGCGCGCAATCGAAGGCCAGCCGAGAATACCGATGGCGATAAAGACGTTCTGAAGGCCACGGCCGATAACGGCGATCATGGCGACAACGAACAGCACGTACGGGAACGCCAGGAAGATGTCCGCACAGCGCATGATGATCGTATCCCAGATGCCGCCGTAGAAACCCGCCAGAGCACCCATGACCAGACCGATCAGCGTGGAGATCGCGGTGGCCATAATGCCGACGGACAGCGAAACGCGCGCACCGTAGATAACGCGGACGAGAATGTCACGACCAAGGGCGTCGGTGCCAAACGGGTGCTCTGCACACGGAGCCAGCAGCGACGTCTCGGCCATGGTGGTCGAGTCGGAAGCCGTCGGCGAACCGAGCCAGGGCTTAGCCCACAGATCTGCGGTCAGTGCAACCACAACGACGATGATGATCCAGCAGACACCGATAACGGCGAGCTTGTTCTTACGAAGACGCTTAAAAGCGTCGCCCCACAGCGTGCGGGACTTGGCGGGAGCAGATGCGGCCTTGGTGGCGGTAGCCTGCTCCTGAGACTGAGAATCAGTTTCCTGCATGAGACGTACCTCCCTTAGGCCTTATCCGACGGACCGCCAAGGCGGATGCGTGGGTCGAGGAATGCATAGCTAATGTCGACGAGCAGGTTGATCACCATAACGACGACGACGATGAGCGTAACGCCGCCCATAACGATGGGCCAGTCACGCATGCTAATGGCGCGATAGACCTCATAGCCGATACCGGGCCAGTTAAAGACCGTCTCGGTCAGGATGGCGCCCGAAAGCATGCCACCAAAGTCGACACCAATATAGGTAACGACGGGGATGAGTGCATTCTTAAGCGCATGCTTGACGATGATCGCGCGATTGGAGAGACCCTTCGCCTTTGCCGTACGGATGTAATCCTGGTTCATGACGTCAAGCAGCTGCGAGCGCATAATGCGGGCAGCATAAGCGGTCGAAACCGAAGCCAGCGTAATGGTCGGAAGCACATAGTGCATCCAATCCTGATACTGAGAGCTGGAACCGCCGGCACCCGAGATCGGCATGGAGATTGCACCGCCCGTGGCGTCCTTGAGGATGACGCCAAAGAACAGCTGCAGCAACATACCGAGCCAGAAGGCCGGGACCGCAACGAGGATCGACGTGGTGAGCGTTACCAAAATATCCCAGAAGGAATAACGCTTTACCGCCGAAATGATACCCGCACCGATACCCATAATTGCCTCGAGCACGATGGCGCACGCGGCAAGTTTGACCGTATACGGATACTTCTGGGCAAAGATATCCGTAACCGGCAGCTTGCGCTGATACGAATTGCCCAGATCGCCATGAAGCAGGCCGTTCATGTAATACAAGTAACGGTCCACGAGCGACGTTTGAACGGGGTCGCCGTTCTCGTCAAGGATCGCGTTGCCGTCCTCGTCCGTCTGGACCAGGTGATAGCGAACGCGAAGCTGAAGCTCCACCTCGGGGGACAGAGCCTTGTCTCCACCGATCAGCTTGATCGGATCTCCCGGCACGATATTCTGGAGGGCGAACAGAATCAGCGTAACGCCCAAAAACACCGGGATGAACTGAAGCACACGTTTAACGATGTACTTACCCATACCACTCCCCTATCTAGGGATTAACCTAAATGGGATGCCGATCGCCAGACCGGCATCCCAAAATTACCATCAGCCAGTTTACCCCAGGTTAGGGAGAACTGTATGTTTCCCATGAGGTCTACGTAAATACTTGACCCTCACGGAAGCTGCAAACTCTTAGGCGAGCTCAGCGGTACCCAGATCGGCGTGCTTCTGCGGATCGACATAGAGGTGCTTGATGCGATCGGAGCCGGCGATGGTGTGCGTGTAGAACATAATCGGAATGACCGGGCAGTCGGCAGCGACCATTGCATCGGCCTCCTGCATCTTAGCGACGCGCTCCTCGTCGTCAACAATAGTACGAGCCTCGTCGACCTTGGCGTCGAACTCGGGGTTGTTGTAACCGGAGCGGTTGTCGCCACCGAGGGAGTCGGAGTGGAACAGCGGATACAGGAAGTTGTCAATGATCGGGTAGTCGGCAATCCAACCCAGACGACCGAACTGATAGTTAAAGTTCTGATACTGCTCGAGCAGGGCAGACCACTCAGGGGTATCGGAGACAGCGGTAACGCCAACCTTGGCGAGGTCGCCGATGATGGACTCCATGATCTCCTTGTGACCGCCGTCCTGGTTGTAGGACAGGGTCACGCTAATGCCACGATCCCCGTTAGCGCCAGCGGGAGCAACCTTGTCGAGGTACTCGTTAGCCTTGTCGACATCGTAGGCGCAGAACTCCCATGCGCCCTCCTTGTAGCCATCGATGCCCGGAGGAAAAATGCCGTCGGCAGGGGTACGGGTACCCTTGAAGATGGTCTTGCAGATGGCCTCACGGTTAATGGCCAGGGAGATGCCCCTACGCAGGTCGGCGTTGTTGAACGGCTCGGCCGTGGTGTTGCAGGTCAGATAGTACGTGGAAGGCTCGGCGCCGAGCAGCATGCGCTCGCCGTCACCCATGGTGTAGCCGTCCTTGGACACGCCGCAATCCTTCTTGGCGGCATCGATCTGAGCGACGGGAACGTCGCAGACATCGAGGTTACCGGCCTGGAACTCCTTGTAAGCGGTCTCCATGTCCTTGATGACCTGGAAGTGGATGCCATCGATCTTGGCCTTGTCGCCATAGTAATCGTCGAACTTCTTGACGTTGATCTCCTGGCCATCCTCCCACTTGCCGTCCATCATGAACGGGCCGTTACCGACCGGGGCAAGATAGAAGCTCTTGACATCGGACTCGGCGCACTCGGGAACCGGGGCCAGAGCCGGATGAGAGGCGACGAAGGGGAAGTCAGCGTAAGCGGAAGACAGCTTGACGACGAGGGTCTCATCGTCGGGGCACGTAACACCGCTGAGCTCGGTAGCGTTACCGGCAAGCAGGTCGTCATAACCCTCGACCATGGAAAGGTGATAGGAGACCTCGGAAGGACCGTACTCGGTAGCGATGGCCGACTTGGTGTTGACCAGACGCTCCCAACCGAGCTTGAAGGACTTGGAGGTAACGTCGTCACCGTTGTGGAACTTGGCCTTCTTGATCTTGAAGGTAAACTCGGTGGCGTCGTCGTTGGACTCAAAGGACTCGCAAGCCAGCGGAACGATCTCGCCCTTCTCGGCGTCGTAAGAGGTCAGAGCGTCAAAGAGCTGGTACTCGACCTGAGTGCCCTGGTCCTCCTGGACATTGTAGGGGTCGATGCAGACCGGGTTGTTGATGTAGAAGTTCAGCGTCGAACCGGACTCAGAACCGGAAGCGTCGCCACCCTTCTTGCCACATGCGGCAAGAAAAGCCATGGAGCTCGCAGCAAGGGTGCCGCCAACAAAGGCGCGACGACCCATAACGGGCTGGTGGAACATAGAATCAGCCATGCCATCCTCCTTATGAGATAGGACAAAGAAATGTTCAGTCGGACACATGTCGAAACAATCCGATCCGAACCATCAAAACGCCGCCCGCTGCTATGGCTGGTTATGCACAACGGACCAACGTTTTGCAATATAGTAGCGCATTTTATACACAATTTGGGGCTAATTCCGGTTAACGGTCGAGAATTTCTTTAGTTGGGCGAAGTATGTGGGGATATTTTGACTCTGTTACAAATATGTAAACAAAAAGGGTCCCGCACTTACGGGACCATTTTTGAATATTTATGCGGCTCGTGCTTAGTAGCCGACGATGCCCTGCGGGAAGAAGAACATGCACAGCACGACGCACACGGCAAACACGACAGCCATGATGACGGTCAGGCGGTCGAGGTTCTGCTCCATGACGCCCGTGGCAGAGCTGGAGTTATACAGCGAGCTAGCGATCATATCCGAAACGCCGGTGCCCTTACCGGAATGCATCAGGACGAGAATCGTCAGCGCCACGGCAGAGACAGCCCAAACGACAAACAGAAGAATCTGGAACGGACCCATAGATAAGCTCCTTAATAGAACAGTTTAAACTCCAGTACTGTACCACAATCCCCCGCTCTCCCCTACCTGCCACTCAAGGACGGGGTGGAAATGGCAGAAATACCAAAAAGGGGGTTGTCCGGTTGTGGACAACCCCCTTACTAGAAAACGGTATTTGTTTTCTATTAGGCCTCGGTGGCGAGCACGCGGCCCGTCATCTCGGCGGAAGGCTCAATACCAGCCATGGTGAGCATGGTCGGAGCGATATCGGAAAGACGGCCGTCCTCGATACCGGTGAGCTTGGCCTTCTCATCAACGATGATGAACGGAACGCGGTTGGTGGTGTGAGCCGTAAACGGATGCTTGGAACCGTCGGAAGCAACGTCAAACATGTGATCGGCGTTGCCGTGGTCGGCGGTGATCAGCGCAAAGCCGCCCTTGGCGAGAATCGCCGGGACAACCTTAGACAGGGCATCGTCAACGGCCTCGACGGCCTTAACGGCGGCGTCGAAGACACCGGTGTGACCAACCATGTCGCAGTTCGCGAAGTTCACGATGTAGAAATCAGCGCGATCCTCGTTGATGGCGGCGACAAGCTTCTCGGTAACCTCGGGAGCGCTCATCTCGGGCTGCAGATCGTAGGTAGCGACCTTGGGGGAAGCGACGAGCACGCGCTCCTCGCCCTCCTTGGGCTCCTCGATGCCGCCGTTGAGGAAGAACGTCACGTGGGCGTACTTCTCGGTCTCGGCGGTGTGCAGCTGCTTCAGGCCGTTGGCGGCGATAACGTCGGCCAGGACGTTCTCGGGGAACGTCTTGGGGAAGGCGACCTCGACGTCAAACGTCGGATCGTACTCGGTCATCGTCACAAAGTGCGAAAGCTTGATCTGCTCGCGCTCAAAGCCGTCGAACTCCTTGTCCGTGAACACGCGGGTCATCTGACGAGCGCGGTCGGGACGGAAGTTGAAGAAGATGGCCGCGTCGCCCTCGTGGATGCCCTCGTTGTGGGCAGCGAAGGGCTCGACGAACTCGTCGCCGCGCGGATCCTTCTCGTAGTAGGCCTTGATACCGGCAACAGGGTCGACATCGGCATCGGACGCGTTGACCATGACGTCGTAGGCACGCTGGATGCGCTCCCAACGGTTGTCGCGGTCCATGGCCCAATAGCGGCCCGAGACGGTGGCAACGCGAGCGTCGCAACCGGTCTTCTCGGAGATCTTAGCCAGGAAGGCGCAGAACTCACTCATGTAGCCAGCGCCGGACTGCGGGTCAACGTCGCGGCCATCCATGAAGGCGTGGACGCGAACGGTCTTGACACCGTGCTCGGCAGCCATCTTGACCAGAGCCTCGACGTGGTTCATGTGAGAATGAACACCGCCAGGGCTCATAAGGCCCATGAGGTGAAGAGTCTTGCCGTCAGCCTTGACGTCGTCCATAGCCTTGACGAAGACCTCGTTCTTGGCGATGGAGCCGTCCTTGATGGCGTTGTTGATGCGCGAAAGCTCCTGGAACACGATGCGGCCGGCACCGATGTTGAGGTGACCCACCTCGGAGTTGCCCATCTGGCCATCGGGAAGACCCACGTCCTCGCCCGAAGCGCCGAGCGTGGTGTGGGGGTACTTCTCATACAGGCTATCAAGGAAGGGCGTCTTGGCAGCGGCGACGGCGTTCTCGCCATCGGACGGAGCCAGGCCGCAGCCGTCCATGATGATCAGGAGTGCAGGAAGATGACGTTGTGCCATATGTCCTACTCGCCTGCCTTGACGACCATAGAGGCGAAGTCGGCAGCCTTGAGCGAAGCGCCGCCCACGAGGGCGCCGTCAACGTCGGGCTTGGCGACGAGCTCGGCGATGTTACCGGGCTTGGCAGAGCCACCATAGAGAACGCGAATGCCGTTAGCGAGCTCCTCGCCGAACATCTCCTTGAGGGTCTCACGGATAGCGCCGCAGACCTCCTGAGCGTCCTCGGCGGTAGCGGTCTTGCCGGTGCCGATGGCCCAGATGGGCTCGTAGGCCACGACGACCTGCTTGGGGCAGGTGATCTCAAGACCAGCAAGGCCAGCCTTGACCTGGTTCACGACGTGCTCGACATAGGTGCCAGCCTCGCGGACCTCAAGGGACTCGCCGCAGCAGAAGACGGGAACAAGACCTGCGGCAACGAGGGCCTTGGCCTTCATGTTCTGATCCTCGTCGGTCTCGTGGAAGTAGTCGCGACGCTCAGAGTGACCGATGATGCAGTAGGTGCAGCCAGCGGACTTGAGCATGTCGCAAGAGGACTCACCGGTGAAGGCACCCTTGGCCTCCCAGTACACGTTCTGTGCACCGAGGGCGATGGGGGCAGCCTGAATGCGGTCATGAACCGTGGTGATGTCGATGGTCGGAGGGCAGACGAGCACCTCGACGCCAGCCGGAACCTCGGGCAGAGCCTGAGCCAGCTCGTCGGCGAGTTTGGCGGCCTCGGCGACGTCGTTGTTCATCTTCCAGTTACCAGCGATGAGAAGGGTGCGATTAGGCATCGAGAAGCGCCTCCACTCCGGGCAGGGCCTTACCCTCGACGAGCTCCATGGAAGCGCCACCACCGGTGGAGATCCAGCTCATCTTGTCGGCCAGGTTGAACTTGTTGACAGCCGCGACAGAGTCGCCACCGCCGATGATCGAGGTGCAGTCGGCCTCGGCGACAGCCTCGGCGATAGCCTGGGTGCCGTGAGCGAAGTTGTCGAACTCGAAGACGCCCATGGGGCCGTTCCAGAACACGGTCTTGGCGCCCTTGACGGCCTCGGCGTAAAGCTCCTCGGTCTTGGGGCCGATGTCCATACCCTCGCGGTCGTCGGGGATAGCGTCGGAAGCGACAACCTCGGGGACAGCGTCCTCGCCAAAGTGATCGGCAACGCGGTTGTCGATGGGGAGCAGGATCTTGACGCCCTTCTCCTCGGCCTTCTTGAGCATCTCACCGGCGCGCTCGACCCAGTCCTCTTCCTTGAGGGACTGACCGACGGACAGGCCCTGAGCCAGGAAGAAAGTGTAGGCCATGCCGCCACCGATGATCAGGGTATCAGCGGAGTCGATGAGGTGATCGAGAACGCCGATCTTGGAGGAAACCTTGGAACCGCCGACGATGGCGACGAAGGGGCGCTCGGGCTCGGCGAAGATGCCGGTCAGCGTGTCGACCTCCTTCTCGAGCAGGAAGCCGGCGACGGCAGGCAGGTAAGCGGCGGGGCCCACGACGGAACCCTGGGCGCGGTGAGCGGTGCCGAAGGCATCGAGAACGAAGACGTCACCATAGGAAGCGAGCTTCTTGGCGATCTCGGGATCGTTCTTCTTCTCACGCTTGTCAAAACGGACGTTCTCGAGAACGAGGACCTTGCCCGGCTCGACGGCGGCGACAGCCTCGGCGGCCTTCTCGCCATACGTGTCGGCAACAAAAGCAACGTCAAGGCCAGAGAGCTCAGCGAGCTTCTTGGCGACAGGCTCGAGGGAAAGCTCGGGCTGGAAGCCAGTGCCCTCAGGACGGCCGAGGTGGCTCATGAGGATGACGCGAGCGTTGTGCTCAACGAGGTAGTTGATGGTGGGCAGGGCAGCCTTAATACGGGTGGTGTCGCCAACGACGCCATCCTTGATAGGCACGTTGAAGTCAACGCGGACGAGAACGCGCTTGCCGTCGACATCGATGTCGCGGACGGTCTTCTTGGTAAAGGCCATGTTTGCTTCTACCTTTCGTACGTGTCTGCCTTCCATTACGGCAGACGATTTCTTATAAAAAGGACGCGACCCTAGGGTGTAAGCCCTATAAGGCCGCGCCCTTCTTTAGACGCTCAACGAGCTATTCGCTAAAAGCTAAATTAAGCAACGAACTTCTCGAAGTACTTGATGGTGCGGACCATCTGAGAGGTGTAGGAGTTCTCGTTGTCGTACCAAGAGGTGACCTGAACGAGGGTCTGGCCGTTGCCGAGGTCAGAGCACATGGTCTGCGTGGCGTCGAAGATGGAGCCGTGGGTCTCGCCGACGATGTCGCGGGAGACGATCTGGTCCTCGTTGTAGGCGAAGGTATCGGGGATGGTCTCGGCGTAGGCCTTCATGGCAGCGTTGACCTCGTCGACGGTGACCTTCTTGTCAACGACGGCGTAGAGGTTGGTCAGCGAGCCGGTCGGCGTCGGGACGCGCTGGGCGGCACCGATGAGCTTGCCGTTGAGCTCGGGGAGAACCAGGCCGATGGCCTTGGCAGCGCCCGTGGTGTTCGGGACGATGTTCTCGGAGCAGGCGCGGGAGCGACGGAAGTTGCCCTTGCGCTGCGGGCCGTCGAGCGGCATCTGGTCGCCGGTGAAGGCGTGGATGGTGGTCATGATGCCGGACACGATGGGAGCGAAGTCGTTGAGACCCTTGGCCATCGGGGCAAGGCAGTTGGTGGTGCAGGAAGCAGCGGAGATGATGTTGTCCTCAGCGGTCAGCGTCTCATGGTTGACGTTGTACACGATGGTGGGCAGATCGCTGCCGGCCGGAGCGGAGATGACGACCTTCTTGGCGCCAGCGTTGATGTGGGCCTGAGCCTTAGCCTTGCTGGTGTAGAAGCCGGTGCACTCGAGAACGACGTCGACGTCGAGGTCGCCCCAAGGCAGGTTGTTGGCGTCGGCCTCCTTGTAGATCTTGATCTCCTTGCCGTCAACGGTGATGGAATCCTCGCCAGCAACGACCTCGTGATCGCGAGCGTAGTTGCCCTGCGTGGAGTCGTACTTCAGCAGGTAAGCGAGCATATCGGGAGAGGTGAGGTCGTTGATAGCGACGATCTCGGAGCCCTCATGACCGAACATCTGACGGAAAGCCAGACGACCGATGCGACCGAAGCCGTTAATAGCAACCTTTACTGCCATTGTGTCTCCTTTCGTAAGGCCCCCGCGAGCTACAGCGCCCGCCGTTGAGGCCCACAAACTAACCACTCGCCTAATATACCTTTTTTTTGACTTGAATTTCACGAGAATGCTCGAAATTGAAAATCAAATTTACGTTAAAACGTTTTAAAGAGTAAAACAGCAGTTCAATCCCTATATAAGCAGTTTCGCTCAACTACCTGTTTGCTTCAATGAGCTTTTCAAGCCTCAAAACTCGATGGTAGAGGGCCGACTTCGACAAGGGAGGGTCAGCCATCTCCCCCAGATCGCGCAGTGACAGATCAGGATAGCGCTCGCGCAGGTCGCAAAAGACCGCCAAGGCGTCCGGAAGCGTGTCGCGCAAACCCCGCTGTTCGAGCTCATCGATCAACGCAAGCTGATGCTGGGCGGCACCCGCACTTCTGGTCTGATTGGCCAGCTCGGCATTCACGCGACGGTTTACGTCGTTCTTAACCAATTTGACCGCGCGCGCTTCCTCGATCTCGGCAACGCTGCGCTTGGCGCCGACCAGCTTTAGAAGCTGCTCGATCTCCTCGGCGCTCTTAATGTAGACGGCAAAGGATCCGCGCCGCGCGTTAACGCGCGCATGGACCCCAATCTGCTCCAATAGATCGCAAAGTCCCCGGGCATACTGCTCGCCCTGCACCGCAATCTCCAAATGAAAATCGCCGCGTGGATCGGCCACGAAACCGCCGGCGATGAGCGCGCCGCGGATGTAGGCAAGCCTGCAGCAGGGACGGGCAACGATGTGCCGGGGAACACCAGCGACGAGCCCTCCCCTGCGGTCGAGAATGCCCAGCAGCACCAGAGCCTTGTCCAGGTCGGGCTGATCGGGCAGGGTAATGAGATAGTTACGGACCTTATGCAAGACCGATTTACGAACGGTGAATTCCGTTTTGAGCTTAAGGATGCGATGCGTCAGTGTGATCATCGTGCGCGCGACGGCACCCGTCTCGGTCGCGACCGTCAAACGATACCGCCCGGAGCCGGCCAGCGAAAGTGTACCGCTCACACGCGTCAGGGCGGCAAGCGTCGACAAATCGCAGTATTCACATTCGGGTTCGCAGCGCGCGAGCTCGTCACGCACCTCGGCGGTAAACGACATGCAGACCTATGCTTTCGTGTTGGCGCGCGACAGGTCGCGATGGGAAATGCTCACGTGATATTGGGCGCCTTCCAAATAACGTGCCGTGGCCTCGGCGATGGCAACGCTGCGGTGTTGACCGCCCGTGCAGCCGATGGCAATAGAAAGCTGTGGCTTGCCCTCCGCGATATAGCCGGGCATGACCGTATCGAGCAGCTGCGTCCAAGCCTTCCAGAACTCCTGGGTCTTGGGATGGTCCAAAACAAAGTCAGAGACTTTCTTATCGAGACCGGTCATGGTGCGCATCTCGGGATCGTAGAACGGATTGGGCAGGAAGCGAACGTCGATCATAATGTCCGCCTCGACGGGCATGCCGTGCTTAAAGCCAAACGAGAACACGTGAACGTCCATGAGCTGCTGGTCGGACAGCTCGGAGAACGCCATGCGCAATTTATTGCGCAGAGCAGAAGTGCGCAAGCGGCTCGTATCGATAATCATATCGGCTCGATCGCGCACACCCTGCAGCTGCAGGCGCTCGCGCTGAATCGCATCGGCCGTAGTCTCCCCCGGCTTGGCAATGGGGTGGCGGCGGCGGTTTTCGCTATAACGACGGATCAGCACCTCGTCAGAGGCCTCGAGAAACACGATGTCACAGCTCATCTCCCGCTCCTCGAGTGCGGCAACGGCATCGAGCAGCTCATCGAACAAGCCCTGGCTGCGCAGGTCACAGGTGACGGCAAGATGCCTGCCCACGCCCGTATTGATGCCGACGAGTTCGGCAAGCTGGGCGATCAGACGCGGAGGCAAGTTGTCGATGCAAAAATAGCCCATGTCCTCGAACACATGCATGGCCTGCGTTCGGCCCGATCCGGACATTCCGGTGATGATGACGATATCGGGGATGCGCTCCGAGCGCTCCGCCGCATCCATGGCATCTCCCTTTTGCACATGTGCCTCCTAAAACAAGCGCGGGACCCGGCCAGCGGATCCCGCGCGATCAATTGCCTTTATTGAGTATACCGCCCCAAGCGGATACGAGGCCTGTCTTACGCCTCAAGCGCAGCCTTGAACCAACTTGTAATACTCGTGGGGTGCGTGATGGCGGTGCCGACGACAACGGCCCAGGCGCCCGCATCAATCGCGGCGCGGGCTTCCTCGGGCGTGTGCACGCGGCCCTCGCAGATGATGGGAAGACCGGGGAATTCCTCGGTCGCCTGACGCAGGAGCGGCAGATCGGGGCCATCGGCCATGGTGCAGTCGATGGCGGCGACACCATGAGAAAGCGTAGTGGATACCAGGTCAAAGCCCATATCAACCGCACGGCGAATGTCCTCGATGGTGGCGCAGTCGGCCATCAGGAGCACACCCTCCTCGTGCAGCGGACGGAAGGTGTCCTCGACGGTCTTGCCATCAGGACGCGGGCGATCAGTGGCATCAATTGCCACGATGTCGGCACCCGCAGCAACGCAGGCGCGAGCATGACGCAGCGTCGGCGTGATGTAGACGCCCTCGTGTCCATCCTTCCACAAGCCGATGACGGGGACCTCACAGCGGCCCTTAATGGCGGCGATGTCGGCAAGACCCTGGCAGCGAATAGCGGCGGCGCCGCCAAGCTCGCAGGCGCGAGACATTTGAGCCATGGTCTCGGGCGTACGAAGCGGCTCGCCCATATACGCCTGAACACTCACGACGAGCTTGCCCTTCAGGGACTGGATCAAAGGATCAACGGTCATGTTCGACTCAACCTTTCTCAAAACAGCCTTCTGAGACACCGCACCTTGACGTTCAAACCGTCGCTCGCGTACCGAAGTACGCTTCGCTCCTCTTTCACGTCAATCTGCGGCACCTCAGAAGGCGCACTTGGTAGTTATGTTTACTTCAACGATGCAAGAAGGTGTTCGGCGGCACCGATGAGCGGAGCATCGCCCTCCAGAGAACCGATGAGGATCGGCGTGTCCTGAAGCGGATCGAGCGCCTGGCTGGCATAGCCCTCGTGCACCGAATCCTTCCACGTCTGCGAACGCCAATCGGGACCTTGGTGAATCACGCCACCCGAAAGCACGATGACCTCAGGGTCCAGGATGTTAGCGAGCGAGCCCAAGCTGGCACCCAGCGCAAAGCCGGCGTCATGGATGACCTCGGTCGCCTTTGCGTCGCCAGCACGGCACAGGTCGTTCACGTCGCGACCGACCGAAGGACGGCTGGGGTCGACGCGACCGAAGCGCTCGTCGTACATACGGCCAATCGAGGTGCCCGAGGCTACCGACTCAAGATGGCCAGAACGCCCGCAGGCGCAGGGAATGCCGGCGGCAGCCGAACACTCGATGTGGCCCATATGGCCGGCAGCACCATGGAAGCCCTGCATCACGCGGCCGTTCTCGACATATGCGCCGCCGATGCCCGTACCGATGCCCAGACACAAGACGGAGAACTTGCCCTTGCCGACGCCCCAGTGGGCCTCGCCCAGAGCATGAGCCTGCACGTCGCCCACCACGGCAACGGGGAGACCAAGGTCCTCGCGCAGGCGCGGCCCCAACTGAACGCCGGACCAGCCGGGCATGATCTCGTTGGCATACGCGATGGCGCCCGTCTTGGGATCGACGACGCCTGCGGCACCGATACCGACACCGAGGACCTCGACATCGGGATTCGCCTCAAGAGCGGCCTTGATGGACGCCTCGATACGCTGGAAGACGGCCTCGCCGCCCTCCTGGGCCTCAGTAGGAACCTCGGCCTCAAATACGGGATGGGGCACGCTGCCGTCAGCCGGGTACTCCATAATGGCGGTCGCGATCTTAGTTCCGCCGATGTCGACAGAGCAGACGTACTTGTTCTCCATGTCGTTCTCCTTAGGAGATAAAAACAACTACAGGAAATGAAGGCGGTGTTATCGCCGCAGCATGATAAAGGTTTCCCAGGTGCCCGAGGTTGGGGCTCAAGTGGTCGGGCGTTGACCTAATGGGTCACGCCCGACCACTTGAGCCCCAAGATCGGGTGCCTGGGGAAGCTTTACAGGAGACCGTTGTCCTGGAGGACCTTCTTAATCGCCTCGACGTTCTCGCCGGTCATGGCCTTCACCGGGCGCGGCATGGTCGGGCTGTCGAAGATGCCCATGAGATTCATAGCGGTCTTGAAGGCACCAACGCCGCCGGCATAGCCCTGAACGCCCGAGGTGACATCCCAGATGTGGGAAATCTCGTTGAGGCGATCCTGCTCGGCCTTGACGGTAGCCCAGTCGCCGGCCTGAGCGGCCTTCCACTGGCGCACGTAGCCCTCGGGCTCAACGTTAGCGAGACCCGGGACAGAACCGTCGGCGCCACCGAGGTAAGCGCCGTCGACAACGACCTCGTGACCGGTGAGGATGCTCATCGGATGGCCGTTCTTCTCGTTCTCCTGAACGAGGTAGCGGAACGAGATGTCATCGCCCGAGGAATCCTTGACGCCGGCCAGGACGCCCTCGGCGCCGAGCTTAGCAAGGAGCTTCCAGGGGAGCTTGGTGTGGACGCACACGGGGATGTCGTAGGCGAAGATGGGCAGGTCGAGTTCCTCGTGCAGGATGCGGAAGTGCTCCTCGACCTCGGTCATGCCCTGCAGGGCATAGAACGGGCAGGTGGCGACAAGCGCATCGGCGCCCAGCTCCTGAGCGACCTTACCATGCTCGATCATGCGCTCGGTCTCGGTATCGATGATGCCGACCAGAACGGGAACGCGGTGGTCGACGATACGGACGGCCTCTGCGACAATCTGGCGACGGCGCTCGTCGGTGGAGAAGACGACCTCGCCCGAGGAGCCCAGGAAGAACAGGCCATCGACGCCGGCATCGATCATGCGGTTGATGCTGCGCTCAAAGGAGGCAACGTCGAGCTGGTGGTCTTCGGTATCGGGAACAACGACGGGAGGGATAACGCCGGTGAATTTCTGAGTTGCCACAAGAATCTCCTTAGTTGTCTGGCGGGCAGCCCTATGCCGCCCACTCTTGTTGGCGGTGTCCAGGCCGTCTAGGCCAAAGAACACGAATAGAACGTTTGGTTAAAGAAGTCGACGACTTCGTTTTCGAACGCATTGATGCGCTCGTGAGCGTATTTGGCATAGATGATATGCCTCCGGTCACACTCAAGACCGTTGAATACGGCAAACTGGCCCTTGGGATCACTCACGGTATCCATGAGCGATGTGCCCATGAGCACCGAGCCACGAACCCGAGGCGACAGCGTCTCGAGACCGCTGGGAAGCGGATTGGCAAGCGCCGTGCAGGCAAGGCCCCGCTCGTCCAGAGCAGAAACCGCCAGCGCGACACCGCCGCCAAGGCCCTCGCCCCATGCAAAGATGCGGTCGGGATCCATGCCATCAAGGTTGCGCGCAACCTTCGCCAACGCGCAGCCCCAACGGACACGCTCGACAAAAGCAGGCGAGGTAATCCCCTGCTGCAGATCGCTGGATCCAATAGTCTCATCGTCCAGCGCAAGCACGGCATATCCCATGGCGGCAAACCGCGTCATGTGATGCCATCCCCGCACGGGTCGGTCGATGTCGTGAAACATCAGGCATAGTGGCACAAGCTCGGATGCCCGGTCACGACCAACAGGCTCAATCAAACGGCCGTGCACGACATACCCGCCGAGCTCAAAGGAAACCTCGGAGTAGCGCGCGCACGGATTTGCGAAATCAATCGCCGTAACGGTCAGCCCGCAAACCTCAAGGTCCGAAGCGGCTGTCTCCAACTCGGAAACATCCGCAGAAGCATCGCCGCGCCAATCCCGGAAATCAGAGAGCCTTGACGAAACCGTCCCAGCAATTCCCGCAAGCTCGGGGACAATCAGCTCATCGATATTGCTCTCGCACTTAGACATGAGCCTCCCCTCCCTTGCAGAAAAACGGAATGATCAGATCGTCAAAATCCTGAATCTCCTCGTGACCGAAGCCTTCAAAGAACTCATGACGCTTTTCGCAGGTCAGGTTGTTGTAGACTGCAAACTGCGTCGCCGGAGGGCAGACGATATCGGCTGTGCCCGTGCCAAACAGCACGGGGCATTTGACCATGGGGGCAAAGTTCTTGGAATCGAAGTACGCCAGCTTGGCATAGGCTTCGTCGATACGAGTCGAGTCCTCGTCAAACCAGCGAGACCAATAGCGCAGGCCCTCGTAGGCGATGTCGTCGGCATCCAAATCCCAGACCAGGCGGAAATCCGACAGGAAGGGATAGAGGATGGCGGCGCGATTGATAAGCTCGCTGTTAAGCGCACAGGTCGCTATACCCAAACCGCCGCCCTGCGACGCGCCGTTCACAAACACACGGGCAAGATCGATGCCCTCGAGCTCGCGAACAATACGGCACAGAATGCGAATATCTTGGTGCAAGCGGACATAGTAGAGGTTGGCCGGGTCACCGTCGATACCGGCGACGATATGGCCCGCGACCGTTGTGCCCTCAAATCCGCCAATGTCCTCGGACGGACCTCCTTGACCAGGACAATCGAGAGCAATGAGCGCCATGCCCATGCCCGCAAACGATGCCTGCTCAAACCAGCTGCGACTCGCACCTGGATATCCATGGAACTGAAGTACCAATGGCATGGGCTCGTCCGAGACAGGTTTAAGGTACTTGGCGTGCAGGCGAGCGCCACACATGCCGGTATACCAGAGATCGAAAAGCTGGCAGGTCACGGCATCGGTGACCGATGCCGCCTCGATCGCATAGTCAAGCCCGACGGCGTCAGCCTCGGCCATGCGATCCTTCCAAAAGAGATCGAAATCTGATGGACGGGGCATGGCGCCTCGATATTCACCAAATTGCTGTTGTAGCTCCTGAGCACTTGGCATGGCTCGTGAACCCAACCTTTCGAAATCGCAACGGAGGTGCGCCCGGCAAGGGAACCGGGCGCACGGGAGGGAAAGCGAGGCTACTCGCCGAGCTTGGGATGCAGCAGCGACGGCGCAGCGCCGAGCAGCATCTTGGTGTAGGGGTCCTGAGGGTGCTGGAAGACCTGCTTGGCCTCGCCCTGCTCGACGATCTTGCCGCCATTCATAACGATGATGTCGTCAGAGATATAGCGGACCGTCTGGATGTCATGGCTAATGAACACCATGGCCAGGCCGAGCTCCTTCTTAAGGTCGGTCAGCAGGTTCAGAATCTGCGCGCGGACCGAAACGTCCAGAGCCGAGGTGGGCTCGTCGGCGATGATGGCATCGGGGTTCAGCGACAGGGCACGGGCAATTGCCACGCGCTGGCGCTGGCCGCCCGAAAGCTGGCCAGGAAGAACCTCGGCGGCGGAGCTGGGCAGGCCGGTGAGCTCCAAGAGCTCCTTGACGCGCTTCTCCTGCTCGGCCTCGGTACCCAGGTTGTGGACGCGCATGGGGTCGAGCAGTTGCTCGCGAACGACCATGCGGGGATTGAGCGCCGTGGCCGGGTTCTGGAACACGACCGAGATGACGCGACCCATGTGGCGACGGTCCTCGGCGGTACGCTTGGTAACGTCCTTGCCCTTAAAGTAGACCTTGCCGCTCGTGGGGGCCTGCAGGCCGCACATGACGTTAGCGGTGGTGGACTTTCCGCAACCGGACTCGCCGACGATGCCGATCGTCTGGCCGGGCATGAGCTTAATCGTTACACCCTGGACGGCGTGAACCAGGTTGGGGTGCAGAATCGAGCCGGTACGGGTCCTAAAGGTGACGTGGACGTCATCAAGGAAGATGATCGGCTCGACGCCGTTGACTGCGGTCTCGCTCATCTACATCACCTCCGCGTGAGGGGTCAAACCATTTGCCTTGAGCACCTCATCGGGGAGCTCGGAATAGAAGTGCTCGGTGCCGGGCACGCGCTTGAAGACCGGACGGGTGTCCAAGCCAATGCGCGGATGGCTCGAGCGGGGTGCGAAGCGATCGCCCTTGGGGAAATCGCGCGGGCTCGGAACGGCGCCGGGCACCTGGTGCAGGCGGCCCGAACCGCTCTCGATGGACAGGACGGAACCCAGAAGGCCGCGAGTGTACTCGTGGATCGGGTTGGTGAGCAGCTCCTTGGTGGGCGCCTGCTCGATAACCTGACCGGCGTACATAACCGTGATGTTATGAGCGACCTCGGCGACCAGTGCCAGGTCGTGCGAAACGAAGATCATGGCAAAGCCGAGCTTGGCCTGAAGGTCGTTAAGCAGCTTGATGACCTGCTTCTGGACGGTAACGTCCAGAGCGGTCGTGGGCTCGTCGCAGATGACCAGCTTGGGGTCGCGGGTAAGGGCCATAGCGATCAGAACGCGCTGACGCTGACCACCGGAAAGCTCATGCGGATAGCTCTCGAGCGTACGCTTGGGGTCGAGGCCCACGAGCTCCAGGAGCTCCTCGGCACTACGGGTGCCGCCACGCTTGGTGAGCTGCTTCATCTGGGCGGAAATGAGCATGGAGGGGTTGAGCGAGGACAGGGCGTCCTGATAGACCATGGCGATATCGGTACCGCGCAGGCCGAACCACTCCTTCTTGCTCATCTTGAGCAGGTCGCGGCCCTCCCAGAGAACCTCACCGGAAAGATGCTCGTCATCGTCGGTCAGGCCCATGATGGCCAGCGTGGTGATGGACTTACCGCAGCCGGACTCGCCTACCAGGCCCATGGTCTGGCCGGGACGGACGTCAAAGTTGACGTGGTCGACGACGTTGATGTCACCGTGGTGCTCAAACTGGATGCAGAAATCACGGACCGAAAGGATCGGCTCGACGGACTCATCGGGCACATGGCGGTCGTTACGCTTGAGTTCGACATCACGCAGAGCGCCAAGACGGGCGGACAGGGACTGAGCCTGCTCCTTGTAGGCGCGAACGGGGTCAGAGACCAGCAGGTCGGCCTCGCGGCGCTTGGAGGAGTCGGTCGGATCCAGGGCGGCGGAGGGAGCAGCGGCCATGGCGTCGGTAATGCCCTCGGAGAGGATGTTGAGTGCCAGGCAGGTGATCATGATGGCCAGGCCCGGGAACAGCGCCTGCCACCAACGGCCAGCGAGCACGCCACCGCGAGCATCGGCGAGGATGTTGCCCCAGGTAGCGGTAGGCTCCTGAATACCAGCGCCGATAAAGGTCAGCGAGGCCTCGAAGATGATGGCGTCGGCGACCAGGGTAACGGTGAAGACCATGATCGGGGCGATGCAGTTACGCAGAACATGCTTGATCAAAATCCACGGAGCCTTGGCGCCGGAAACGATGACCGCGCGGACATAGTCCTCGCCGTACTCGGACACGATGTTGGCGCGCACGATACGGGCAATCTGCGGAGTGTACATAAAGCCGATGGCGAAGATGATCGACGGCACGGAATTGCCCAGGATGGAGACGAAGACGGCAGCGAGGGCAATGCCCGGGATGGACATGATGATGTCCAGGATGCGCATGATCGCCTCGGAAACGGACTTGCGCGAAACCGCCGCGAGGGCGCCCACGACCGAGCCGCAGACCAGAGCCATGGCAGTGGCGCCAAAGCCGATGATCAGCGAGTAACGACCGCCGTAGAGCATACGCGACAGAATGTCGCGACCCTTATCGTCGGTACCGAAGATAAATCCGTTGCCGGGAGCCTGGCGAGCAGTGAAAATCTCGACCGGGCTATAGGGGGCAAGAAGGGGCGCCAGAATCGCGGTCAGGGCGACCAGTACCAGCACGACGGCGGCAATCTTAGAAGACAGCGTCATCTTCTTCCAGCCACCGAGCTTGAGCCCCTTGGAGGCAGCTTTCTCGAGCTGCTCGGTTTGCTTCTCTCGAATCTTTACCATAATCTACACCGTCCTGATGCGCGGGTTGATGAGCAGGTAGAGCATGTCAACCACGATGTTGATGATGATGAAGGCAAGAGCAACGACGATGACGACGCCCTGAACCAGGTTCGCCTCGTTGCCCTGAACGCCCTGCAGGATCGCAGTACCCATGCCGGGGAGGTTGAAGATGACCTCGATGACGACAGCACCGCCCATGAGGTAGCCGATCTTAAGACCGAGGGTGGTGACCGGGGTGATCAGTGCGTTGCGAAGAACGTTGATGCCGACGACGACCTTCTCGGGAACGCCGGCGCCGCGAGCCATACGGACATAGTCCTTATCGAGCTCCTCGACCATGGCCGTACGCACGATACGAGTCATCTGGCCCGTCAGCGGGAATGCCAGAGCGATAGCGGGCATGATCATACGTCCCAGATAGCCAGCCGGGTTGGTGGTGAAGTGAGGCAGAGCACCGGACGCCGGGAGCACCTTAAGGTAGGAAGAGAACAGCAGAATCAACAGAACGGCAAGCCAGAACGACGGGGTTGCCAAGCCGGCGATGGAGAAGACGCGGATCACTTGGTCCGGCCATTTATCGCGATACAGTGCCGCGATGACGCCGAGCAAAAACGAGACGACCGCGCCGATGGCAAGACCGATGAAGGTCAGCTGCATCGTGACGGGCAGGGCCGTGGAGATGCGCTTGGCAACGGAGTTGCGAGCAGCACCATAGGTGCCCATGTCACCATGGATCAGATCGCCCATATAGCGCACGTAGCGCACGGGCCAGGGGTCGTCCAGACCATACTTCTCATGGTACTCGGCAACCGCCTCGGGCGAGGCACCGTCACCCAACGCCGTATAGGCGGGGTCGGTCTTGGAGAACGACATAAGGAAGAACACCAGGACGGTGACGCCCAATGCCATGATCGGCAGCGCCACGAGACGCCTTCCAATCAAACGTAGAAAGTTGTTCACGTTCTCTCCCCTTTCTTTTGTCGGTAGGACCAACTGGTATATGAGTATTGATACTCATTACAAGACCCGAGCGACATCGAGGCCGCCCGGGTCTTTGTTTCAACTATGAGGACGTTGCCTTACGACCGACGCCCCACATATGACTCAAGCGAGTCTTAGGCCTTGACGGTCGCGACGCCCCTGAAGGACATGCTCGTCGTGCCGATGCCCTTGAAGCCATCGAGGGCCTCGCCGTTGGGCGCGGTGGACGGATCGTCCCAGGAAGCGGAGACGGTCTTGACGTGGACAACGGGGTACAGAACAGCGTTGTCGGCGATGATGTCGAAGCACTCGTTCCACTTCTTCTGCTGCTCGTCGCCCTCGGCGGCAAGAGCCTCGTCCATGAGACCGTGGAGCTTCTCCCACTCAGCGGAATCCTTCCACGGGCAACGGGTCTGCATCCAGACGTTGTCACCGTACCACCAGTTGAGCAGCAGGTCGGGGTCGGCGCCGAAGCAGGACGGATCGCCAGGGGCAAGGAGGATATCGTAGGCCTCGCCGCCGTCGATGGCAGCGTAGGTGGCCGGCGAGGTATCGGTCTGGATGGTCACATCGAAGCCGAGAGCGTCGAGGTCGTTCTTGACCTGGGCGGCCATGCCCTTGATCTGCTCGTTGTCGGTGGTGCGCAGGGTGATGGCGCCCGGGGTGATGCCAGACTCTTCGATGAGCTTCTTGGCCTTCTTGGCGTCAGTCTTGTACACCGTGGAAGCCTCATGATAGTTGGTGAAGCTCTTGGGCAGGTAGCAGCTGGCGGCGGTGGCAAGGCCGGCGAAGGTGTTGGTGATCATCTTCTCGGTGTCGAGCGCGTACATGACGGCCTGACGGACCTTGACGTTGTTCCAAGGCTCCTTGGCGACGTTGAACATGATGAAGCGGGTGCCGAAACCCTGGACGTTATCGATCTTGCAGCCAGCGCTCTCGAGCTGGTCGACGGCGTCAGCGGTGACGAGCTCCATAACGAGCGTGGAGCCCTCCTGCTGAGCGGTAACGCGAGCGGTGGGGTCGGTCAGGATGCTGTACTGGATCTTCTTATCCTCGGCAGCATACTCACCGTTGTACTCGGGGTTGGGAACCAGGGTGATCTCGGTATCGGAGATAGAGTCGTACATCCAGGGGCCGGAGCCGATCGGCTGCTTGGCGCGATCCTCCTCGGCCTGGGTAGCCGGGGTAACGCGGATGATGGCCAGACGATCCTTGAGCAGGGAGAAGTTGGGGACCTTGGTCTTGACCGTTACAGTGCTGGCGTCCTTGGCCTCGATGGACTCGAAGGGCTGGAAGAACGGAGCATAGGTAGCAGAAGCGGCGCAAGCGGTGTAGGAGGCAACGACGTCGTCAGCGGTGACCTCGGTACCATCGGAGAACTTGGCGCCCTTGCGGATGGTGACCTCGAAGGTAGTGTCGTCCACGGACTTGGGATCGTCGGTGGCGAGCTCGTTGAAGGTGCTGTAGTCGTGGTAATCGATGCCGTAGAGGCCCTCGATGACGTGCCAGTTAGCACCCAGGCCCACAGCGGAGCCGGTGCTGGCGGGGTCGAAGCTGGACGGAGCGTAAGCGGAACCAGCAGTGATCACGCCGCCGCCACGGTTGGCGGAATCGGTGGAACCGGAAGCGGAACCTTCGTCGCTAGAGCTGCCACCGCAGCCAGTGAGACCAAGCCCTGCGACAGCAGCGACGCTGCCGGTGAGGCCGAGGAACGAACGCCTGGACATACCCTTGTTGATGATGGCCATGTCTTCTCCTATCAATAGAGAATCTTACCCGGGAGCACCTAGACTTGCCCCCGCGCAACTTGCGGACGATATATACCTTACCTACCGACAAACCCAACTTGGGTGCCGCGCTCGGCGACCGATACATACATACGCTTGAACGGTATTTACTACCGTTCACCGAATTCATTGACAAACGATTCGACAGACAGTATGTATCGACGAGGTGAGATATCAGTCTTCGTCAACCCGCAGGATAGCAGGGTTATTCACCATGGCTAGTCAAACGTTTTAGCGTTAATAAAACCCGAAATCAGCAGGTAATCGCCGCGAAATAAATGATTGAAAATCAGCCAATCATGTATATCAGTTGTTTAGAAGCGCGTTTAGTTTTCGGAACGGCTGGCCGATGCTTGGGCGCGCTCGGCATTCCATGCAACAAGTGCCTCGTGGACCGCTTTGGCGACATCGGCCGGAACGCCTCGAACTTCCGCAATCTCCTGCTCGCTTGCCGCGCGCAAACGCTTCATCGAGCCAAAATGGCGCATAATGGCACGTTTTCTGGTGGGTCCCACGCCCGGAACGTCGTCAAGCACCGAAACCGTCATAGCCTTATCGCGCAACTCGCGATGGAACGTAATCGCAAATCGGTGGGATTCATCGCGAACCTGCTTGATCAGATAAAGCGAAGCGGAGCCGGTCGGCAGCACGACGGGGGTCTCGTCCCACGGCACGAAAACTTCCTCATCGGCCTTTGCCAAGCCACAAACTGGTATATCGAGGCCAAGCGCCTCAAGTTGCTTAATTGCAGCGGTCAATTGCGGTTTGCCGCCATCGACAACGAGCAAATCGGGGCGCGAGCCAAAGCGCTCGTCCGCCATGCGCTCGGGAGCATAGCGACGCCCCAGAACCTCGGACATCGATACGAAGTCGTTCGCCTCGTCCAATTCGGCCTGAATTTTAAAGCGACGATACTGGCCCTTGTCGGCACGGCCGTTGGTAAATACCACCATCGAAGCGACGGTAAAGGTGCCGTGCAACGTCGAGATATCGAAGCACTCGATGCGCAACGGCGGCGCAGGCAGCGCCAGCGCGCTTTCGAGCTCCAGGAGCGCCTGATTAGTGCGATCGTCAGCATACCCCGTGCGCATCATGTAGCGCATGAGGGCATGGCGCGCATTTTTGGAAGCCATATCGAGCAGGCGGTGCTTTTCGCCGCGCTGCGGCCTATGGAGATGGCAAGAGCGTTCGCGCTTGCCCGCAAGCCACTCCCCCAACGCTTCGGCGTCCTCAAGCTCGACAGAGAGATTGATCTCGGCTGGAATATCAGCCGTCTCGTCGTAATAGCGCTTAAGAAAGCCCGATTGAAGCTCTTCCTCGTCGACATCCAGGCCTTTATCTAGGATGAACTCACAAGTTCGAACCGTTCGGCCCTCGCGAACGACAAAGACACAGGCGGCAGAGATAGTCTCTTCGCGATAGAAGCCGATGACGTCGATATCGACGCTCGATGGAAAAACGACCTGTTGGCGATCGTCCAGGCCCCTAATGACTTCCAGGCGACGCTTGACGCGCGCCGCACGCTCAAAATCGAGCGTCTCGGCTGCCTCCGTCATCTCGGACGTAAGCTCGTCAACGACATCCTTGCGATGGCCCGACAAGAAACGTTCGACACGTTTGACGTTCTTGGCATAGTCGGCAGGGGAAATCGCGCCGATGCATGCGCCCGGCCCGCGCCCGACATGGTAGTCAAAGCAGGGACGCCCGTTTTGCGCGCAAATCATATTGACGATGTCTTCTTCGCCCTTATGAGATTCGACGATGCGGCGGCAGCGGCGCCATTCCGCACAGGATGCCGAGCAAATAGGAATAACCTTGCGTAGCGTATCGATGGTCTCACGCGCCGCACGGCTATCGGTATAGGGGCCAAAATAGCGCGTTCCCGGTTTATGACGCTCTCGCGTGTATTTAATAGCCGGAAACAAGTCGCTCTTGGTAATGGCGATAAAGGGATAGCTTTTATCGTCTTTGAGATCGACGTTAAAGTACGGATGGTACTGGCCAATCAGATTGCGCTCGAGCACCAATGCCTCGTGCTCGGTCTCCACCACGATATAGTCGAAGCTCGCCACCAGCTGCATCATGAGCGGGATCTTTTGACGCTCGTCCTGCAGCGTCACGTATTGACGCATACGGGCACGCAGGTTTTTTGCCTTGCCCACATAGATGACATCACCCTTGGCATCTTTCCAAAGGTAGCAGCCGGGTTGCGTGGGAACGCGCGAAACCTGCTCGGCAAGTGTTGGAATGTTGTCGTGACCTGCCACGCGCACCTACTTGCGACGAAGCAGCGCCGAGACCTCGGGCATCTTAAAGACGAAGGCAAGACCAAAAGTTACAGCGAGCGAGACGACGCCTGCAACACAAACGTAGCCCAGGGTAATGAGGATCGAGCTGCCAAGCGCTCCGACAAAGTGCTCAAGTGCCCACATGACGCCGGCGCCCGCGGCAGCGCCCAAGCCACCGAACAGTAGGCCGAAGAAACCGCCATGCAGGATAGACTTGACCTGAAGGCCATGCAGACGACGGCGCAGCCACCACAGTGAGCATCCGACCAAGACCACGTAGTCAACGACGTACGAAAGCGCAATTGCCGGCATACCGTAGCCCAGCACCACGCCAAACAGCAACACCGAACCGGCCTGGCCGATAGCGGAGTACAGGCAATAGCGGCTATAAGGTTTCATATCGAGCAGGGCCGAGAAGCTCTTCTGCATCAGCACGACCACGCCGTAGAGCGGCAGGGAAAGTGCCAGATAGATAAGGAACTCCGACACCAGCGCCACACCGGATTCATCGAACTTGCCGGCGCAGTAGATCATGTTGAGCGGACGGGCGAAGACGATCAGATACATCGCAAACGGAATCAGGAAGAAGAGCATCTGGGCGACACCGCGCGAAATGCCCGTGCGGACGCTGTCGTAATCCTTCTCCTGCGCATCGTGAGAGAGTTCGGTATAGAGTGCCGTCGAAAGCGAGGCGGCGATCAGCGCATAGGGCAATGTGTACCACAGGCGCGCATATGCGATGACGGAAGGGCCGGTCTCGGGCTGCACCACCAGCGCGGCGGCATTGGTAATGGAGGTCGAGACAAACATGCACACCGTGGCGAGCAGCGTCGGGATACCAAGCGCGATCGTCTGTCGCAGCGCGGGATCCTTAAAGTCGATATGGATATGAGGATGCACGCCATGCTTGCCAAGCGCGGGAATCTGGCAGGCCATCTGGACAAAGACGCCGAGGGTCGTACCAACTGCGATCAAGATAATACCGGCCTGCTCGCCAAATTGTGCAGACACGGGAGCAAAGCCCATAAAGCTGGCGATGACGATGACATTGTTGAGAACCGGGGCAAACGTCGACCAGAAATAGTCGCGGTGTGCGTTGAGAACGCCCGAGAACACCGAGCCCAAGCCATAAAACAGAATTTGAATAGCAAAGAAGCGGAACATGAACGCAGCGGTATCCATGCTGCCGCCATCGCCCGAAAGGAACGACTGCGTCCAAATAAAGCCGGGAGCAAACACGGTGCCCAGCAGCGAGATACCGCCCAGCAGCAAAAGCAGAATACCAAGCAGGTTGCCGACATACTCGTTCGATGCCTCGCGACCCTGCTCGCGCCTCACACCCATATACACCGGCAAAAAAGCCGTAACGAGCATGCCGCCCATCACGAGCTCGTAGAGCATGTTGGGCAGGTTGTTGGCAACCTGATAGGAGGACGAGAGCAGCGACATACCGATGGCGGCCGCCATGGCCCACGCGCGGATAAACCCGGTGACACGCGACACGATGGTCAGCACGGTCATAAGGCCAGCAGAACGACCAACCGTGGAGTAGTCCGACGAACCCATATCGTCTACGTCGTCCTGAGAGTCCTCATAAACCTCATCTTGTGGCGGCAAATCGTCCACGACGGCAAAGGAGCCGGTCATCGCAAAGGGATCGTCAACCAAAACGGCGTCATCAGCAGGTGCGGCGTCATCGCTGTTCGGCATGTTGTTACCGGATACGGCATCATCATCGAATATGGCATGGTCGCCAAACACCGTGTCAACTTCATTGGCGGCGACGGTTCGGGCAGAAAACGACAGAGGGTCCCAGTCGTCATCACCGTCGATGGCCACGCCCTCGACGGGATCGGTCGAACCAAGCGGCGACCATTCGTCATCCGAAAGAAGCGGTTCGCCATCATCATGAGCCGTGGGCTTGGCGGAATGAGCGGCAGGAGCGCTCTGCGGTGTGCTCTTTCCCTGGGCTGCCATCAAAAACACCGCCGTCTCATCGGGACGCGGCTCACGAGGAGCCTCGGAGGCGATCGGCATCACGCTGGCGCTCGATTGAGCGGCGGCCAAAAAGACAGCCGTCTCATCGGGACGAGCCGAAGAAAGAACCGTACGGGGAAGTGCCGTGCCGGCACCGGCGGCACGCAAGTACACGGCCGTCTCGCCCGGGTCAGCGGCAGCGGACCAGGCGTTTCGAATCTCGTTATCGAACGAAGCGGCCTCGGGCGCGGGCGTCTGAGAAGCCGACCCTTTTGCAAAGTGAGCTCCGCGCTTTGATTCTTCCTGCGGCATCGCTCAGTCCTCTCTCGTGATCGGGGCAACCGTCGCCCCGCAAAATGCAACTAAGTCATCGGGAGCAAGCTCAAGCTGATAGCCGCGCTTGCCACCCGAGATAAAAATGGTATCCCAAAGGACGCATGTCTCATCGATCAGAGTCCGGAAGCGTTTTTTCATACCGACCGGACTGCAACCGCCGCGGACATACCCCGTCGCGGCAAGCAAATCTTTGACATGCATCATGGTCAGCGACTTTTCGCCTGCGGCGCGCGCGGCGGCCTTGAGGTCGAGCTCGTCGGCAACGGGAATGCAGCACACGACATGGTCGTTGGACGGCGTCGTGCAGACCAGGGTCTTAAATCCCTGACCGGGCTCCTCGCCAAGCTGCTCGGAAATCGCGACGCCCAGCCCCGACGATTCGTCGTCATCGTCTTCGTACGTATGGAGAACATAGGGGATGCCGGCGCTTTCCAGCTCACGCATGGCGTTGGTCTTTGGCGTCTTCACGGCCTTCGGCATGGCATATCCTTTCCCTCATATAAGAACGCAATTTTTAAGTATATGTCCATTTGCGCGGCATACGCTATCTCGACAAAGAGAGCGCCACCGAATCGCAAGGAATCGGCGGCGCTCATGTTTCAAAAACACCTATGTATTAGGCATCGAGTTGCGCTTGACGCTCCTTATCGCGTTTGAGCAACGGCGCCAAGAACTTGCCGGTATAGCTCTGCGGGCATGCCGCAACCTGCTCTGGCGTACCCGAGACCACGACAGTTCCGCCACCGTTGCCACCCTCGGGACCCATATCGATCAGACGGTCGGCGACCTTGATGACATCGAGGTTGTGCTCGATCACCAACACCGTATTGCCCGCATCGACTAGACGCTGCAACACATCAAGTAACTGGCGAACGTCCTCAAAATGAAGACCGGTCGTAGGCTCGTCCAAAATATAGAACGTCTTACCCGTCTGACGGCGATGAAGCTCCTTGGCGAGCTTTACGCGCTGCGCCTCACCACCCGAGAGCGTCGTGGCGGGCTGGCCCAAGCTCACATAACCTAGGCCGACGTCATACAGGGTTTGAAGCTTTCGCTTGATCTGCGGAATATTCCCAAAGAAAGCCAGTGCCTCGGCCACGCTCATGTCAAGCACGTCCGAGATAGTCTTGCCACGATAGGTAACCTCGAGCGTCTCGCGGTTATAGCGCTTGCCGCCACAAGCCTCGCAGGGAACATAAATATCGGGAAGAAAGTGCATCTCAATCTTGATCTGGCCGTCGCCCTTGCACGCCTCGCAGCGTCCGCCGCTCACATTAAAGGAGAAGCGTCCCGGCGAGTAGCCACGCGCCTTCGACTCCGGTGTGCTCGCAAACAGCGCGCGCAGATCATCCCACAGGCCAATATAGGTCGCAGGGTTCGAACGCGGCGTGCGACCGATCGGCGACTGGTCAATGTCGATCACCTTATCGATGCACTCGATGCCCTCAATCTTCTTGTACGGACCCACGGGACGCGTCGAACGGTGGATGGCATTCGTAAGCGCGGGCGCAATCGTATCGGTGACCAGGGAGCTCTTGCCCGATCCCGAAACACCGGTAACGACTGTGAGCGTACCGAACTCAATCTTGGCGGTAACGTTTTTGAGGTTGTTGGCGCGGGCGCCCGTGATCTTAAGGCAGCCGCGGCCGGGCTTGCGGCGCTCGTCTGGCACGCGGATCATCCGCTTGCCGGTCAAATAAGCACCCGTCATGGAATCGGGGCACGCCATGATATCGGCAGGCGTTCCCGCGGCGACCACGTGCCCGCCGTTGACGCCCGCGCCTGGCCCCATATCGATCACATAGTCGGCAGCGCGAATCGTGTCCTCATCGTGTTCAACGACGATAACGGTGTTGCCGATATCGCGCAGGCGCTCGAGTGTCTTAATCAGCCGCTCGTTGTCGCGCTGGTGAAGACCAATCGAAGGCTCGTCCAGAATATAGAGAACGCCCATGAGGCCCGCACCGATCTGCGTAGCCAGGCGAATGCGCTGCGCCTCACCGCCGGAAAGCGTCGCCGAAGCACGATCGAGCGTCAGATAATCAAGGCCGACATCAACCAGAAAACGCAAGCGTTCCAGGATTTCCTTGACGATACGACCGCCGATGAATTGTTGACGCTCGGTGAGCTCAAGGTCCTCAAAAAACTCGAGCGACTCGCGGCACGACAGGCAACAAACCTCATAAATGGACTTGCCGCCCACGGTGACGGCGAGCATCTCGGGGCGCAGGCGAGCACCATGGCAGCTCGAACACGGCTCCTCGCGAATGTACTTCTCCAGGCGCGCCTTAGTGTTCTCGTTGGTCGTCTCGGTATAGCGCTCGTACAGGATATTGCGCACGCCCGAAAACTTGGTGTCCCACTGGCTGCGACGACCGTCGAGCTTTTGATAGTCCACCGAAATCTTCTTGTCGCCCATGCCATCCAAAAATGCACGGCGCACTCGCGGAGGTAGGTCTTCCCACGGTGTATCCGCGCTCACCTTAAAGTGCTTACAGACCGCGGCGAAGATCTGGGGGTAGTAGTTCGAATTGCCGAACAGGCTTCCAAAGACCCCATCGGCAATCGACTTCGACGGGTCCTCAATCAGCGCCTCGGCATCGACCGTTTTCTTAAAGCCCAGACCATCGCACTCGGGACACGCACCATAGGGCGCGTTGAACGAAAAGTCGCGGGGTTGTAGGTCGTCGATGGAGTGCCCGTGCTCCGGGCACGCCAGAGCCAACGAATACTCCAGCAGCTCGCCCTCGGTTCCCTCGGGAGCATCGCGATCGGGCAGCATGTACACGTTCACATTGCCGTGTGCCAAGGCAGTCGCCTGTTCAACCGACTCGGCGATACGGCCCAGAGAGTTTTCCCGAATCACGATGCGGTCGACTACGACCTCGATATCGTGCTTGAACTTTTTGTCCAGATCGATGGGGTCGTCGAGCGAGCGTACTTCGCCGTCGACACGCACGCGGCTAAAGCCCTCAGCCCGAAGATCCTCGAACAATTTTGCGTACTCGCCTTTGCGCCCGCGCACCACCGGTGCCAGCACAAACGCACGACGACCCTCTCCCGCTGCCAGGACCTTATCGGCGACCTGGTCGGTGGTCTGGCGTTCGATAACGCGACCGCACTCGGGGCAGTGTGGCGTGCCCACGCGTGCAAAAAGCAAGCGAAGGTAGTCATAAATCTCAGTTACAGTACCCACCGTCGAGCGCGGATTCTTGGACGTCGTCTTCTGATCGATCGAGACGGCCGGCGAAAGGCCGTCGATCGAGTCTAGATCGGGCTTGTCCATCTGGCCTAAAAACTGGCGCGCATAACTCGACAGGCTTTCCACGTAGCGACGCTGACCCTCGGCATAGATCGTGTCAAACGCCAGCGAGCTCTTGCCCGAGCCCGAAAGACCGGTAATGACCACGAGCTCGTCGCGCGGGATGGAAACATCGATATTGCGCAGGTTGTGTTCGCGCGCACCACGGATAACGATAGAAGAATCAGACATGGAAGCTCCTTGCCTCCTATAACCTCAAATCACACTGTCGATGAGTTTAACGCACTCAACGCGCACAGATGTTCGTAATACAAGATTCGCAGACCTTTTGCTTTGCGTGTCGGGTGCTTTGTTTCTCGAAATGCCGTGGAAAGGTAAGAGTAATCTAAAACTGAACTTAATTTGCTGTAACAGAGGAACGTCCATGACCGAAGATATCCCCCTTGAAATCACTTCGAGTGGCATGGCCAATCTGCCCATATTCATCGCCGTCCTTATCGTGGCCGCCGTCGTCGTGCGCGTGTATTTTTCAATCAGACACAACGAAAAACCGCCCATTGCCCGCGTCTTTTGGTGCGCGATGCTCCTCATCCCGCTCGGCATGGTAGCTGCATGGATTACGAATCAATTGCTCGTAAATGAGGACTGTTCCCTATGGGTCCTTTCTTATTCGGCGCTCGGTGCTGCCGCCGTCATACTTCTTGTCGAGCCCTTGGTTTCGGGACTTATCGACCAAACCGATCTTGCGACGGGAACGGTTGCCTGTATTTGCCGCGACATCCTTGTCGTCGCCGCTGTTTCAGCGCTCTCGTTCGTTTCACTCGAAATTGCCTGCAACGAAACGTTCTATCGCATTCCCGCCAACTCATTCGGGTTTTCCGTTGGGCTGCTCGCGACGGTTCTGCTCTCCCTTTATTTACTGGGACAGCGTCATGGAGGCGTCATGGCCCTCGTGCCCGTCGTCTGTTGCACCCTTGGCATTGCCGAGCACTTCGTCATAACGTTTAAAGGCGAGGCCATCCTGCCGAGCGACATTTTGGCATTGGGCACCGCAATGGAAGTAAGTGAGGGATATGAGTTCACCTTCACTGCAGGAATCGTAACCTCACTCGCCCTGCTGGAGATTTCCCTGGGGCTTCTTTCGCTTATCCGACCGCGAAAGCTCCGTACGCCCGCCCATGTCTTCCCCGCAATCGCCGCTAACCTCTGCGCTTTTCTGCTAGTGACCGTTGTGGGGCTCTTGGGCTTTTCCAACATCGACTTGGAGCAGTCGCTGGATTTTGGATTTGACCGTTGGCAGCCCATCACCACGTATGCGTCTCAGGGTTTTATCACTTCGTTCACCGAAATGGTCAACGAGTTGCCCATTGAAAAGCCCGAAGACTATACGCCCGATGAAGCGCAGAGCATCGAGCAGGAGCTCGCCGCCGCCTACGACAGCACGTATGGCTCGAGCGAGCAGCGCGCGGCGGCCGTTGCCCAGTTCAATGAAATCAAGCCGACGATTGTTGCCGTCATGAACGAGAGTTTTAGCGACCTTTCGTGCTTTGAGCAGCTCCAGGCGGCCGGGTACACCGGTCCCGCATTCTACAGCTCGCTTCCCGACACACTTGTTCGCGGCACCATGCTCGCTTCGGTCACCGGTGGCGGAACGGCGAACTCCGAATTCGAATTTTTGACCGGAGCGACAACGGCCTTTGTCGGATTAGGCAAAATCCCCTATCAGCTGTATCAGATGAATAGTGTCAACAGCCTGGCAAAGGACCTTAAAGAGCTTGGGTATACTACTACCGCTATGCACCCGCAAAACCCCGTCAACTACCATCGAGATAAAATCTATCAGCAGCTGGGTTTTGGAGACTTTCTTTCAATCGGCGATTTCGAAGGTGCGCCCTATTACCATGCCGGCGTATGCGACTACGCCACCTACGACAAGATACTCGACCTGCTCAGAACCGACGAAGCCCCGCAGTTCATCTTTGACGTCACGATGCAAAATCACGGCGGCTACGACTATGGCACCGTTCCCGCCGAAGAGCTGACAAACTATTGGGTCGAGGGAGCCAGCGAGGGCGCCAATAGCGCGCTCAATACCTATCTCACCTGCATCAATGCATCCGACCGGGACCTCGAGTACTTTATCAATGAGCTCCGCAATATCGGCAGACCGGTTGTTCTTGTCTTTTTTGGCGACCATCAGCCGAGCGCCGCAACGACTCTCAACGACGAGCTGTACCCTCAGGAAGATACGGCAAGCCACGCTTTCCGTATCTATCAGTCGACCTATTTCGTCTGGGCCAACTATGAAATCGCCGGCAATACCGAGCTCAACGTCTACGACACCGTCGGGGCAAACGAGATTGCAGCTATTACCCTTAATAAGATTGGCGCCCCGCTCACTGACTATCAAAAGGCCCTGCTTGCAACAAGGTCAGATGTGCCCACCATCAATGTCGCCGGCTATATTGGTGCCGACGGGCTGCGCTACGACTTGGAATCTGAAGACAGCCCATACGCCTCGACGATCGACAAGCTGCAGCGCATGCAATACCTCGAGTTCGCCAGCAAAGTTCAGTAAGCCCGCCCATTCGCTTGGACCCATCGTATTGCAAGCACGCTCGGCCCAAATGCATCGCAAATGACTCCCGCTCGCAAACGAGGGTACAATGACGCTCGTGTCACATCGCGGGGCTCCGGCCCCAACATATACAAAGGAGTCAAACATGGGTTGCGAGCACGCACAGGCAGCCGGCGGGCAAACGTCGCCGTCGCAATTTGAGGAGAATACGCTGTCCGAGGTCAAGCGCGTTATCGCCGTGCTTTCCGGCAAGGGCGGCGTCGGCAAGTCATTCGTCACCGGCGCCATCGCCACGGAGCTTTCCCGCCACGGCCACAAGGTCGGCGTCCTCGATGCCGATATTACCGGCCCCTCTATCCCTAAGATGTTCGGCATGAGCGGACGTCACGTCCATGCCCTCGGCAACCTTATGCTGCCCGAAATCTCCGAGCACGGCGTCAAGGTTATGAGCTCTAACCTGCTGCTCCAAAACGAAACCGACCCCGTCCTCTGGCGCGGTCCGGTTATCGCGGGTGCCATCAGACAGTTCTGGAGCGAAACCTCATGGGGCCCCATCGACTACCTGCTGGTCGACATGCCTCCGGGAACGGGCGACGTCGCCCTCACGGTCTTCCAGTCGCTGCCCGTCGATGGCATCGTCATCGTCACGAGCCCGCAGGATCTGGTCTCGATGATCGTCGCCAAGGCGGTCAACATGGCCGAGAAGATGAACGTCCCCATTCTGGGAATCGTCGAAAACATGAGCTATATCGAGTGCCCCGATTGCGGCAAGAAGATCGAAGTCTTTGGCAAGAGCAAGCTCCCCGAGGTCGCCGAGCGTTACAACCTCGAGATCCTAGGGCAGCTTCCCATCAATCCGGCACTCGCCGAGGCTTGCGATAAGGGAGAGGTTGAGACCGCACTGCCCGCACGTATGCTGCCCCAGGCTGTCTCTGCCGTCGAGGCCATTGCCCCGCACGAGACCGCCGAGGCCTAAGTGAACACAAACGCCTCCTATGACGTCTTGGTAATCGGCGGCGGGGCCTCGGGTCTCGCCGCCGCCATTACGGCTGCACGCGCAGGCAAAAGCGCCTGCATCGTTGAGCGCGATGTTGCCTGCGGCCTTAAACTCCTTGCGACCGGCAACGGCCGCTGCAACCTTTCCAACGAATCAATTGATTTCCAGCGGTACAACCACCCCGCATTCGTCGAATCCGTCATGGGCCCCCACCCCGAACAAGAGCTTATGGGTTTCTTCTCCTCGCTGGGCATCATGACAACCTCCGAGGAAGGCCGGCTGTACCCGCGCTCCCTTCGCGCAGAATCGGCACGCGACGCGCTTCTCAACGTTTGCGACCGCCTAGGTATCACCTTAATCTGCGGAGCCAACGTTGCCTCGGCGCACAAAGCTTCCGAAGGCTGGACACTCCAAATAGACCGTCCAGCGCGGGCACTCAAGGCAAAAAAGCACGACGACCGAAAATCGGAGCTCCGCTCGCTTCGGAAAGCGCTCGCCGATGTCCCTCGCAAGAACGAGGCCCTGGAGGCACATGCCGTAATTATCGCCACGGGTGGCAACCCCACCGGTATCGCCGATACGTTTCGCCTCCCCCTCACTTCGCTGCGCCCCATCCTCTGCCCCGTATCGGCAACGGTCGTCGGCGATCGGGCGGCACTCAAGACGTTGGATGGCCTGCGCGTCCGCGCCCGCTTGACGCTCGCCCGCAATCATAATGAGCTCTGGCACGAAGACGGTGAAGTCCTGTTTCGAACCTTCGGTATCTCGGGCGTCGCTGTCTTCAACCTCTCCCGTCGTATCCAGCACGGCGATACGATCCTGCTCGACGTTTTCCCGGACCTCTCCAAAGACGAGCTGTTCGATATGCTCAACCGGCGCGTTGAGCTGCTCGGCGGCTTTTCGCCCCGCGATCCCCGTTGGCTCGACGGTATGCTCGCCCCGCAACTCTCCCGCGTCGTCTGCACGGCGTTCGAGCAGTGCCATCCAGGCTCCAACGATGTCATCCACCTGGTCTCGATCCTCAAACACTTTAAGTTGCTCGTCGAGGGAACAGCCGAGGAGCGCTCGGCGCAGGTCACGCGTGGTGGCGTATCTGTCGAGAGCATCTCAACACCCAGTCTACGCGCGCGCAGCGCTGTCGACGCCCCGCTTTACGTCTGCGGCGAAGCGCTCGACATCGACGCCGATTGCGGAGGCTTTAACCTTGCGTGGGCCTGGCTCTCGGGCATTCGCGCTGCAAGCAGCCTGTAGCCGCGCAGTCTATAATCAAAAACGCATTCGGGCCGTCTGGGATACCGGACGGCCTCTTTCTTGCCTCTAAGGAGACCTCGATGATCGAAATCACCCAAGTCAACGCTTCGCTCGATGAAGCCGGCGATGAAAATGCCTGCCTCATTGTTGGCAAGCGAGTCGCCAAGCGCGTCCTACGTTGCAAGGACTCCGAGATCAAGTCCATCGAGCTCCACCGCAAGTCAATCGACGCCCGCAAAAAACGAGACGTCCATTTTATCCTGAGCTTTCGTGTTGAGCTGACTAGTCCCCACCTCGAGCGAGAAGCGGTCGACAGCGTTGCCGAGCGTGACCGCTCGCGCGTACGCGCGATAGAAGACGATGGGTCTTCATTCCCCACCCCCGTCTCCGACGCACCTCAAGAACGCCCTGTCGTTGTCGGCGCCGGATGCGCCGGCCTTTTCGCTGCGCTTACGCTCGCCGAAGCAGGCCTTAAGCCCTTGCTCATCGAGCGCGGCGACCCGGCATTTCGCCGCTCACATGCGATCGACCTCTTTCTAAAGGAGCGCATCCTCGACCCCGAGAGCAATATCCAGTTTGGTCTGGGCGGCGCGGGGACCTTCTCGGACGGCAAACTCAATACGGGAACCAAAAATCCCGCCCATCGCCTTATCCTCGAAACCTTCGTCGAGGCGGGTGCGCCCCGCGATATTCTGTGGGATGCCAAGCCGCACATTGGCTCCGACATCCTTCCCACAGTTGTCACCGCTATATCCCAGCGCATCGAGCAGCTCGGAGGTGTCGTCCGTTATCGAACGAAGCTCGTCGACATTCGCATCGACGCGTCTGGCACCATTGTCGGTATCGACATCCAGTCGTCCCACGACGCGACAAGTGAGTCAATCAACACAAAGCATCTCATCCTTGCTTGCGGTCATTCTGCCCGCGACGTATTCGAGGTTCTCAAAACCCATGATGTCGCCCTCGCTCAAAAGACGTTTGCCATGGGCGTTCGCATCGAACACCCGCAGCGTGATATCGATCGGGCGCAATATGGCCCCGCAGCGGGTCATCCCGCGCTCGGAGCAGCCCCCTATAAGCTCGTTGCCCATCTTCCCAACGGCCGCAGCGTGTTCTCATTCTGCATGTGTCCCGGCGGACAGGTTGTCGCCGCCTCTTCAGAGCCCGGCCATCTGTGCGTCAACGGCGCCAGTCTCAACGCCCGCGCCGGCCGCAACGCAAACGCCGCTCTCCTCGTTAACGTCACGCCCGATGATCTCCCCAGCGACGATCCTCTTGCAGGCGTAGAACTCCAGCGCATTTGCGAGCGGGCTGCCTATCGCCTTGGCGGCTCCAACTGGAACGCACCGGCACAGCTCGTCGGCGACTTCCTTGCAGAACGCGCCAGCACGACATGCGGCAAGGTAAAGCCCACCTATCCGCTCGGCGTGACTTGGACAGCAATCGATGAGTCATTGCCGCAACATATCATCGAGTCGCTTCGTCTGGGAATTCCCTTGCTCGGCAAAAAACTGCGTGGCTACGACCATCCCGATGCCGTCCTCACCGGTGTTGAGACACGCTCGAGCTCTCCGGTCACCGTTACTCGAGACCGGCAATGCCACGCTGTATCGACCCCGGGGCTCTACCCTTGCGGCGAGGGAGCCGGATATGCCGGAGGAATCATGAGCGCCGCTACCGATGGCATCCGTTGCGCCGAAGCCCTGATCGCAGACCTCTAGCGCACGAATTCCAGCACGCAAAAGACACAGGCCCCGAGCTCCACAGGGAACTCGGGGCCTGTTCGCTATTTCTTAAACCGTGCGCCCTGGCGTTTTCTGCCCGATGCGAACGTGGAACCCTTGCGGGCCTGCGAACGCAAGCGCTCGATCGTCTCGTCCTCAGACGCACCCTCGAGCATCGCCCGAATCTGAACGACGGCATCGCGCAGACGCGCCGCCTCCTCAAAGTCCATGGCGGCGGAAGCGTTGCGCATGTCTTCCTCCATGGTCTCGACGATCCGCACGAGCTCGTCATGCGGCAGCCCTTCCAGCTGCTCGGCAAGCGTCTGCTCGGGCGCCACCGTCTCCGGCGCGGCGCCCTCGCCCGACTCATCGGGCGTATAGAATGCGCCATGGCCTAGAGAGTCGCCCTTCGAGCGCCCCTTGGAACCCACGGTTTTTTCGGCCTCGGCAATAAAACTTGAGATGTCGTTGATGGCCTTGCGCACTGTCTTGGGCACAATACCATGCTCTTCGTTATAGGCCATCTGAATCTCGCGTCGGCGCTGCGTCTCGTCGATTGCCTCTCTCATCGAATCGGTCACGACGTCTGCATACATGATGACTTCGCCGTCAGCATTACGGGCCGCACGACCAATCGTCTGAATCAGCGAACGGCGGTTGCGCAAAAAACCTTCCTTGTCAGCATCGAGAATCGCCACCAGCGAGACCTCGGGGATGTCCAGGCCCTCGCGCAGCAGATTGATGCCCACCAGAACATCAATTTTGCCCTCGCGCAGCGTTCGCAGGATCTCGACACGGTCCATCGTCGCCGTATCGGAGTGCATATAGTTGACCTTAATGCCAGCGTCGAGCAGGTGATCGGTAAGGTCCTCTGCCATGCGCTTGGTGAGCGTGGTCACCAGCACGCGCTCCTTGCGCGCCACGCGCTCGCGAATCTCGTCCTCAAGATCGTCAATCTGCCCACGAACCGGACGCACATCGATCTTGGGGTCGAGCAGACCGGTCGGACGAATAATCTGCTCAACGTCGTTCTGGCTAACCCGCAGCTCATAGTCGCCCGGCGTGGCCGAAACGTAGATGAACTGGGGGATCCTCGCCTCAAACTCATCGAAACGAAGCGGGCGGTTATCGAGCGCTGAGGGCAGGCGAAAACCATGCTCCACCAGCGTCACCTTACGCGAGCGGTCACCTTCGTGCATGCCGCGAATCTGCGGCACCGTCACATGACTCTCGTCGATGATGCAGAGCATATCCTTGGGAAAGTAATCGATCAGGGTAAACGGCGGCTCGCCCGGTTTTCGACCGTCCAGATGACGCGAGTAGTTCTCGATGCCGTTGCAAAAGCCCATCGTCTCGAGCATCTCAAGATCATAATCGGTGCGCTGCTGCAAACGCTGCGCCTCGAGCAACTTGTCGGTCGCCTTGAGCTCCGCCACGCGCTTCTCGCACTCTTCGCTGATCGATTTCAGAGCCGCCTTGACCTTCGGCTTCTCGGTCACGTAGTGCGATGCCGGCCATACGGGGATGGCCTCGTACTCACGAAGCATCTCACCGGTGACCTCATCGATCTCGGCAATCAGCTCGACCTCGTCGCCAAAGAACTCAAACCGCAACGGATGCTCGGCATAAGGCGGATACACGTCGACAACATCGCCGCGCACGCGGAACGTGCCGCGTGCCAGGTCATAGTCATTGCGGTCATATTGAATGTCGATAAGTGCATGGATAAAGTCATCGCGCTCGAGCGGCACCTTCTTGTCGACGTTTGGAGCCAGACCCGCATAGTCCTCAGGAGAGCCAATGCCATAGATACACGAGACCGATGCGACAACGATCACATCGCGTCGAGAGAGCAGTGACGCGGTCGCCTGATGGCGCAGCATCTCGACCTCTTCGTTAATCGAGGAGTCTTTCTCGATATATGTATCGCTTTGCGGCACATACGCTTCGGGTTGATAGTAATCGTAGTACGACACAAAATAGACCACGGCGTTGTCAGGGAAGAATTCCTTGAGCTCGCTCGCGAGCTGAGCGGCGAGCGTTTTATTCGGAGCCATGACCAGCGTCGGCTTTCCCAGGGCCTCAATAGTCTTTGCCATCGTGAAGGTCTTGCCCGAACCAGTCACGCCCAGCAAAACCTGATAGCGATCTCCGTCCCTCACGCCCTGCACAAGCGACTCAATGGCCTTAGGCTGGGAACCAGCGGGCTCGTATGGAGACACGACCTTAAACGGCACCTCAGAGCCCTCAACGCCAAAACGTTTGAGCTCTCCTCCAACACGCTCAACTTCAAATTCCGCCATGGATACTCCTAACTCATATATCTGCAGTATACGCAGGCGGCAGGCATAGTCCTATACGAACCGATCGGGATAGAGGGTCTTGTAGCGAACCCAGGCATTATTGACACGAATCAGATACGCCTGCGTCTCGGGAAAGGTGATTGCATTATGAAGCGACGTGCTCTGCTGCGCCCATCCGTCGACATTGCCCATGCCGGCGTTATAAGCGGCAATGGCGCTGTCCGTCGACCCGTTAAAATACGTTAGAAGATACGAAAGATACGCACAGCCAAACTCGATGTTCGTAGCGGGATCGTTAAGGTTGTCGGCTGAATACTCACTACCATCGACAAGACCCAAGGCAATCATATCCTGGGCAGTCTCAGGCATCAGCTGCATCAATCCCCGAGCGCCTTGATTCGACTCAGCCTCGGGATCCCAATTCGATTCAGACTTTATGACAGCACACACCAGATACGGATCAAGATTGTGCGAAATGCTCGATTGCTTTACATACGCCTCGTAGTCAATCGGATACAAAGGCTTAAAGAAGGCGGCAGGAGCATACGAGTAGACGAGCGAAATAAGGCCGAAGACGAACACAACGGCAATTGGCGCCACGCGATACCACGTAAAGAAACGTGTCTTAGGCATCGGCCTCCTCCTTATCCGCTACATCCCCGAAGCCATGGCGCGCAAGCCATGCGTCCAGTTGTTCAAAGAGCGAATTATCGCCTGCCGCATTATCAATCACCGTTGTAGCGAGATTGCACAGCGCAGACTCATCGGGCTGACAAGCAGAACGGGCATCGAAATCAGATGGCTCCATGCCACGTTGAATAGCGCGCTCGCGACGAACTGACAAAGGGGCGCTGATGACTAGAATTTCATCAGCCAAGCCAAATGCATCCTCAAAACCAGTCGGAGCAGAAACCTCGACCACCGCAAAGGGATAACGGGGAGATGAAACCGTACAACAAACCGGATCAAGAATCCTCAGCGACAACTGATCGATAAGGACCGGATGGACAATACCGTTGAGTCGAGCGACGGAATCAAGAGAAACAAAAGCTCGAGAGGCTAAAACACTGCGACGAACGCCGCCCTCCTCGTCAAGAATATCCCAGCCAAATTCCTCAGCGAGTGCGCCAACGAGATCAGAACCCGGAACATATAACGATTTTGCGAGATCATCCAAATCAATGAGCATGGCGCCGCGAGACTCAAGATAGCGACAGGCGGTCGACTTACCCGAAGCAATATTGCCCAAGACAAAAACGGTAAACATCAAGTCCTCCCTAACGCCAATGGGAGTTATTATCGCGCAAATACAAAAGAAGGACTCAAAATACAGCCAAACAGTAAGACAAGCTAAACGAAGGCGAGTTCTTGTATTACAGCTCTCTATCAAACGCAAAAAGGGGGAGGCCGCGAGGCCTCCCCCTTCTACATTCCCAATGGCG
>UQIY01000016.1 GCA_900541195.1 uncultured Collinsella sp. | reverse complement strand
CCCTCAGGGTATCGGGTTCCCACATTCATCCGCACATGTGCGGATGAATGTGGGAGGTGTTCGGATAAAGTCGATAATCAAGGCAAATGAATACGGCGTGAGCGGCTGCGATGGATTTTCCCCGCAAACACTCTAGTATGTTAAAGTACCCAGAAGACCGGCGGAGCTATGCCGGTCTTCTGTTCTATATGAAACGCGGCATGAGGAGGCTCATCAGATGACGGCCACACCGTGGGGATTCCGGGACATATTGCCCGAGGAGGCTCAGGCGCGCGAGGAGATCGCATGTACGGTGAAGGGCTGCTTCAGGGAGCATCATTACCTTCCGGTCGAGACGCCGTTGCTCGAGGACAAGGGTTCGCTCGAGGAGGGCGGCCGCATTGCGGATACGCCGTTTAAGCTCTTTGATGACGACGGCCGCCTGCTGGTGGTCCGTCCCGACAACACGTTGCCGATCGTGCGCTTGGTTTCGACCCGCATGTGCGCTGCCGACCTGCCCCTGCGCCTTCGCTACGAGGCGCCGGTGGTTCGCGAGTGCCAGCGCAATGCCGGTGGCTCGCGTCAGTTTACGCAGCTGGGCTTTGAGCTCATCGGCGCGGGCGATACCGCAGGCGATGTCGAGATCGTCGCGCTCGTGGCCGAGGCGGTGCGCAAGCTTGCGCTGCCCGATGCGCGCATTATCGCAGGTAGCGTGCGTCCTTTTAAGGAATTGCTCGCGGTATGCGAGGATCGTAAGCTGGCTGCCGAGGCCCTGTGCTGTGTGCACGCCAATGACTTCGTGAGCCTCGATGCCCGCGTAGCGAAAAGCACCGAGTCCGAGGCCGTTAAGGTCGCCATTAGCGAGCTGCCGCGCCTGCACGGTGGTGCCGAGGTGCTCGACCGCGTCGACGCGCTGCTGGCGGCGGCGGGCATTGTCGCGCCGCTCACGCGCGAGCTGCGTGCCCTGGTCGAGGGCCTGGCTTCCGAGGACGCCCAGGTGCTGTCCTTCGACTTCTCCATCATGAACTCGTTTGATTACTACACGGGCCTGGTCTTTAAGGCCTATGCCGGCGGCTTGCCCGATCCGGTCGGTTCGGGCGGACGCTACGACTCCATCTTTACCGGCGCATTTGGCGACGGCATCGAGGTGCCGGCGGCGGGCTTCGCCTTTTCGCTCGAGCGCCTGGAGGCCGCGCACACCTCGGCCGAGGACGCCGCTTCCGACGGCGATCACGCCGCGGGCCGTGGTGCCGAGGGTCCGCTGCGCATTGCCGTGCCCAAGGGCTCGCTTAAGGCCGATACGCTCGACGTGCTCGAAGCCGCGGGCCTGGACGTCTCTGAGCTGCGTGACCCCGGTCGTCATCTCATCGTGCGCGGTCGCGACACACGCGCCGGTGAGGGTGCGGTCGGCGATATCGAGTTTGTCATCGTGCGTCCCAGCGACGCACCCGCTTTTGTGGGCTGTGGCGGCGCCGACTGCGGCATCTGCGGCTGGGACTCGCTCATCGAGGCCGACCTCAACCTGCTGCAGCTGGTCGACCTGGGCTACGGCCTGTGCACGTTTATCGAGGCGGAGCCCGCATGGCGCGCTGGCCAGGCCGAGCGCAACTATGCCCGCCGCGGTTCTCTTCGCGTGGCCACCAAGTACCCGCGCATCGCGAGCGCTTGGTATGCCGAGCGTGGCGTGAATGCCGACATCGTTTCGCTGCACGGCAATATTGAGTTGGGCCCCATCGTTGGCATGACCGACCGCATCGTGGACATTACCGCCACGGGTGCCACGCTGCGCGACAACGACCTGGTCATCACCGGCCGCATTATGGACTGCACGGCCCGCTTCTTCGTCAACCCGGGTGCCGCGCGCCTGGATCCGCGCGTACGCAATCTGGCAGATCGCCTGGCGGCCGCCGTGAAGGACAAGCATTTTGAGCCCGTCGCGGGCTCGGCACAATAGCGCGAGTGCGCACGGGCGCCCCATATCCGGGCTGCGGACCGATTGGTGCCGCTGCCCGGCATCTCGTTTTTCAAGCACAACCTCAACCGATAGGGGATACCGAAATGAAAACCATCAAGCTTGCTCCCGGTGAGCGCCTCGTTACCAACCAGCTCAACCGCAAGGGCGTGCTGCCGCAAAACATCGTCGACGCCGCCCGCGATATCGTGGCCAACGTGCGCGCCAATGGCGATGCCGCGGTGCGCGACTGCTGTCGGCGTTTTGACGGCGTTGAGCTGCAGAGCTTCCGTCTGCCGCAAGAGCAGATCGATGCCGCGCTCGAAGGCCTCGATCCGGCCTTTGTCGCCGCGCTCGAGAAGGCCGCGCGCCAGATTCGTGAGTTCCACCAGCGCGAGGTCGAGCAGAGCTGGTTTACCACGCGCCCGGACGGCACGATGCTCGGCGTTAAAGTGACCCCGCTCGCGGCGGCCGGCATCTACGTGCCGGGCGGTCGCGCACAGTATCCCTCCACGGTGCTTATGAATGCCATTCCCGCCAAGGTCGCCGGCGTTAAGCGCGTGGTCATGGTGACCCCGCCGCAAAAAGACGGCCTGATCAGCCCCTACACGCTCGCCGCGGCAAAGCTCGGCGGCGTGGACGAAATTTATATGGTGGGCGGCGCCCAGGCCGTGGCCGCGCTGGCATACGGTACCGAGACCATTCCGCGCGTCGACAAAATCACCGGCCCGGGTAACGCCTTTGTTGCCGCTGCCAAGCAGATTGTCTCGGGCGACGTGGGAATCGACATGGTCGCCGGCCCGTCCGAGGTCTGCGTGCTGGCCGATGCCACGGCCAAGCCCATGGTGGTCGCGGCCGACCTAATGGCCCAGGCCGAGCACGATCCGCTGGCAGCCTGCTATCTGGTGACTTGCGACGAGCAGTTTGCGCGCGAGGTCGAGGCCGGCATCGACATCCTGGTGGCGCAGTCGCCGCGTGCCGAGATTACGCGCGCTTCGCTCGACAACGAAGGCACCATCGTGGTGGCCGCCGATATGGCTGCCGCCGTCGAGGCCGTGAACACCGTGGCGCCCGAGCACCTTGAGCTGCACTGCAAGGACGCGATGGGCCTGCTTGGCGGCATTCGCAACGCCGGCGCCATCTTTGTGGGCGCTTGGAGCTCCGAGCCGCTTGGCGATTATGTTGCCGGCCCCAACCACACGCTGCCGACCGGCGGCACGGCCATGTTCTCCAACCCGCTTTCGGTCGAAGAGTTCGTTAAGCGCTCGAGTGTCATTTGCTATACGCCCGAAGGCCTGCTCTCCGATGCTCCCGCTACGCAGCGCCTGGCCGAGGCCGAGGGCCTGTGGGCGCACGCGCTTTCCGCCGCTCTGCGTCGCCGTGTGCTGGAGCAGGGCGAGGATGCCGTGAGTGCCGAGTCTCTGGCCGCGACCGACCTGACCAAGGTCGCCTGGCCGGGCGATACGACCGTGACGGTTGCCGAGGGCGTGGACCTGGCGGCTGCAGGCGCGGATGGCGCTGGCGCGACCGGCAAGGAGGCCTAACATGGCCGAACTCACGCCGCGCATGAAGGAGCTCGTCCAGCCCTACTTGGCCGGTATCGAGCCCTACGATCCCAACTTTACGCCCACGCGCATCAATCTTTCGGCCAACGAGAACACCTATCCCGTACCTGCTGGCGTGCGCGAGGCGGTTGATGCGGCCTTGGCTGCCACGCCGCTCAACCGCTATCCCGATCCCATGTCCAACGACCTGCGCGATGAGCTCGCTGCCTGGCATGGCGTGGCGCGTGAGAATATTTGCGCGGGAAACGGCGGCGATGAGCTGCTCTATAACTACCTGCTGGCGTTTGGCGGCGCGGGGCGGACCCTGCTCAACTGCCCGCCGTGCTTTAGCGAGTACGCGTTCTTTGCGTCGCTGTGCCAGACCGAGGTGCGCGATGTGTGGCGCGACCCGGCGACCTTTGGGCTCGACCAAACGGCTGTGCTCGCAGCGGCGCCCGAGTGCAACCTAGTGATCGTGACCTCGCCCAACAATCCCACGGGCGACGTGGCGCCGCTCGACTTTGTCGCGGCCCTGTGCGATGCGTGCCCCGGCATGGTAATGGTCGACGAGGCCTACGTGGAGTTTGCCGACGATTCGTTTGGCGCGGCCACCACGGCGCAGGGGCTTATCGCCGAGCATCCCAACCTGGTGATTCTGCATACGCTGTCCAAGGCGTTTGGCGCCGCCGGCACGCGTCTGGGCTACGTGATCGCGACGCCCGAGGTCATCGACGTGTTCGCGGCGATTCGCCAGATCTATTCGGTCAACGTGCTGAGCCAGGCCGCCGCGCTTGCCTGCGTGCGTGCCCGCGATGCGTACGCACCCGTGGTAGCACAGGTTGCATCCGAGCGGGAGCGCGAACTGTGTGCCCTGCACGCAATGGCTGCCGAGGGTCTGCTCGTGGAGGCGTGGCCGAGCGCGGCGAACTTTGTGCTCGTGCGCACGCCGCATGCCACGCACGTGCGCGAGCGTCTGCGCGACGAGTATTCGATTTTGGTGCGCGACTTTAGCTACGCGCCGGGGCTCGCGGACTGCCTACGCATTACCGTGGGTACCCCGCAGGAAAACGACGAGGTGCTGGCTGCGTTTGCCGCGCTGGTGAAGGAGGAGATGTAGATGGACCGCTATGCCGAGGTGACCCGCAAGACGGGCGAGACCGACATTGTCGTAAAGCTCGACCTGGACGGAAGTGGCGTGTGCGATATCTCGACCGGCGTGCCGTTTTTCGACCACATGCTCAACGCTTTTGGCCGCCATGGTCTGTTCGATCTGACGGTGCACGCGGTGGGCGACGTGGAGGTCGATGCGCACCACACCGTCGAGGACGCGGGTATTGTGCTGGGCGAGGCGTTTTGCCAGGCGCTGGGCGACAAGGCGGGCATTACGCGCTTTGCCGACGCGGCGATCGCCATGGACGAGACACTTGTGATGGCTGCTGTTGATATTTCGGGCCGCGGGCAGGCCTACTGCGAGCTGCCCGTGCCGACCGAGCGCGTGGGCAGCTTCGATACCGAGCTGGCCGTCGAGTTCTTCTACGCCTTTGCGCGTGACGCCAAGCTCACGCTGCACGTGCGCGAGCTGGCGGGCAGCAACTCGCATCACATTATCGAGGCTGCCTTTAAGGCCGTGGGCCGCACGATGCGCCATGCCTGCGAGCTCGATTCCCGCGTGCAGGGCATCCCCAGCACCAAGGGATCGCTGTAACCGTCACAAGGGTAAAACCACCACAAAGGGGACAGGCACCTTTGTGGTGGTTTTGGATGATGAGAAGTGGAGGGGTCGCGTGGGCGAACCGAAGATCGTGGTGGTTGACTACCACAAGGGCAACTTGTCGAGCGTTGCGCGCGGGCTTGCGCGCGCCGGTGCCGCCGCCTGCACATCGGACGATCCGGAGCAGATCCGTAATGCCGACGGCCTGGTCATCCCGGGCGTGGGCGCGTTCTATGACGCGATCGCCTTTATGCGCCAGAGCGGCGAGGCGGACGCGGTGCTCGATGCCGTCGCCGCCGGAACTCCGCTGCTCGGCATCTGCCTGGGCCTTCAGCTATTTTTTGAGCGCGGCAACGAAGGCGTGCCTGCGGACGAGGGCGCGGTTGCCGATGGCAACACCCCCCAGCAGGCCGGTGGCCCCTGGGTCGATGGCCTGGGTATTATGTGCGGTTCGTGCACGCGCTTGGAGTCGAGTCGCCTGAAGGTGCCGCACGTGGGCTGGGACCAGGTGCACATGACGTCCGCCGGTGCGGCTGATCCGCTGCTTGCCGGTTTTGCCGAGGGCGCCAACATGTACTTCACCCACAGCTACGCGGTGGCCGACGACGTCGATGCCGCCGATGTGTTGGCGCGCATGCACTATACACGGAGTTTCCCGTGCATCGTGCGCCATGGCAACGTGTGGGGCTGCCAGTTCCATCCCGAGAAATCCTCCGCGCTGGGTCAGCGCATCCTTAAGAACTTCGTCAACATCGTCGAGGAGGCCGGCCGATGATCCTGTTTCCCGCAATCGATCTGATCGGCGGCAAGGTCGTGCGCCTGGAGCGCGGCGACCGCAGCCGCTGCAAGGTATATTCCGACGACCCCGTGGCCGTTGCCCGCTCGTTTGCCGAGCAGGGCGCAAGCTGGGTGCACGTCGTAGACCTGTCCGCCGCCTTTGGCGAGGACGAGGACGCGCGCGCTGCTAACTCGGCGGCGATTAAGGCCATCTGCGGCGTCGACGGTCTGTCTGTGGACGTGGGCGGCGGCGTCCGCTCGCTCGCGCGCATCGACGAGTTGGCCGGCTACGGTGCGCGTCGCATTGCGCTGGGCACCGTGCTGGTGACCGAGCCGGGTTTTGCCGAGGTGGCGGCCCAAGGCTTTGGCGAGCTGTTGGTGGCAGATATTGCCGCACGCGACGGCCAGGTCAAGGTGAACGGCTGGCGTGATGGCGCGGGCGTGGCACTCGACGATGCCGTGGCACAGCTCACCGAGCTGGGTTTTAAGCACCTGGTCTACACCGACATCGCGCGTGACGGCATGCAGACAGGCATCGATGTGGCGGCGTATCGCCATGTGGCCGAGGTCGCGGGCTTTCCCGTCGTGGCATCGGGTGGCATCTCGACGCTCGACGACATCCGTGCGCTGGCCGCAGTGGGTGAGGGCGCGATTGAAGGTGCTATTACCGGTCGCGCGCTCTACGAGGGCAACTTTACGCTGGCCCAGGCGCTGGCCGCCGCCCGAGGGGAGGAGTAGCCCATGCTTACCAAGCGCGTGATTCCCTGCCTGGACGTCAAGGACGGCCGTGTGGTCAAGGGCGTCAACTTTGTGAGCTTACGCGATGCGGGCGATCCGGTGGAGCTGGCGCGTGCCTATGACCGCGAGGGTGCGGACGAGGTCGTTTTCCTGGACATTACCGCCACGAGCGACGACCGTGCGACGACTATCGAGATGGCGGCGCATGCGGCCGAGGAGCTGGCCATTCCCTATACCGTGGGCGGCGGTTTTCGCGACTTGGCGGGCATGCGGACCATGGTTGCCGCCGGCGCCGACAAGGTATCGCTCAACTCGGCGGCCGTGCGCGATCCGTCGCTGATCAGCCAGGCTGCCGCGGCGTTTGGTAGCCAGGCCGTGGTCGTGGCGATCGATGCCAAGCGCGTCGGTTTGCCCGGCGCATCCGGTGCCGACAAGTGGGAGGTCTTTACCGCGGGAGGCCGCAACGCCACGGGTATCGACGCGGTGGCGTGGGCCGAGGAGGCGGCTCGCCGCGGCGCCGGTGAGATTCTGCTCACCAGCATGGACCGCGACGGCACCAAGGCCGGCTTTGACCTGGCACTCACCCGCGCCGTGGCACGCGCGGTGTCGATTCCGGTGATTGCGAGCGGCGGCGTGGGCACGCTCGAGCACTTTGCCGAGGGCGTGATCGAGGGCGAGGCCGACGCCGTGCTGGCGGCGAGCGTCTTTCACTTTGGAACCTTCAGCATTCGCCAGGTGAAGGAGTATATGGCGTCGCAGGGTATTCCCGTGAGATTGGATTTTTAAATGGAGCAAGTGACAACTGCGTCCGAGCTCAAATACGACGCCAAGGGGCTGATTCCTTGTGTTGTTCAGCAGTATGACACCGGCGAGGTGCTTATGGTTGCCTGGATGAACGAGGAGTCGGTGGGGTTGACGCTCAAGACCGGCACCACGTGGTTTTGGAGCCGTAGCCGCCAGGAGCTCTGGAACAAGGGAGCGACGAGCGGCAATATGCAGGAGGTCAAGGAACTCTGGGCCGACTGCGATAGCGATACGCTGCTGGTCAAGGTCGACTCGCCGGGTCCGGCCTGCCACACCGGCAACCGTACCTGCTTCTTTAAGAAACTCGCGTAGGGCGGGCGCTCGACTAAGCGCTTGGCCAACCAGAAAGGATTGAACCATGGGTGTGCGCACTGCGAATGTTCAGGATGGAAATATCGGTGAGACGCTGACGGGGTTGGCCGAGGTGATTCATGGTCGTCGCGACGCATCGCCGCAGGAGAGCTACACCGCTCGCCTGTTGACCGACGTCGAGGACGAGCTGCTCAAGAAGCTTGCCGAGGAGGCGAGCGAGGTCATCATGGCCTGTAAGGATAACGACCACGATCACATTCGCTACGAGGCCGGCGACCTGGTCTACCACCTGCTCGTGACGCTTGAGCGCTACGGCATCACCCTCGACGAACTGGCCGGCGAACTCAACGCCCGCCGCCACTAGTCATTGGGGACGTTCTTAAACGACTAGTCGTTTGGGACAGTCTTTGCCGGCGCTGCCAAATAGCATGCCCAATTACTACGATGAAACTGGATCTGCTGACCACACGTCGATTTTGAGCAAATCGTCAACGCTTCTACCTGCGGTTTTATTTTCCACATTAAGCCGATGGTCGGAGGTTTGCGGTTCATCGTAGTAAACGGGCGTTCTTTTTGGCGGGTGGTGTTGCACGGGCGTCGGTGGTGAGCAAAACGACCTGTTTTCCTCCGTCCCCAAGGGGTCATTTGTGAAGAGTGTCCCCAACGACTAGTCTTAGGCGAGGGGCGTGGGCTCCCATTCTCCGGTGAGGTGGGGGATGTCGAAGGTTCGATAGCCACAGTCGTAGGCGTGGGCCTGGGCCTCGCGGATGTTCCAGCAGATATCGCAGGCGCGGTGCGCATCCGAACCAAAGGTAATGGGCACCTCGGCATGGGCAAAGCAACGCAGCAATCCGGTCGCGGGGTAGTAGTCGTCGAGCCCCTTGCGCGGCGCGGCAGTCGAGACCTCAACGCGGCGGCCCGTGTCGTGTGCACACTCTGCCATCTGCTCCCAGAATGGCGCGGGGTCAAAGTCGGGCGCAAAGCCTTCCTTCGAAAAGCGCATGACCAGGTCGGGGTGGGCCATTACATCAAAGTTAAGCGGGCTTTCACAGGCGCGGCACCAGTTATCGACATAGCGCTCCCACACGCCGCGTACGCCCAGGTTTTCCCAAACATGCAGGTCGGTGTCATCGTCGACCCAGCCACAAAGCGAATCGGGCGTATCGGGACGAGCGACGTCCTCCGTCCCCGCCGTGCCCGCAGCACCGGCCATGATATCGCCCGGATCGCCAGTCCAGTGCACACTGCCCAAGCGCACTATGGCACCCGCTGACCAGCGCTCGACCAAAGGCTCGCAGCCCTCGTACCAATCGCATTCAAAGCCATAGATAAGCTCGAGCTCCGGCGCAATCTGCGCGGCAAGCTTGCGGGCGTCCTCAAAGGCCAGGCGATGTGCCGGCAGGTCGCCCTCGACAACCTGCACTTCGCAGTTGGCGTCCATGCTGGCGGGTAGGGTGAGGTGGTCAGTCGAGACCATGACGTGGCACCCGGCCGCAGCAGCGGCGCGAACGTTGTCCTCAAACGAGGCGTGCCCGTCCGAAAACGAGGTGTGGGTATGGCAATCGACCAGCGGGCAAGCAGACATGGCAGCTCCTTTGCGTCAGGCGAATTCGCTCCATTGTAGCGGCGCGGCTCTCGATGCGACGAGCGCGCCGGGGTGTCGGTTTCTTGCGGACAGGGAAAATCGCGCTCATCGCGCTCCGCCACATCCACGCCGCCCGCGATGTGCTAGCGTTTGAATGAACAAAACGAGCCCGTGCGGAAAGGAGCCGGACCGTATGCCATGCGATAGCAAATCTCCGCTGTCCCGCGAGACCGGTGCGCCCGAGACCATCGTCAAGCTGGAATGCGATATCGACGACGCGTCGCCCGAGGTGCTCGCCTACGCCGCCGACCGCCTGCGCGAGGCCGGTGCGCGCGAGGTGCACTGGCTGCCCCTCTATTGCAAGAAGGGCCGTCCCGGCTGGCAGCTGCAGGTAATCTGTACCCACGAGGATATCGAGCGCCTACAGACGATTATCTTTTTGGAAACCACGACCAATGGCATCCGCCGCCAGGTTATGGAGCGCGTTTGCCTACCACGCCGCTTTGAGCGCGTAACAACGCCATGGGGCGAGGTGTCCGTCAAGGTGGCGACCCTGCCCGACGGTAGTGAGCGTGCGGCGCCCGAGTACGAAGACTGCTCCCGCCTCGCTCGCGAGCATAACGTGCCGCTCCAGCGCGTGACGCAGGCGGCACAAGCCGTGGCACTGCGATTTGAGTAACACGGCCGAGCGACGCGCCGCGCCCGGCCACATCAACCCCATCCGAAAGGAACTCCCCATGAAATACCTTATCGCTTCCGACATCCACGGTTCGGCATATTGGACTGAGCGCCTGGTCGCCGACATCGAGTCCGAGCAGCCCGACCGCATCGTCCTGCTGGGCGACCTGCTCTATCACGGTCCGCGCAACGACCTGCCGCGCGACTACGCCCCCAAGCGCGTAATCCCGCTGCTCAACGCCCTGGCCGACCGCATCATCGCCGTCCGCGGCAACTGCGATGCCGAGGTCGACCAGATGGTCCTCGACTTCCCCCTCATGGCCGACTACGCCACGCTGTTCGACGAGACCGGTCGCGAGCTGTTCCTGACGCACGGCCACGTCTTTGGCGCCGGCATGCACAACAGCGTCGACCACGCGCCCGCGCTGCCCGAGGGCTCCGCGCTCGTCTACGGCCACACGCACATCAAGGTCAACGAGGAGAGCGCCGCGCACCCGGGCCTGCGGCTCTTCAACCCCGGCAGCGTGAGCATTCCCAAGGACGGCTCGCACAGCTGCGGCATCTACGAGGGCGGCGCGTTCCGCCACGTGATCATGGAGGAGGACTAACCATGGCGCAGCACATGGCTCAGCAAAATGCCGAGGGCTCGCGCGATCTGTCCACGCTGGTGGATGCATCGGCCGAGCTGCAGCATCTGGTGCAGACCATTTGGCGCCTGCGTCAGCCCGACGGCTGCCCGTGGGACCGCGAACAGACGCATCAGAGCATCGGCAAGAACATGATTGAGGAAGCCTACGAGGCGCTCGATTGCATCGAGGCCGATGATGCCGCGCATCTGCGCGAGGAGCTGGGCGACGTGCTCATGCAGGTGGTGCTGCATGCGCAGATTGCGGCGGACGCCGGTGAGTTTACGCTGGCCGATGTGGCGCGCGATATCGACGCCAAGCTCATTCGCCGCCACCCACACGTGTTTGGCGATGCGGACGCCGATAACTCCGACGAGGTGCTCAAGATCTGGGACGAGGTTAAGCTTGCCGAGAAGGCTGCCAAGGACAAGGCCGTGGCAGCAGGCGAGGCTGCGCCCGAGGGCCTGCTCGACGGCGTGCCCACGCATCTGCCGGCGCTGATGCAGGCGCAGAAGGTGTCGCGCAAGGCGGCTGCCGTGGGCTTTGAATGGGAGACGGTCCAGGATGTGTGGGACGAGGTAGCAGAGGAGCGTGCCGAGTTTGAGGCCGAGGAGCCCGGCTCGCCCGAGCGCGAAATGGAGTTTGGCGACCTGCTCTTTGCCCTAGTCAACGTTGCGCGCAAAGAGGGGATTGACGCCGAGAGCGCCCTTCGCGCCAGCACGGCCAAGTTCCGCCGTCGTTGGGCTGCGATGGAGGCCGCCGTGCACGAGGCGGGCGATGACCTCGCCGCCTGCTCAACCGCTCAACTCAACGACCTGTGGGACCAAGCAAAAGCAAGCGAGTGAGGCCTGCGTCTCTCGCGGCATCCATTCGTAGAGAGGTCTCTACAAGCAAAAAGCCATATACAACGGAAGATGTGCCAGCTGCGCTTCGGCATCCCACTCGAGTTGTTTAGGGTGCAACACGTAAGCCATCCCAATCTTCTTGTTAAAGCGCGCGCGGAATCGGTCGAGGGAGATGGTTCCGTATCTGCGTGGCGACTTAACTTCGATGGGGCTGATGCGCGGCTTTCCGGCGGCATTGACATAGGGTCGGGTAACGAGGAAGTCGATTTCCATGCGCTCCTCCCCCTCCTTCTTTCCGCTTTGGGAATAAAAGAAGAGCCTGTGTCCATTGGCCTTTAGAGATTGGGCAACGTAGTTTTCGGTAAGCATTCCTTCGTTCAATCCGATGTCGCCGCGAAGCACGGCTCTGTAAACGTCTTCATCGGTATCGTTGTTGTCAGAGAAGGCAAGCGTTACAAGCAGGCCGGTGTCTGCCATGTAGCACTTGAGGGCCGTTTGCTCCATGCTGAGTGAAAGGCCCACGCTCGGTTCGCTTGCGGCATAGCAGATATTGGCAATTCGCGCGTCTGCCAGCCAAAAGAAGGCTTCTTCGTAGGTGCGCATGCGTGCGTTTTTATCAAGTGAGGAAAGCTTGAATCGTTTTTCGTGCCTAGAGAGCTGACCCGGGATGCCATCGAGTACGGAGACGACTTTGAATTCGTAACCGGTTGCAAAACGAGAGATATCGTTGCGATAGAGCTGGACGATTCGGCGCTTCGAAGCGTCGACGGGCGCAAAAGCGCGCTGTTCAACATAGATGGATACCGGCTCAGGCATGCCACCTACGAGCATGTATTCGCGCATAAGGGAGAGCGCTCTGCGATGTAGGGCATCGGGGAGCGGCTTCATCTTGTTAAAACTCATGCGAATGAGATCGGCCAGTCCCTTTTCGTCCATGCCCCAAAGAAACTCCTCAAAGTCGAGGGGCTCAAGTTCCAGAGACTCTTCCTCGGATGGGATGACGATATCTTTAATGTTCTGCTTGATGCTGAGCAGGGATCCAGTTTCGATGTAGTCGTAACGTCCGTCTGCAACGAGATACTTGATGAGTCCGCGTGCTTGCGGGTACATCTGGACCTCGTCAAAGACGATAAGTGTCTCGTGTTCATAGAGTTTGACGTTATAGAAAACCGAGAGATAGAGGAAGAGCGAGTCGAAGTCAGTGCGATAGTCCTCAAAATATTGCTTAACTTCGGCAGGTGCTTGAAAGAAATCAATGACAAGGCAGGACTTGTATTCGGTTTCTCCAAACGTGCGGGCAAGCGTGCTCTTTCCGACGCGGCGGGCTCCTTCAATAAGAAGTGCTGTTTTACCAGCGCTTTCATGCTTCCATTTTAGTAGTTTGTCATAGGCTTTTCGTTTAAGCATGGCTACCTCGTACACGATATCCAGAACTTTTATAACCTGATTATGCACGATATCCAGAACTTCAGACCCTTAGAATTGCACGATATCCAGAACTTTGCACGATGTAAAAGTACATTATTGGCTCTTTCATTCGCAAGCCAGGTAAAGACGGTATGCCGATAGAAGAATTTAATGGTTGGGGGGCGACCTCTAGAGATGAATGTTCGGTGCAAAAACAAGCGCCCCAAAGAATGATTTCTCCAATTCATATGTATCCCTCGGCTAACTTAGGGCATAATGCAAAAAAGTGCGACATGGCTAACTTACGGAGGCACACCGACGGTGCACGGTCAGTCGGTCGCCAAACATTCAACCCGTTTCCAAGTGAGAGGGAGACAACATGAGCGATATTTTGGACGTCTACGGTCGCGAAGTGCTCGACAGTCGCGGCAACCCCACCGTCGAGGTCGAGGTCGTGCTCGAGGACGGCAGCTTCGGCCGCGCGATGGTGCCTTCGGGCGCTTCGACCGGCGCTTTCGAAGCTTGCGAGTTGCGCGACGGCGACAAGAGTCGTTACTTGGGCAAGGGCGTTTCGCAGGCCGTCGAGCATGTCAACAACGAGTGCGCCAATGCCGTCGTGGGCCTCGATGCCTTCGATCAGCGTGCCGTTGACGCTGCACTGATTGCCGCCGACGGCACGCCCAACAAAACCAAGCTCGGTGCCAACGCCATTCTGGGCGTATCGTTGGCCGTTGCCCGCGCCGCGGCAGAGTCGGCGGGCCTGTCGCTGTACCAGTATCTGGGCGGCGTTAACGCCCACCTGCTGCCCACGCCCATGATGAATATCCTCAACGGCGGCGTGCATGCCGACAACAACGTTGACTTCCAGGAGTTCATGATTATGCCCGTGGGTGCTCCGAGCTTTGCCGAGGGCCTGCGCTGGTGCGCCGAGGTCTACCACACCCTCAAGGGCGTGTTGCACGAGGCCGGCCTGGGCGGCGGCGTGGGCGACGAGGGCGGCTTCGCGCCCAATCTCAAGACCAACGCCGAGCCGTTCGAGTACATTACCAAGGCCGTGGAGAAGGCTGGCTTTAAGCCCGGCGTCGACTTCATGTACGCCATGGATCCGGCATCGACCGAGTTCTACAACGCCGAGACCGGCATGTACGAGCTCAAGGGCGAGGGCGTTGAGTACACGAGCGCTCAGATGGTCGATTACTGGGAGAAGCTTGTCGACACCTATCCCATCATCTCCATCGAGGATGGTATGGCAGAGGAGGACTGGGACGGCTGGGTCGAGCTCACCCGCCGCATTGGCAACAAGGTGCAGCTCGTAGGCGACGACCTGTTCGTCACCAACACCGAGCGCCTTAAGAAGGGCATCGAGCTGGGCGCCGCCAATGCGATCCTGGTCAAGGTCAACCAGATTGGCACGCTCACCGAGTCGCTCGAGGCTATCGAGACTGCCAAGGAGGCCGGCTACGCTTGCATCGTGAGTCACCGTTCCGGCGAGACCGAGGACTCCACCATCGCTGACCTGGTCGTGGGTGTTAACGCCGGCCAGATCAAGTCGGGCGCCCCGTGCCGCAGCGACCGTATCGCCAAGTACAACCAGCTCATCCGTATCGAGGACGAGCTCGAGGGCAGCGCGCGCTACGCCGGCAAGTCTGCGTTCTACAACATTCGCTAGGCAGCGGCGTGTGCGGGGGCGGGGCTGACTCGGATTCGTCTCGCTTCCGCCAGGCACTGTTGAGCGCCATTGGGCGCTGGGTCATATGGCTCAGCGCCTTTTTTATGTCGAGCAAAGGCTGGCGAAGGCGGCGCGGGCGCTCGTGCTATAACTAAAGGACTTAGCGCAAACAAACCTCAACCGCACAAGGCGCACATGGATCAGATTTACGACAACAGGTATTATTCCGCCGGTTCGCGTGAGCCGTCGTCTCGTCGCGCAGGTACCGTGCAGCTCGGCGGGTCCGACTGTGCCGGTACCGATCGCCGCGCACAGCGTCCGGCAAGCACCTCACGCCCCCGTGCTCAAATGAATATGCCGACGGACCGCCCGCCACGTTCGGCGCGCCCGACGCATGCTCAGCGTCCCTCGGCTCAAACACACGAAAAGTCGACCAGGCCCTCGAGCCGTCTCTCCGGTTCGGACTTTATGCGCTACGCCAACGACAACGCGGTGGTCAAGGCGATCTACGACTTTACCCATGGACCCCAGCGCGGGCTGTTTATTGGCATTGTCGTCGTCCTGGTGCTCGTGAGCCTGTACTTTCCCGTGCGCGACCTCTACGTTGCCAAGCGCTCGAGCGATATCTTGGCCAAGCAGGTCGAGATTCGCCAGCAGTACAACGACGACTTGCAGAAAAGCGTCGACAAACTGCTCTCGGAGGAGGGCATTAAAGACGCGGCGACCGAGGACCTGGGCCTGGTGATGCCCGGCGAGACCAAGATTGACGTGCTGGGCCTGGACGATGATTCGGACTCGTCGTCGAGCAAAAAGTCCTCGAACGCCAAGAAGGCCAGCGAAGTCGCCAAAGAGATCGAAGAGGTCGGCAAGGACGCGCCGTGGTACATCCAGACGCTCGATATACTGTTTGGATTTAACGGCGTCGAGGGCCAGACGGTTGTGTCCAACGGCAAATAGCGCCCGGAGGGGAGCCTGCAATGACGCATTGCGACAAACGATATAAGGTGGCGGCGATTGACCTGGGAACGGTGTCGTCGCGCCTGGTGCTTGCCCAGGTCGAGGGCGGGGCGATCGTGGAATCGTCCAAGCATACCGAGATTACCGACTTGGGCGAGGGCGTGGATGCGACGGGCCGCTTTTGCGAGGCGGCCGTTGAGCGCGTGCTCGCTGCGTGCCGGATGTTTGTGGACGAGGCCCGTGCTTTTGGGGCCGTGTGCATCTGCACCACGTGCACGAGTGCCGCGCGTGATGCGTCCAATGCCGCGCTACTGCTGGACGGCCTGCGCGAGCTGGGGCTCGAGCCGCAGGTGATTCCGGGCGAGGTCGAGGCGCGCCTGACGTTTTTTGGCGTGGCACACGACTTTGCGGGCGAGCGCATCATCGTTGCCGATTCGGGCGGCGGATCCACGGAGCTCGCGACGGGCGTCTATGCACCGGAGCGCGGCATCTTCGCTCTGGAGGGAACGCGCTCGCTGGATATCGGTTGCCGCCGCGTGACCGAGCGGTTTTTCTCGGCGCTGCCGCCGTCAACGGACGAGCTTGCGGCTGCTGCCGGCTGGGCAAACGAGCAGTTTGCGGGCTATTTTGAGAGCCTGCCTGTCGACTTTGAGCGCGCCGAGCGCCTGGTGGCGGTGGGTGGTACCGTCACTACGCTCGTGGCACTCGTCCACGAACTGGAGCCGTATGATTCGAGCTTTGTGCACCTGCGCGAGCTTTCGCTGGAGCAGGTTTCGGCCGCTATCGAGCGCATGTCCGCGCTGGATGTTGCGGGCATCGCCGCGTTACCGGGCGTGCAACCCAAGCGCGCGGGCGTGATCTTGGCAGGCGCCGTGGTGATTCGAGAGCTCATGCGATCCGGCGGCTACGACACGCTCACCGTAAGCGAGAACAGCCTGCTCGCCGGCATGGCCGCCACCATCAACGAGGTTCTCGACGGCGCGACCCCCACCATCGGCTGGACCCCCAGTCTCAGCACCCTTTAACCATTCCCCCATAAGTTGCGGTGAAATAGTTCCTAATAGGCTGGTAAACTGCCAAAACAGGAACTATTCCACCGCAACTTAGAGCCCCACCGGCATCTAAAAGAAACGAGCCCGCATCCCTTGGGAACACGGGCTCGAAAGCTCCATATGGTAGGGGCGGTGGGACTCGAACCCACAATCCTTGCGGCGAGAGATTTTAAGTCTCCTGCGTATGCCAATTCCGCCACGCCCCCGTGAGACTAGAAGTCTAGCACAAGCCGTCCGTTACGCGTTGACGGCCATCGAGTGTTGGCCCGACTTCTCCAGGAACTCTTGGAACTTGGCTTCGTCGCCTTTGTTCTTGTACTGCAGGGCCAGCAGGTATTCCAGGCGGCAGCTCTTGACCTTGTCGTCACCGGCATCCTTGAGCATGCGCTCCAGCTCGGGGATGTCGTTGTGGCGCTTGAGGATCATCGTGTCGTACATCAGCTGGCACTCGTGCGCGACTGCCTCGGCTTGACCGCCCTCAAAGCCCTTGATCTCGTGCAGAAGCTCCTTGGACTTTTTGCGGTCCTCCTGGCCAACGTAGTAGTTAAAGGCTTTGATCACCAGGTCGACGCGCTGCATCTTGGGCAGATTGAGCCCCAGCAGCAAATCGAACATCTCATCGGCGCGCTCGTGGTCCTCGCGCAGCAGATAGGAGTTCAGACGCAGGTAGTCGCGGTTGTAGCGCGGGTACAGCATGCTGGTGAGTTTGCCGTCGAGCAAACGATCGAACTCGTCCCACTGCTTGGCAGCCATAAGCTGCTGCAGACGCTTGAACGTGGTGCGTTTTTTGACGCTAAAGAACACCGACACGGCGATGCAGATGATAACGACGGCGGTCCAGAGGGTGCGGGAATCGGGCATGTTAGGGTCCTTAGTCGCTCATAAAGCGAGCGGTATGACAACACGTACTAGATGTATTATACGCAGCGCGCAAGCAAACTGGCATAAAAGCTCATCGAGGCCGAGTGCCATCGCTCGCTGCGGTACACTTACCTAAAGTAAACCATGAAGGGAGACATTACCTATGAAGAAGATCGTTTTGGCTTGCGGTGCTGGCGCTGCTACTTCCACGCTCGTTGCCCAGAAGGTCGCTACCATGCTCGACGCCAACGGTTATGCCGGCAAGTATGAGATCGTGCAGTGCGCCATCTCCGAGGCCAAGGACGCTTGCGACGAGGGCGCCGACCTGCTGATCGCCACCACCGTTGCCCCCGAGGGCCTCACCTGCCCGTACGTGAGCGGCGTGCCCTTCATGACCGGCATGAACCGCGTCGCTGCCGAGAAGGCCGTTCTCGACGTTATGGCTCAGTAGGCGCTGCCTGTATGAATGAGCAGAACGCCAATCCGGTCGAGCTCTTTGGCATGCGCGTTGCCCATGTGGGCATTAACGCCACTGACCCGGCAGATGCCTTGGAGATCGCGGAGCTGTTCTCGACGATGATGGGCCTGCCCGTCATCGAGACCCCGGTTTCGTACTTTAACGATTCGCTGGTCGAGGTCATGAAACAGAACGGTCGTGGCACCAAGGGCCACATTGGCTTTGCCGTCAACGACATCGATGCGGCCGAGAAGTGGTTTGCCGAGCGCGGGCTCGAGGTCAACGAGGAGTCGCGCGTGCTGCTGCCCGACGGCGGCACCAAGCTCGTGTACTTTAAGCGCGAGTTCGCCGGCTTCGCCGTGCATCTGTGCCGCGAGTAGCGCACAAGCTGCCATAGCTAGCAAAAAGGGATAGGGCCGCGTGGCCCTATCCCTTTATTTATGCCGAGGGGCTTCCTACCGCGGCAGGCGAATCGTAAAGCGGCTGCCGACGCCCTCGACCGAGGTCACGCCGATGACGCCGCCATGGCTATCGACGATCCACTTGGCAATGGCAAGCCCCAGACCCGAGCCCTGCGCGCCGGCATCGCGTGCGTTGTCGGCGCGGTAGAACCGTTCAAACGCGTGAGCTGCGGATTCCTGGTTCATGCCGATGCCCTCGTCCTCAACACTTATGTCGATCGTGCCCGCGCCCGCATCCGGCGTTATGCCAAATGTGACGGTCGTTCCCGCATCCGAGTACTTGGCGGCGTTTTGCACGATCACGCGCAGCGCCTGCTTCACGAGCGCCACGTCGACGGACGCGTCGCAGCGCGGGTCGCTGACAAGCGCAGCGTCAAAGGCCAGCCGATACGTGTGCTCGGTATCGATCATCTGCGATTCCTCGCATACCTCGCCGACCAGTGCGGCAAGGTTGGTATCCGCACGCCGCAGGACCGTGCGCCCGGCATCGCCGCGTGCCAAAAACAGCAGCTGCTCCACAAGCTCTTGCATGTGCTCGCTTTCGGCCTTGAGGGATGCGATGGACTCCGCCAGCACGTCCGGGTCGTCTTTGCCCCACCGGTCGAGCATGTTTACGTAGCCCTGAATCACCGCGATGGGCGTGCGCAGCTCGTGGCTCGCATCGTTGACAAAGCGCATCTGCTGCAGTTTGGCCTCTTGCATCTGGCGCAGCAGGCGGTTGAGTGCGACCTCGATGCTTGCCAGGTCGGCGTCGCCGGTGGTGACGCTCGGCGAGTCGACGCTTGCGCGCTCGATGGCCTGCTCCAGCGTTTCCATCTTGTCGCCGGAGAGCTGCATGCGACCGAGTTCGTCCACGCGCAGGGCCAGATCGTTGAGCGGCGCCATGGTGCGGCGCACGCGGCGGGCGCCGCCGAGCATGTTGAGCACGCTGATGACCTGCCAACCCACAACGACAAGGTAGAGAGGCCATAGCGCGACGAGGTCCTGTGCGAGGGGGAAAGTCTTGGTGGTACGCGCAAGCTCGACGGTATAGGTGAGCGTTGCCAGGTCCCAGCCGCGCGCGGGCGTCAGCGACATGCCGTGAACGGTGGCGCCGGGAATCCAGCCTGCGGTAAACGCGCCATCGGGCAGCGTCTGGTTGTATCCATAGACGAGGATCGCCGCCGCAATCACCACCAGCAACAGATCGAGCCAGACGTAGCTCATCAGACGGCGCCACATATAGCTCCAGTTGATGGCGCGGGCGATGGAGGTGACGCGCTTGGCCTCGGCGTTACGCACGGCAGACATAGCCCACCCCGCGCACGGTCTGGATGATGCGGGCGCTGCCGGCGTCCTCGATCTTGGCACGCAGGTGCGCGATGTGTACGTCGACGTTGTTGGTGTCGCCCACGTATTCGTAGCCCAGCGCTTCGTGCGCGATGCGCTCGCGCGTGAGCACGGTCTCGGCATGCGCCATAAGCAGGGCGAGGACGTCGAACTCGCGGGCCGTGAGCACGATGGGTGAGCCTCCGACCGTGACTTCGCGGCGATCGGGATCGAGCACGACCGATCCCACGGTGAGTGCGGCGGGGGAGGGCGAGGCGGATGCCTGGGTCGAGCCGCTGACCGGGGGCATCGCGACGGCGCCGGCATCCGCGCCGCTCGCCATGCCCGCCCCGGCGCCACCAACGACCGAAGCCGCCCGCACAGCCTCCGAGCGCTTCAGCGCCACACGGATCCGTGCGAACAACTCCTCAATGGCAAACGGCTTGGTCAGGTAATCATCAGCACCGGCATCGAGCCCGGCCACCTTGTCCATCACGGCATCGCGCGCGGTGACCATAATCACCGGCACATCCTTGTGCTTGCGTACGCGCCGCAGCACCTCCATACCGTTGAGCTGCGGCAGCAGTACATCGAGTAGAATCAGATCGTAGTCGCGCTCCAGCGCCAGGTCCACGGCGGTGCGGCCATCGGCGGCGTGCTCCACCTGGTAGCCCTCGTGCTCCAGCTCGAGCGTCACAAAGCGGGCGATTTTCTCCTCGTCCTCTACGATCAGGATCCGTGCCATGCGTGCTCCCGTCTGCGATTACTTGTCGTCGTTCAGATTTTGCTTGATGTCGTCCGCGGCGTCGGCGGCGTGATTCATAAGGTTGTTGATGCTGCCGGGCACGTCACCGTCGCTGTCGATGCGGTAGCGCATGCCAAAGAACAGACCAATCAGCATCAGCCATATCGTGGCGCCCCAGGCAAACAGCGCGACGATGGGGATCAGGATGGGAATGTTGAGGATGATCGCATCGCGGCGCGTGGCGATAAACTTGGTATCCAGGCTCAGGCGGAAGAGCTTTTTGAGATACTCCCAAACGCTGTCCATCTTCTTGGAGAAGTCGGTCTTTTCGCTCGACTTTTCGTAGGCGGCCTGCGCGGCGACCATCTCGGCCGAGGGCTCATCGACCGGCTCAGACTCGGTGGCGGTGTGCGCCGACGTAGTCTGAGTCTTGCCCTGCGACTCGAGCCAAATGATGGCATCCAGGACGTTGCCGTCGGCGGCGTCGAGCGCTGCCTTGGCATCGGTGTAGCTCACGTTGCACTTGGTGCGGATGGTTTCAACTTTTTCGAGGTCGTCCATGACCTGTCCTTTCGTTCGATGGGCGCGACGCCGGGCGATCTGCCCGGGCGCGAGCGTTGCGTTCGGCGGCCTGCGTTGCGCGGCGCCGCCCCGCCCTTGCTCGAACTCTATAGTGCAGGTTATAGATTAAGCGATTCTTGAGCCAAGATTAATGTTGGATGAGTTTTTGGGTGGCGAAGCGCGTGACGCGGGGCGCGCAGGCAAGGGGAAGGCCGGTTTTGCGTGGCGCGGGGAAGGGAAGGACAGGTCTTTGGGGCGGCCGACAGCGAGGTCTAATACTTTTCCGAGAAGTGAACGAGTGAAATCGGACCCCCGAAACATCGACACTTTCCGGGTGCCGTTTCCTGCAGTTTTGATGCCAGAATCCTGCGTTTATGTCGTTGAAAAATGCGGATGCTCCAGGGGCCCAAAAACAGACGTTCACTTCGCGGAAAAGTATTAGACCTCGATAGCGGAGGATGGTGAGCCGGTAGCAAAGTGGTGACAGAAATGGGATAAACAAGGCGAACGATTCATATGAATCAAAAACACGTTGCAAAAGTATGAAAATATCCTACAATTGCAACATGAAGTACTTTAGCAACATAACGGCGATAAGCGAGCTTTCCGAGAGCGAGGGCGTGTTTACCACAGCTCAGGCGGCTCGCATGGACATCTCTCGAGATGCACTGGCGCACTCATGCCGCGCGGGGCGTCTTGAACGGATATGCCACGGCGCCTACCGGATGTCGGGCACGCAGCGCCGAGACACCGACGAGCTCAACGCTTTCTGGAAGCTCACCAATCCCTCCCTTTGCGCGTGGGAGAGAAAACGCCGGTGGGATGGCATCGCCGTGAGCGGTACGACGGCGGCGAACCTACAGCAAATAGGCGATTTCTATCTGTCCCCCTATAGGATGACCGCGCCCATGCGTATCAACACAAGAAACGAATCCCTTTCCTTTGTAAAGCGCGAGATTGCTGAGCAGGACATCGTTTGGCTCGACGGCCTGCCGGTAACTAAACCCGAGCGCACGCTTGTCGATCTTTGTCTCGATTGCGAGGACCCCTCATTAATTATCGATGCCTATAACGACGCGCTTGGGCGAGGGCTCGAGATACAGCGGCTGAAAGATCTTGTAGAGGAGAACTCTAAAACCGCCAAACGACGCGAGTTGATGATGCCCTTGTTGACGGCGCTGAACGGGTAATGAGAAACGGAGGACATGGTGAAGTACAAAACACCTGCCGCACTGGAGATGGCTGTTAGGGATGCCGCAAGAGAATCGCCGATGGATACTAATCGGGCGATCGTCGGTTTCTACTTTCATCGCTTCCTATGTCGCGTTTTTTCAGAAGATGACGGCCGCTTTGTACTCAAGGGTGGCCAAAGCGTCCTGGCGCGAACACTCGATGCGCGTGTCACAAGAGATATTGACTTGGTTGCTCAAGAGGAGAGCCTCGAAGAGGCTGTTGCCGATCTGGCGCGGGCGGCTTCGATTGATCTGGAGGATTTCGTTTCGTTTGTCTTTGATCGTGCAGAGCAGATCAAAAAAGAAGATGAGTATCGGTGCGGTGCGAAGGTGTGGTTCACCCCCTTTATGGGAACCAAGAAGCTGCAGCCAATTTCAATTGACTTGGTAATTGATGAAGTGCGGGGACTTGAGCCTGAGGTTCTTGCGCCGATCGATCGTTTGAATATCGAGGGGCTCCCAGTCTGCGACTATCGAGTATGCCGAGTGGAGAGTGCCCTTGCAGATAAATTGCTCGCAATGATAGAGATGCATGAGGGCCGTGCCTCTTCGCGAATCAAGGATATAGTCGACATCTTGGTGTACGCGAAAACTTGCTTCGTCGATGGGACTACGCTTGTCGAGAGGGTCGAGAAAGAAGCATCTGCCCGCAAGGTGGCAATGCCGGAAGAGTTCGTGGCGCCTCTCTGGTGGAAACAAAATGGTTCTGCGCAGTACATAAAGATGGCGAGGCAGGCGGGGGTACTTGATCTCGCGGGGAACATTGCTGGGGCAGAAGAGATCGTCAATCGGTTGTATGCACCGTGCTTTAATCATTCGGCGAATGTGCGCAAATGGAATCCTCAGACCACGGGATGGGAATAGGCTAGATAGTTAAGCCGGCGGCAGGGCCAGTTCCTGTCGCCGGCTTAAGACGTTTCTACTGCCTATGCGCTATTCGCAGGTCTGGTCGACCGCCTGGGTGACGGCCTTTTTTGCGGCTTCGAGGTTGCGCTGAGCTTGGGCGACAGCGGCCTCGGCTTTTTTCTTTGCCCCTACGACCTCGGCAAAGCGATTGATGGATTCGCTATACTCGCGCGTGTGCGGGTCAAGCGCCGGCGGGATTTCGATTTCGAATAGATCGGAAGGACGAATGGCGTGGCTGTACTGATTGTCGGACAATACCTGCAAAACTATGGACCCATGGCCGTCGGTGAGGTATGCTGCGACCATTTCTGAATACACCATGCGCTCCTCGTCGGTCATCGTTGGAATCGCCGGGCGAATGGCAGTGGTGTTGTGCGAGGCAACTAGATGCTGCTTTGCATCATCGATGCCGACCACAAGTAGGTTTGACGCGCCGTAACGACCGAGTATGCGCGGCATGACGATATCGCCGCAATGAAGCTCGTAACGAGCCAACACGTCTGGATCTACCTTTACAGGTTCGGAATCCAGCTCCGACGCGCCTTCCGCAACATCCTTGGGTAGCAAATAGCCGTTGCGGAAATCCTGAGATGAAATGCGGCGCACCTCGACAGCGTCGATGTCGTCCGAGGTGGTGCTGTCTCGGGGCATAAACGGCACCACGCGCATAAAACTGTCGCCCAGCGTTGCGCTGTAGTTTTGAGCTACGGAGATCAGGCCAACCCTGCCTTTGGAGAGCGCGGCGTGGTGTTGGAGTAGCTTGCGCGTTTCGAGCTCGACGGTTTCAATGGAAACCGTTTTGCGTGAGTCGTACTCGATGCCGCTCCAGTCAGGGGAGAAAGCCAAGGGAAGATTGGGGTATCGAGCCCCGTCGGCAAACCGAAGGCGTGGCATGGGCGTGGCGGCATTGCGGAATGCAACGCTGCGATTTCCCGTCGACAATACAACAAGTGCGTACATGCCGTGCATCGGAGATTCGGCGAGCGGGTGATATAGGACGCTTTCGATGAGCCCCTCGCGCAACAGAATCGCGCGTGCCTGCTCGGCGTTGTCCAAAGACTCGAACGGCAGCAGTACGGCAGCTCGAGTTCGACCGGAGAGGGCTAGTGCATACAGGCACCAGAGATAGGCCTCCCAATCGCAGAAGCCCAGGTAACCAGGCTCCAGATCATTAATGAGCGCCTCACATGCGCTGTTGATTTCGCGAAAGCGTTTCCGAACGCAGGCTGTGGCATCGATAAACACCGGCGCCGCGTCGCCATTGTCCGTGTTCTGCTTGCCGGGCTCAAGCTCACAAATATTGGGCACGCCGTTACCGTTTAAGGTAAAGCACTTAGCGAGATCTTCGGCATCCACGGCGCCGGGTAGACGTACGGTGAGCAGACGACTGTCTTGTTCCAGGTTAAGCGCGCGCGAGAGGGCGGCGGCAGTGAGGCGTGGCAATGATGATGTAGTTTCACGCATGTATAGAGCCCTTTCTTCTCAGTGAGTTTATATTAGCAGAAAAATTTAAATAATTCTAATGATGAGAACAGCGCATTGTGCTATTCTCGAAGCAATCCAAATCCAACTCAATACCAACTGCTTGATGCGAACGCTTTGCAGTCTTTAGGCAAATTGCATTATCAAACAGGAGGATTCCACTTATGAAACTGCAGGCTAGATCGATAATCATCGCTCTAGCGTCCAAACATTCTAAAGCCTAGAACAGACTCCTTATAAGCACCCACCACAGAAAGGAAGGTCATTCGTGAAGAGTAAAGACGACATCTACAAAGCATTCCTCAGTGCGATCGATGAGGATCTCCGCGACATGTGCGAAATGAACGGAAAGGTAGAACGGTCTCTTCCGTGTCCGTACTGCGGTGGGAAGAACGTTGAACGCCTAGCCAAGACGCTCGTCGCCGTGTTGGAAAAGCGATCGCCCGATGTTCCCGGGCTGGTGCCCGAGCAGTATCGAGCCGATGTACACGAGGCCCGCGAACTTTTGACTGCCGCGACACTCGCTTTGCTGCCACTGTATTTCCCCCCGCGCGATAGTCGCATGGAAAGCGTGGCGACTGTAGTGAGCATGTTTAGGCACGGGCGTACTGCGGGCTTCAAATCGGCTGGCGTTCTCTTGTTCGAGGAAGTTGCGACAGGGATGAAGTACAGCACCAAGCAGGGTGCCTATATCCCGTCCTCCTTCGTGCGCCATACCGATGGCAGAAAGCCATGCGACCGGCTGCACCGCGATGGATCGCGTGGCTTTACGGCGGATGAAGATGATGCCGTCATGTTTTACAAGCGCTACCTCAAAGTGCAACGACGCGTGTTCGATACGAGTCCGCGTTTCAACTTTGAGCTATGCGTCAAACGCCCGTTTGAGGCACTTTTGGACGAACGACACACTTTTTATTACATGGAGGAAAAGATGGAAATCGATTTGGCAACTAAGGTGCGGAGACTCCAGGAGCGCTACACCCTCAACCTCGCTCAGGCGAAAGGGTACGACCTGCTCGACAAGTTGATGATTAATGCATTGCTTGCGTATTTGCGAGATGAAACGGCCTCAGTTGCTGCGCGCGAGAGCTATTTGTCGCAGACCGAGCGTCTGATCGACGGCGCGGGCAAGTTTCCGCATGCGACGAGCCTCGGGGAGGGTGTAGACGTCGATCGCATTGCCTAACAACCACTAACGCCGCGGACAAGAAAGGAGCCACGCCATGTCAGTCATCAAGATGTACGGCTACGAGGCCGCGCAGCAAACGGAGTATCAGACCAAGAAGTGGGCGACCAAGGAGGAGATGCAGGCGCTGTCGTCCGGCGACGAGCAGCGCGATGTGATCCTGGCTAAGGGTGCCACGGTGGCGTTCTACGAGGACGACAAACATTGGGAGACGAGTGTGTCTAACAATGTCTTTGCCTTTGGAGGCACCGGCAGCGGCAAAACGGCGAGTTTCATTTTGCCCAACCTGCTCAATCACCACGAATGCTGTTATGTGGTCACAGACACCAAGGGTGAGCTGCTGCGCCGTACGGGGAAAGGCTTTGAAGAGGACGGCTACGAGGTAACGGTTCTCGATACTGTTAATCCCGAGCAGTCGGCCGGATACGACCCTCTGCGCTACGTGATGGATGTCGAGGATATCCCCACCACAGTGGCGGCAATCATGGAGGGGGTCGATCCTGACGGCCGTAGCCTTAGGTATGATCCGTTCTGGAATAACGCGAGCGACCTGCTGCTTCGAGCGATTGTTGGAATCCTGTTCCTCCTGGAGACCCTTGCCGGCACCCTTACGCCGGGTGAGGACCCCAATGCCCCGCGCCGCTACCTTAAGATGAACAACGTCTTTAAACTGGCTGCGCTCATCAAGGTTACGGGAGATGGTGAGGGACGATTCCCGTTGGACTATCTTGTAGAAGAGGTGGAGTCCAGGGAGTTTCTCGATAAGTTTGGTGCGAAGAACGCTGATCTGTATGGCGTTGAGCAGTATCGCGATTTTCGAGGTGCGGCAGATAGGACGCTTAAGAGTATTTTGATCACGCTCAATGCAACTATCTCGCGGCTTAAGACGCCCCAGCTCATGCGCGTTTTTGAGAATGACGAGATGCGTCTTGATCGTATTGACGAGGGCAAGCGCGTGATCGATCTCAAGGTGAGCGACAACGATTCGGCTAATGCATGGCTTGCGAATGTTGCCCTTAAGCAGCTGTTTAACCTTGCCCAGCGCCGTGCCGATGCCAGCCCCAGCGGCCATTTGCAGCGTCGCGTGCAGTTTGTGCTCGATGAGTTTCCCAATGTGGGACGCATCCCCGATTTTGAGCGCAGCATTGCGACCGTGCGCAGCCGTGGAATTAGCTTTTTGATGTGCGCGCAGTCGTTGAGCCAGCTCGATGGCGTGTATGGCAAATCCACGGCGCTTACCATCCTCGATAACTGCGATAGCTTGGTCTATATGGGTGGCGGCAGCAACATCGCGACGCAGAACTACATAAGCGAACTGTGTGGCGAGTCGGTTTTGGGCACCAAGTACGTGGGCGCCGAGCGCACTGCCGTAGATGTGCGCGGTTGCGTGATGACACCAGGCGAGGTTGGGCTTATGCCTCGCACCGATTGCCTGGTCAAGGTGACCGGCATGCGTCCCTTCCGCGCCAAGAAGTACTTTTGCGACGACCATCCCAATGCAGCTAAGTGGCTAAGGGATTAACCCTTGCAGCTTCGCGTGTTCTGACCAGTATTTTGGCCGCACGGCCTCGTTTGCAATGAGCCGTGCGGCCAGTTCCCCTTGTCAATCCCATCTAGAAAGGAATTACCATGCCCGTTATGTATCGTGAGCCCAGCATCATAAAGAAGTCCAAGGACGGCCGTGTTGCCGCTGTCGATATGGCAAGCGAATTGCTCAACAGTCGTGTGCTACTGCTGGAGGGCGAGGTCAACGATGCGACCTGCAACGGCCTTATTAAGTCCATGCTGGTGCTGGAACATCAAAGTGCGACCGAGCCCATCACCCTCATCATCAACAGCCCGGGCGGCAGCGTTACGGCGGGACTGGCGCTCATCGACACCATGCAGTCGCTCGACTGCCCCGTGGTCACGGTAGGCGAGGGCGTCGTGGCATCGATGGCCGCGGTGATCCTGGCCTGCGGCGACCACCGCCAGGTGTACCGCCACACGCAGGTGCTCATTCACCAGTTGATGGGCGGCACAGGCATGGCGCAGCAGACCGATATCGAGATTGTGGCCCAGCATACGGCAGCCATGCGTGCCGAGTTGGACGAGCTGCTGGCCGAGCACGGCAACCTGAGCGCCCAGGAGTTCCATGAGCTCACCGAGCGTGACTGCTGGTGCAACGCCAAACGCGCTTTGGAGCTGGGCCTGGTGGATGAGGTGATTGCGCCCAGCAAGAAGGCGCTCTAGTGGGGCGCATGCCTTACAAGCACGTTAAACAGAGCGAACGAGCACGTAGTTGAACGGCCAGAAAGAGGTTGAACATGAGCAGGATTTGGGATGTCGACGGTATTGAGTGGGAAGACCTGCCCACCGTGAGTGACCTGCTGTGCGCGGCGGATGCAAAGATCCTGGCGCGCGAGGTCGCCCTACGATTCGGCGGCAAGCCGGACGGCTGCGGCTGCGGCGATAGCGAGCACGGCCTAAAGCGCGTCCGCCGCAAGGTCAAAAAGCTGCGGAAGATCGACCCCGAGTCCAGCGACAAGATTGTTTTGCTGCCCAAGCATGTCATCAATCGCCGCGATGCGGGCCACGGCTTTGGCTATTACGACGTGGAGCCATGCGCTTTTACGCGCGGTGGCGCGCAAAAGCTGGGAGAGGACGCGTGCGCTGAAGTATATCCGTGGGAACTGTTCCTGCTGAACGAGGAACCCGCAAGCGCCGTTCTGGGCTATCGGGTATGGCTCGGCGGCGAATGGGACCTATGCGAGCGCTATCGTTTTTTGGCCACGGTGTGCGCCAGCGTGCTGAATCGCATGCGCGAGCAAAAGGAGCTGCGTAAATGTCTCGAGAAGGACGATGCAGCCTGCGATATGGACGAGGACGAGGCGATCGAAGGTGTTCGTCACGATGTGCTGTATCCCGAGGAAGTGATCAACGCAAAGCTCGGCGGCTATTGGGATACGAGCCTGGGGCTCGATCTGCCCTGGAAGGACGAGCATTTCGAGACCTGCGTGCGAATTGACAGGGCAATCGATGATCTGTTTGCCGAGGAGACGAGGCGTAATGCTGTGGATCTAGGGAGGAAGCTCAGATGGGGGTATGAGGAACGCGAGGAGTAATTGGACGAGTATTTGCTGAACAGGGTGTCCACGCGAATGGATGTCGACAGGCCGCTGAAAATCTGTCCGGACGAAATGATAGAACAGTAGCGTAAATGGAATTAGTGCTTTAAGGAGCTAACAATGGGAATCGCCTATAAGGAACTATTTCGTGAAAAAGACTGGACCTATGGTTTTGGTCCTGCCGGCTTCTTTATTAGAAAATTTAAAAAGAGCGACTACAGTGAGGCTGAATTGCTCGATTTAATTTCGGGAACGGACTTCTCTCTCGGTGAGGCTGGCGAGGACATTAGCCTGGAAAAGAAATGCAAGATAGTTGAACGGTCAGTTACCGAGACACATTATACGAGCTGGGCGCTCAGCCTGATAGGCATGATTATCTCTCTTGCAGTCGGAGCGTATTTGTCTACGTTGCCGATCGAGATCGCGGTGGCTCTTCTGGCCGCATTTCTAGTTGTCCTGGGAGTATACGCGTGGTCTCGGTTTTGCTTTGAGCGTGATAGAACCGTGCTGTTGTGTGCGTTGAATCATATTAAGACGATTAAAACAATAAAGGAAACGGCATAAGGGTGGAGAATCGCAGTATGGCTGCAATAACAGGTGACCTAACAGAGAGGAAATATGGGCTACCAGCTGGTCAGAAGACCCGCCGGTAGCCCATAGTGAATCGGAGGCGGCTGGATCAATCATCAATATAAATGGAGCTACCGGTAAACTCGTCGAAGAAAGACATGGGTATGCTCCTCTGGCACTTATAGCTTATGTTCGGAACATAAGAAAAGTAGTTGCCAAGTTCTTTGCCAGGGCATAGAACGAGTCCTTCGACCTTATGGGTCAATTCATTAGTTAGAACTATTAGATAACGCATTTCCTGTGTTGAAATGCCCATGTCTTCAAAGATTTCTTCCTTCGTTTGCGGTGAATACCTTCCAAGATCGACTGTCGGAGAATCTTGAATTTTAATTTCGAGTGCTTGATTGGGGAGGTCCGGATAGCCTCCAGCGAGTCGATTGTTGGGCGCAATTTCATATCCGAGCGATTTAATAACAATAGCTTCGAGACTTTGTCCGCGGTTCTTGGTCGCAGCTTGGTCTATGGTGCTGCCTATTAGTTTATCGACAATTGCATTTTTGATGCGCTCAATTGAGAGCAGCTCGCCGGATTTGGGCGGATCAGCAAAATTAAATGAATGCCTACCAAGGTCTTCTGTTAACAGACTGGCATCAATTGCATCCGTCGACGATAACACTGGTTTGCTTTGTCGCACGATTTTATCTCTAGCACTATTCGAAATAATTAGCTGGTGTTTAATAGTTGGTTGCCCAAATACCCCAAAATGGTGCTCGATGCACGGTGCGGTGGTCACTACTATTGCGTCTATTTCGTCTGTATCGGGATTGATTCTGACCAAAACAAAGCGCACGTCCCTGCTGACCAAAGAGGAGGAGTTGTCATACTCGACGACAACTGACTTTGAGTTCGGAATGCGATTCCATACTTGTAAGTTGTAACTTGATTTGTCGCCCGTCACCATGTATGGATCAAGCATTTCAGCTTTGATTTTCGGGTCACCTTTCTGGCGCTTACTCTTTTTAGTTTGGCTATAACTCTGGTATTTATTTAGTTGCCTCTGAATTAATTTCCTGAGATTTGAACCATCTGTTCTGGACTTCCCCGTGAACTGAATTTTAGTTCCAATTAGCGGGGCAAGGCGCTCGGCAATTATGGGGCCTGGGGTAAGATTGTTTGGGCTTAGTGGAAATTGTTCAATTGGCATGTTTGCCTCCAAGGAGTTAAACGTGGGTAGTTTTTCGCGTGAAACAAAAGAGCGTGGAGCACATTTTACGCCTAGGGATATAGCAATATACATAGCCGAAGGCCTATATGGGTTGTTGGTGAATCCTCCGCACAATATTTCGGTCCTCGATCCAGCTTGTGGGGACGGAGAACTGCTTTTGGCGATGTTTGCGGTACTGAAACAGCACGGTCATAACGTAAGCCTAATCGGTGTCGATAGCGATATGCCTACATTATCGCTTGCTGAGCACAGGGTCATGTCGACAATCTCGCCGGCTGATTCCTTCCGCTTCGTAAATGCAGACTTTCTTGAGTGTGAGCCATTTCATGCTCCTCAGCCAGACAATTCGGAGCGTGAGAAGCTGGCACCGCATATTGCTCCAGTAGACATCATCATCGCAAATCCGCCTTATGTGAGAACCCAGATAATCGGGGCACAAAAGTCTCGTTTTCTTGCAAACAAATATGGGCTGACCGGTAAAACGGATTTGTATCATGCGTTTTTCATCGCATATAAATCGTTCTTGAAAGATGGGGGTGCATTGGGCGTGATTACGTCCAATAAATACCTTTACAACAAGAGCGGAGCTGCCGTTCGAGAATTCATACGGTCTGCCTATCGCATAGAGTATCTTGCAGATTTGGGGGATACGAAGGTATTTGAGGCGGCAGTTTTGCCCGCGATTTTGTTTGCGCGAAACACGGCGCCTTCCTTGAAACCGGTGGAATGCCAGAGAGTTTATGAAACAAATCAAGATGCGCATGCAATTCGCGCGGAGAGCATTGCCGACATTTTGCGAAGCGATGCCGAGGGGGCCTATGAGGTTGGCGGAAAGGTTTACCTAAAAGAAACGGGACATGTAAGGAGAACCGAGCAATCAAAAGAGCCTTGGATGCTTTGCAGTATTTCTGATGAGGCATGGTTAAAGCGCATTGATGATGCGGCATCATACAAGCTTGGAGATATTGCGAAAGTTCGGGTGGGTATTAAAACGACGGCGGACAATGTTTTCATACGGGAAAGCTGGCAAGATCTTCCCAATGATCGCGTTCCTGAAAGAGAACTGATCAAACCGCTGATATCGTCGAAAGATGCTACAAGGTGGCAACTAGAGCGTGATCCCGTTAAATCTGTTCTCTACACTCATACGATTATTGATGGTAAGCGCGCCCCCGTTGACTTGGAGAGATATCCGCACGCAAAGAACTATCTAATGACTCATTTTGAGCAGCTGGATGGGCGTTCGTATGTTAAAAAAGCAAAAAGAAAGTGGTATGAGCTATGGGTTCCGCAGGATCCTAAAGCTTGGGGTTTTCATAAAATTGTTTTCCCGGATATTAGTGATAGGGCAAAATTTTTATACGACGCGACAGGTGCGGCTGTAGACGGTAATTGCTATTGGATAACGCTAAATGAGGGAGTCGATCAGGACTATCTTTATTTGATTCTGGCTGTCGCTAATTCCGCCCTCATGGATCGTTATCACGATATGGCTTTTCAAAACAGGTTGTACTCTGGAAAGCGTCGCTATTTGACTCAATATGTCAGCTGTTATCCACTCCCGGATTTATACACGGATTCGGCGCAGAACCTAGTTCGATACATAAGGAAGCAGCTTGATGACGGACTAGAAATAGATGAAAAATGGGTAGATGAGCGCATTGAAGATTGCTTTAATATGAGCGTGCACTGAACTTGATGTGCACTCGTCGCTCATTTGAGGGAAAGATCTTGAGTATCTGATCGCTTGGCCACTGATGAATATTGAGAAACAGCACCTTCAATATTGCACTTTGGCACCGGGGCCGACATGGGTTTCGGTGCCCTTTTGTTGACGGCCAGTGTCACGTCACTGTGTGCGATCAGGACTGGAAGGATCTTGCACAACGCGACCTGGGTCGACACGGGTGAGGCCAACAGGCGGCATCACTGAGGGATGGACCGGTGGCAACAAACGGTGCTGGGGTTCATAACAGCCTCGGTATCCAAGCGCAATATCGGCGGTAGTGTCGAGATAATTGGCGTAGAGCCGATTCGAAGCGCGTTGGCGGCGCTGGTTCGCGATGGTCAGTAGCGCTCAAACGAGTAGATATTTACGTCGGTATCGTGGGGCCTGCTGCTGTCGTAAATTTTCGCTCCAGTCTTAAAAGCCTTTCGTTCTCTGGCTGCCTATCAGAAGGACGGAAGCAGTCTTTCCCCTATCTCCTTTTTTGATAAAAGAAACTGGGAGAAGGAGTCCGTTGGGCCTTGCTGTTGGCGTTCCTGTGAGTATTGCCCTTGATGCTCTTCTGGTTGAGGCCGGGGCGCGGCATGCGTTAACTCCTGCTGAAGTTGCTTACTGCGCTTGTCGTCTATGATTTCAAAGAGAATCAGCCTTCCCTTTCCGCTGGGTGGGAAGATCAGCGGTCTCTCTTTGCCTTCTGACCAGGAGTCCAAGGGGCTTCTATCGGGGGTAAAATCATCCATCGAACTTATGCCTGGGACCGGAATCGGGCCGTCTTGGATATGCTCTCTGTCGTTGTTGATTGAAGCAACAAGTCGCAAAAGATCAAAGAGGCGCAGCTTCCAGCCGCCAAAGCGAATGGTTGGCTTGTCTATTACCGTGCAGCTCGATTTTGATGATTTAGCACTTTGGTCAAGCTTGTCTCGAAGTGCGGGATAGGCGTATTGGTTTAGGTAAACGGCTATCTCCTGATTGCCTTCGATGACCTGGTCTTCCCAGATGACAGGATGGGGAAAGGCGAGGTGCTCAGGCGTCTTTGTTTTGGGTTGGTTCTTCGGGGTATTGATTGCGGCTCTCCAGGACTGATAGAGCTCATCCGTTATCAGGGTGCTCTTGAAGTAAACGGGCCCTATTTCATGGTCGACAAATTCCTCGAGTTCCGCAAAGTATGAGAAACGTCTTTTTTCATTGAGTTGTTTAGCAGTTTCAGCCTTCTTATGGAGGTTGATGGCCGTGCCGTGCGGCGCTTTGCGACCCAAGCGCTTCGTTTCATTGAGCCGGGGGTTGCAGTAACGATTTGTAGCTGGGTCAAAGCGGTTGCAGTACTGGCTGTTTGATCCGGTTGGAAAGAATAGCGATCCGCAGGACTTGCATCTAATGGGAATCTTGCCGCAATTGAGTAACTCGCTAAGAAGCCTTGCATAGAACTTTGAAAAGGACCATTCCGTCTCCAATAGACATGTATTCTCGGCATGGCGAATAATGGCCTGTCTCTTTATCTGCTTGAGTGCCGCGTCGTGGTCACTCAGCGCCGCTTTGCGGACGAGCGGCCCCTGTGATTTATTGAGCGCGGCGCGGCGAAGGGGCCCGTAGCGATGGATAAACTCTTGATGCCTGGATAGCTCTCCCTCAGACACTCCTTCTGGCGGCTGCTGAAAAGACCCATGTGAAATTACGGAAAGCGAATGGAAGTAATCGGTGGACCGGAGCGATTGAAGTTCATTTAGAAGGTCTGCCAGTATATCGACATCGCATTCGCAGGCGCGGGGCTTCGTTAAAGAGCAAAGTAATTGCGAGCAAAGATTAATGACGGTGTCAAGCTGTTGGGGAATCGCAATTATTTCAGCATTAGAGATGCCTATATATGATTGTATTAACTGCTCTTCCAGGCTATGTAAAATATTTTCTGCAAGGGAGTTGCGTGATGTTTTGGCAAGGCTCAGACAGGTTTGAAGCGAGACAGCATATAGCGACTGCAGATACTTGAGATCGTGACTCGCTAAATAGGGTGATGTATTCCCATGAAAGTAATTGCCGAAGCTTTTGTTTGGTCTGTATGACGTGATTTCGGGCTCTTTTGTTAGTTCAAAAGAGATACTCGTCGCTCCTTGTTCTGAAACATGCTTATCTAAATGAAGGTACGAGTTAAAGAGATCGACTGCATCGTATTGTTTAATAAGATTATTATTTGAGCACGCAAGAGCGAGCAGCTCGTTGATCTTGGCGCACTCGATGGCGATTGTGCTGAAAAGATACGAATAGTAGAGCGGGTCAGGAACGTATGAGCTGTTGCAGCTTAGGCACACGGAACAGGTGTGTGCAAGAAGCTCCTTTGTACAAGTTGAAATGTGGCCGTGCGAGCTGCGGCCAAGGGCTTTTCTGATGGCAGTATCGAAATCGGGAGAAACGGGTGGCTGTGCCTTGAGCCAACGACCATATTCATCCCGGTTGCGGAAAGTGATGATTTTAAAATCAAATCCATCAACGCTATCGATATAGGGTGTTGACTTGAATCTTATCCAGGGCCCCCTGTTTTTATGAAAGACGCCGCGCTCGTTGCAATCAAAGTGAAGTGGATGGAAGTTGTGGCTGTTTGTGTCATGCAGAGCATAAAGAGGTCGGCATTTCCGGTAATAAAGGTGCCAACTGGCCATTTCGGTAAAGAACGAATAAAGATCTATTTTTATCAGTTCGTTTGCCAAGACGATTGAATTAAATGAAGCGGCGGAGCTTGCTGGCTGTGTACGGAAGCGGTTCCGTTTGTCTAATAAATACAGACTTGGGTTTGACTTTGATCGAAGAAAAAGGACGTCGGTATTCCAATCAGCGTTGCGACCGAATGTTCCTCTCATAGTCATCTCCAAATAGCACAAAATTTGAAAAGCAGAATATGTGTGCTATTGTGCCACTTTGTCGTGTTCAATAGGAGTCGAGCAAGAAAGAAGTCCAAAGGAGGACGGAAAATGTTTGACGATACCCTGTTTGAACTGGTGAATTCCACTAAGCGTGACGAACTTGAAGATCTCGTCTGCGAAGTTATGACCATTTGCGACGAGTTGAAGGCCTGTCTTTCCGAGGAGTGTGGGCTCGGTTTCTTTGAGGCTTGTGCCCGCCAGAGCGCCTATGAGCTCATGCTCGACAATTGCCGTGACGAGCTTGCCCGTCTGGGCTTTGAACTCGAGTGGGGCGTTGAGGACTATCCGGTGGTCTCGCCGGTTCGCCAGCTTGAGTTTACGTGTATTCCGACACGAGACATCGCTAGCACTGAGTTCTCGAGCCGCGACGACTTCGATATTGCCTGCTAGCTTCTCTCCTTCACGAGCGGTCAACTGACCTGTTGTTTTGTTGGGGCAATTGATTAGCCCCTGTATTTGCATCAATCACCCTAAAACCAAATCACTAACCAATCGGGTCTCTCTGAAAGGAAGATCATGTACGCTTCTATCCAAATTTCGACCAGTGCCGTTGATGCTGCGTCTAGTACCACTAAGAGTGAAGTCATCAAGCTCGTACAGGGCGCGTTGCTCATTGCCGTTGCTGCGATTGCCGTTGCCGGCATCGCCTCTGTCGCCGCTCCGTTTTGTGTTTGGAGGGGCGAGGTCGCGCTGTTCTTGAACGATTCGTTTCATACCGCCTATCCCGTTCCTGCGATTGCGGAGTATGCGGCGGCGTCTGGGTTCGATTGGATGTCGCTGCTCGTGGCTGCGCTCATCGCGGCGTACCCTGCCTACCATGCTGTTTGGCGCGTTCGCGAGGGATTTGGGCTCAGCTGTGAGGCGTCGGTGTTCAGCAGGCGCGTGTCGCGCTTTCTCGCCGCGGTGAGCGCTTGCCTGCTGCTGGCGATGCTGTTCATGGGCTATGGAACGGGTTGGCTCATCAACGGCAGTGCGATGGGCGACCAGGGCCTTGTCGAGACGGGGCATCGCGCATGGACCATTTCGATCATGATCATGCTGGGCTGCGCCCTGATGTGCCTGTTCAAGTGGTTTGTTGCCAAGGGCCCCGGACGCAACTTTGGCAGCGGCTTTGCTATCGAGCTTGTCCGCCTCTCCGACGTCCTGCTGAAGCGTGCGAGCTCGAATCTGGTTTTGTGCTACGTGGCCGAGCTGCTTGCCTGCGTACTGGCACTGGTTTTCATTGTTGTCGTTTATGTTGCCATAAGCGTAGCCTTCGCGCTTGTAGTCACAGCCGTTGCCTTGGTGCTGTGCCTCGCCGGACTTCCCTTTGCGATTGCCGGTTCGTCGTATAGGTAGCGGGGCTTTCTTCCAGCTGCCTACGCCGGTCAGGATCAGTGCTGGTTCGTGGCCGGTCGTCCGGCGCGCTTCGTTAGAGTCCAGCTGCAAATGGACCCAGGATGGCTATGCAAGTTCTTGCCATTCGATGAGAAAAACTTGCAAGAATCGCAAGTTCTTTTCACGCGATAAGAAAAACTTGCGAGTAGCTGCCGACCTTTACTCACTCTTATTCTCTTTTGGACGCCGCTGACGCTGCTCCCTAACCTCCCTGCGTGAGTTTTTGTCCGCACGGGATGGTATCCAACACATGCAACAACTAAATCGGAGGTTTGACCATGGCTACGTGGGATCTCAACTGTCAATCGATTCCGTCGTCTGCGGACGACAAGGAGCTTGCTCCCTATCTTGCACGTCAAAAGGCGATGCGCGAGTTTTTTGAACGTGCGCTGTTTGTCCCCAATGATCAGGACAACAATGGCCTGTACTTTTTGGGCGCCACGACGGGCTCGGGTAAAAACTATACGGCCGAGCAGGTTACGGCGGATCTGATCGCCGGCGGCTGGGATAAGTCGGGCTGCTTTAACAAATGCCCTGGGCGCCGTACCTTGGTGTTTGTGGTTCCGGGTAAGGACAACCGAGACAACTACATTGCAAGCGTGCGCAAATTGCTGGTTGACCAGGGCATGGATGGCGATGCCGTGCAGCGCATGGTGTTCGATCTTCCGCGCTCGGGCGAAAACATCCTGCGTTGGATTGAGACTACGCGCGGCAAGGGCGCCGTGGGCGTGCGCGACATCCCGTGTCCCATCGAGGCAGACGACGAGAGCTCTCATCGCATCATTAAGCGCGCATGGCGCAACGCGATGGAGATCGCCGATGATCTCTTGGACATCCTTGACACTCGAAATCGCCTGGGAGGTGTTGCAGACCGTTTGACCCCCGCCCTTCGCGAGAAGCTATCGTCGGCGGATGCGAGCTTGCGTTGGGCTGTGAGCCACGAGCTTAAAAACGTCACGCGCGGTATGGAGGTGATCCCTCAGATTTGGCCGTCTGCCCTGCTCAATGACAAGAGCATGCCGCATGTGATTGCGTGCACGCCTCAAAAGCTCGTCAATAGGATCGATACAGTGACCGGTGCAGGCATTGTGCTCTTTAACGCAATGGCTGCCGAGAAGGGCCTGTTTATCTTTGATGAAATCGACCACATGAAGGCCGACATACTGTCGACGCTGACAGACGATCCCGTGACGTTTCAGCCGGACGAGGTTTTGCGTATCCTCGATCGTCATTTTAACGGCGGTGTGGTGGATCCCTTGCTACTGGGGAATCGAGATCAATGGATGGCGGTCTACACGCACGCTTCCACGTCGGGCGATCACAAAGGGTCAAACGCCGAGAGGAACAGGGTTTCGCGGGCGAGCGTAGAGGAAGCTGCCGAAGAAATCGCCAAGGATGCCAAGATAATTCAAAAGGCACTCGCCTCTTGTATTAAGGAAATGAAACTGCGCCCGCCTTTTGCGCTGTCTGACGAGGCGAAAGAAGAGCAGCTCTCCGGTCGACATCTGTTTGGTAGTGACGATATTTCGGTGGGCGACAACTCAGCGAATCCGTTGCGCTTCAAACTCAATGAGGGCGGTACTCGCAATATGATTACCGCTCGCGGAGGGAATGGGCAGCAAACCGTCAGCAAGGCGGTGCGTCGTGCACGCGGTCTGGTCAGGATGGTGGTGGGTCATCTCGCCCGTTGCGTCACCCTTATGGACAGTCTGTACTACGGGGGTCTTTCGTACAAGGACGATCTTTCGCGCAAGAATATCATCGACGCTCTGGGCATTAGGAACGACCAGACCAGTGAGAAATACTTTTGGAATTCGTTGATGCTGGCGCTGTTCTTTAAAGATCGCAAGAACGACGAGATCGATGCCGCCGATGACTCGATGTATGCGCGTGGCGTTGACTACTTAGTGATGGAAACCACCATCGAGCACATGTTTACCACGTACCTAACCAGCCATGGCATTGAGCGCATGCCCGAGGCCTACCTTGCCTCCATTGCTGCCAAAGCGCCTTGCGTGTGCATGAGCGCAACATGGAGTGCGCCGACCGTCAAAAACTTCAACCTCGATTACCCAGACGAGGTTCATGGCGTGGTTCGCAAGGACGCTTGGATTGGCGAGCTCAACCAGGAAATCGTGCGACAGACTAAGCTGTTTAACAAACAGGCTGCGAAGGAGTACGACGTCGATATTGCCTGGGTGGATGAGTCCAAGGAAATTACCGGCATGGTCGCGCTGGCAGGCGGCGCCTTTGGCGGCATCATCGTGTCGCCCGACGAGGTGTACGAGCGCGCGATGCGGTTCTTTGACGGGATTGGCGTGAGTGAGGGACTTGCGGTGCGCCTGCGCTTAAAGATTGCCGACAGGGTGGGCGTGAGCGACGCCAAGAGCATCGAGTTTGAGCTGAAGCGCCTGAGCAAGACGCTTGTTGCCGTGAGTACTTGGGCCCGTGGTGTGGCGCGTAACGAGCAACAGGCGGGAGCCGTTTTTACCACGCGCCACATGGGAAACCATGGCGAATTCAATAGTCTGGCGCTGGATCTTGCGCGCGAGATTGTCGCGGAGCTAGTGATTAGAAACGTCAAGTGCCCCGAGATGTCGTACGAGAAATCGCTTGAGGCCGCCAAGGACATGGTGCCGTGCTTTAACGCTGCGGAATGGGATGCAGGTTGGCGTGGCGCTCAAAAACGTCTCGAGCTGGGCCAGCCGACCCTGATGTTTATCAATCTTTCGGCAGGTGGCTTTTCCAAGAATCTCAAATACAAGGTGCCGGAGAATCTGTGCGACATGGTTCATCAGGTCGATTGCGGCTTTGAAAATGTCGACCGTCGCCCCAAGATGGATCTTGATTTCTTATATATCGAGTCGCCCACAAGTCGTTTGACCTGGGGAGTGGAGATCAACTCAAATAAGTTTGTCCAGCAGGCGCTACTTGGCGTGGTGGAGCAGGAGGAACTGGTAGCGCGCGGCGAGGTTCCGTTTACTCAAAAGCGCCGGAACGTACGGATGCTTCTATCTGGCGTTAATAAGAGCCTGCCGGTGCGCGACACCCTCTCTTATCAGGTCGAAGGCGCTCGCATTGTGGCACAGGCTGTGGGTCGCCTGATGCGCACGAGTGTAAAGATGCCTTGCGTGCAGGTGATGCTCGACCGCGAGATTGCGAACGATTGCAACTTTTCGTTCTTGCATGATTTGCCGATGGGCTACGAGCTTGAGCAGGTGGTTGGTGCCTGCGCCGCTGCCAACAACCATATGACGGACAACAAGGAACACGCTGCCGTTAAGCAGCAGAACCTTGCCGCCTTTAGGAACAACCTTGCCAAGCAAAAGCACGAAAAGCTGGCGTGGAAAGTTACCTCGCTAAACGCCGGGGACGAAGATCTCGCTGCTTTTGATGGCGAGCGCGACTTTTACCTGCATCATTTTTGCCTGCCATGGGAAGATCTCGCGCAATACCCAGAGCGCCGGAGTACCGCGCTGCGCATGTCGCATGCTGCAAATGGCTATGCCTATGCAGAAGGCGGGGCATGCAAGGTGCCACGTTTTGAATTCCCTAACTACGATGGTGAGCCCGTCGAGCAAATTGCCGCTCGTCTGGAGGACTATTGCCGCTGCAGCGCGGGCTATAAGGGCGCAAAGGTTCGTCAGGTAAGTCAGGCTGCGGCGCGTGTGCCCGAGCTGCTTTCGATTCGTGAGGTGCGCGAGCACTGGTCTCGTGACGGGGTGCCTTCGACGCTGCAACCGGCGGCAACGGCACACATGACGCCCTATATGTTCCAAGCGGTCTACCTGGGTGAGCTGGGAGAATCTGCCGGAAGGGCAATCTTTGAGGCATATTACGACGGCCGTTATTCGCTCACGCGCGGTGATGCGGCCCATGCCGAGACGGGCGGCGATTTTGAGGTGCTCGATGCCGCCGGCAACAAGACCGGGGTGTGGATCGACTTCAAGCACTATCGCATCGGTGCCTATATCGCTTATGTTCGCGACGGTCGCGAGGCGTCGGATGCCGAGCGCTTTAGGGCGAAGGCTCAAAAGGTTGGGGCGAAACGCCTGCTAATCGTCAACGTTTTGGCTGATGAGGCAGCGCTTGAGTGCGCGCCCAAGGCACTCGACGCCGAAGGGGCTGTGTTCTCCGTTCCTTATATGGCCGCTGACGGTGCAATCAATCTGGAGATGATGGAGGCGGTTCATCGTGCAATCGAAGCATAACCAGTCGTGTGGCTTGGGAGACATTGCCGTATCTGAGTTTAAGCTGCAGCTCGATGCCGCTGCTGCCGAGGAGCGCTACTCGGTCTTTTGGTGCAACGTAGGCGATGCTGGTAAGCATGCCGTGGCGAACTTTATGGCCGATGTATGCCAGGCGGGCAAGGTCGTCGCGCTTACGCAGCTTGCAGACAACCGCGTCTTTCTTATGGTCAAAGCGGGCGTGCAGACGGGCGACCTTAATGCCTCGCTTTATCAGGAGCAGGTGGTTCCGATTAAAACTAATTGGAACGAGTTGGACGATTACGTTGCGCTCCGTTTGCTGTTCAACTCCTGCTCTCAGTTTGAGGGGATTGAGGACGAAGTTCCCAATGACACCGGGCACCTGTATGTCATTAGCGCCAAGGGTGCCCGCCGCGATGCTGTCGGAAGCGACGGAAGGGGACCTGCCAAGATCGAAACGGTTGAAATCGTTATCGATGAGGATTGCACCTTTGATCTTAAGATTCGGACGTTTATCAAGCGCCGTGTGCTTATTGGCAGGGCACAAGGTGACGAGAAAGAGCTCGAAAAGATTAAGAGCCAAGTGGGCTACAGGCTATCGCCCGTGGCGACGATGGTGCTTGCCCACGAACAAAAAGACGAGTACATCCTGCGCCGAGCCAAGGGCGACAAGCCGTCCAAGCGCCGTGATCTGACGTTCTCGGCCCAGGCGGACAAGGTTGCCTATACCAAGAAGGGCATTCTGTATCGAGAGCTGCAGATTCTCGAACGCCGTTACAGCGACTTCGCCCGGGTGACGCTCATGGAATACTCGCGCAAGAGTTTCTACGAGGTGCTCAAGGGCGATGAGTACGCGCGCGTGGTTGCGGAGCGCATGGCGGGGCAGCGAATCGTGGTGTCGTTTGCGCGTAATGGGCTTGCCGAAGTGGCGCGCCGGCTGGCCGATCGACTTAACGATTCCTCGTGGGGCGTTCGCGCATCGTATGGCGGAAGGACCGTGGGTTCGCGGGCGCTGAACCTTGTCGTTGTGCCCAATGAGGTTGCTGAGGACGACGGCTATGCCTTACATGTTGGCGTGGTGGAACAGCACGTGACGTCGGATGTGTGCGAGCCACTGTTTAAGGTGGTGCCAAAGCAAAAGGATCGCAATGCGCAAGAGGCGATCCTGGGTGCCATGCTCAAAGAACTGCTGGTAAAGCAGGATGTTGTCGACGAGCGGGTGGCGGCGTTTGATCTTGACGCTTTGGACATTGAGTCGGTGACGGTGTGTGGCTTAGTCGATGTGCCGCATAAAGCAAAGGACAAGATTGAGCTGGATTCGCGTATCGCTACGTTGGCGATTGGCGCGGATGGGGGCATGCACTATGCCTCACATTCGGCAGAGGATGGTCCCGAGGACGAGATGGAGCTCGATCTGCTGACCGCGGACGGCAAAATCGATAAGGGCGCCTATGTCTTTGACGTGCATGCGAACGGGCGGTCTATGCTTGCGCGCGTGCGGGATACGGGACTGACGACGTTTTCCAACAACTTTATGGCTCTGGTGGGCGAGCATCAGCTCGCGGGGAAGGCGGGGCGTAAGAAAGAGATTTTCGAGAGCTACAACTCGCCTTATTACGGCATTGGAACGTTCGAGCGCGCGGGCAGGACTTGCTATTTTGTGGGCGTCAACAACGGCACCCAGGAGGATATGGCGACTGCGATTCACGTGCGTTCGATTGAGATGCTCGGCGGCGATGATTTGTCCGAGTTGTTGGCTCAGCTGGCCAACATAGGCCTTTCGCGCTATAAGGCTCCGTCCGTGTGGCCGATTCCGGTCAAGTATCTCAACGAGTGCGCTGCGCGTGAGGGCGCGGTGGGGGATGGCGGTGGCGGCAAGTGATGGTGTTGCGCAATTATTGCTACTAGAACTTTTTGGAATTATGCTTGCATTGTAAAAGGGGAGAACATATACTGCAGCCATAGCACATCAGATGGGGTCTCAAAAAGAGACCAAGCAAACGAGTTTTCAGTTTATGTTGAGAGGTACTTGAGCATGACCAGCAGAATTTTCCCTCTTTACAACGACAATACCGACCATATCGATCTCAATACCATCTGCGGCTACAGTATTTGTTCTAAGGCTGAGAACTACATGTTCGCTCAAGATGATTTAGAGCTTAGTTCCGAAGATTATGAGTACCTGGATGATATTGAGCGCGAGCGAGAGTATGAGCTCGGCATCCGCTGATGGATGTGGGCTTATCTCCAACTCCTCCGATTTAATTACCCCGTTATCACCTCTTTTAGCGGGGCATATTAGATCGATTATGTGTGTCAAACATCAGCTCATCGTGGGAAGGAATCGGCAATGAGCAAGAACGTGAATAAGAACATCAATGGCGGCGCTGCGGGTAAGGCGAAGGCCGCCGAGCGCATAGCGACGGTTGCCGCGGCGACGATCGCCATGACGGGCGGGTCGCTGCTGTCTCCGCTGACTGCGGTGGCGCAGGGTGCGAACGGTGCCGACGCTACTGGGAAGCCGGCTGCGGTGCTTTCCCCGTTGACGAGCGCGGCCGCTGCTAGTGCTGGCGCGGGCACGGTGTCAGCGGCGCAGAAGGTCGCCAACCTGCAGGCTGCGGTCGATGCGGCTCGCGCCAAAGCTGATGCTGCAAAAGCCAGTCTTGAGACGGCCGCCGCTCCCTACGATGCCGCTGCCGCCAACCAGCAGCAGGCGCGGGGTGCCTATGACGCGGCTCGCGGTGCAAGCGATGCTGCTGCTTCTGCCGCTTCGACCGAGCTGGAAAAGCAGATGGGTGCCGCGCAGGACAAGGCCGATGCAGATGTGAAGGAGCTCGAGGACGCTCAGGCCGCACTCGATGCCGCAAAGAAGGATCTGACGGACAAAGGCGAAGCTCTGAGCGCTGCCCAGAAGGCCGCCGACGATGCCCAGGCTGCGCTCGAGGCCGCGCAGGCTGCTGCAGCCGATGCTACGCCCGAAGCCGTTGCTGCAGCTCAGGCCGCTGCTGAGCAAGCCGCGAGCGAGCTGGAGCAGGCAAAGCAGCAAGCCGCCGACGCGCAGGTTAGGCTTTCGAATGCCCAGGCTGGCATTAATGCCGCCGCGGCTAAAAAGCAGGACGCACAGGACAAGCTTTCGGCAGCTCAGCAGGCAAAGGATTCAGCCGATGCGGATGTGAATGCCGCTCAGGCGAGCTATGACGCCGCCAAGGCAGATTTTGATCGAGCCGAGCAGGGTGCTGCGGGCCCGGAGTACGAGGCTGCCAAGGCAAAGGTGGACGCCGCTACTGCCACGCTGGAGGCCGCCAAGTCGGTCCAGGCGCAGCGCGAGGGCGAATTTGCAG
>UQIY01000015.1 GCA_900541195.1 uncultured Collinsella sp. | reverse complement strand
TAGATACTTATCAGCAAAGGTCTTGAGCACGCGCCCTTCCCCAAGGTGATACGCTATTCCTAGGGTAAACCCTATGAATATACGGGTCTTGAGCACGCGCCCTTCCCCAAGGTGATACGCTTAATAAGCACGTAGATACTTATCAGCAAAGGTCTTGAGCACGCGCCCTTCCCCAAGGTGATACGCTTGACGGATGAATTACCGACCGTTCCATGTAGTCTTGAGCACGCGCCCTTCCCCAAGGTGATACGCTGAGGAGCACTTCATCTACGTGGATTCCAGCGTCTTGAGCACGCGCCCTTCCCCAAGGTGATACGCTGAGGTCTGCGATGACCCGGATTTTGCGGAGGTCTTGAGCACGCGCCCTTCCCCAAGGTGATACGCTTCGTCTAGTATGGCATAGGCAAGCGTTGCCGTCTTGAGCACGCGCCCTTCCCCAAGGTGATACGCTAGACCGTCGTAAAGCCCCTGGATTTATCTAGTCTTGAGCACGCGCCCTTCCCCAAGGTGATACGCTCCATGATTGGCGTTTCACATGTGCGCATAAGTCTTGAGCACGCGCCCTTCCCCAAGGTGATACGCTGCCGTTGTCCGCGTAGGCCGCTTCGTTGTAGTCTTGAGCACGCGCCCTTCCCCAAGGTGATACGCTCAGGTGTTCAACCGCCGCGCCAACCGTCAGGTCTTGAGCACGCGCCCTTCCCCAAGGTGATACGCTGAACAACGCTAGGATTGATTCACCCAATGGGTCTTGAGCACGCGCCCTTCCCCAAGGTGATACGCTCTGCTTGAGCAGCATGATGAAGTCGGCGTTGTCTTGAGCACGCGCCCTTCCCCAAGGTGATACGCTACCGGCGCAGGCGATGACCGTGTACCCGTTGTCTTGAGCACGCGCCCTTCCCCAAGGTGATACGCTATGTGCGCACAGAAAAGCCCCTTTAACAGGGGCTTTTCTGTTTCAAGCCTCAAAAAAAGAAGCCTGATTCGACCTCAGATCTCCATCTGCGATTCATTTTTTCGAGACAAAATGCGCCGACATGTCGCGCTTCACGCAAGAAAAGAGCCGTATTCGGCACAGCGATTTATGTACTTTTTCTTCACAATCGAATCAATCCTTAGGCGAAAAAACGCTCAAAAGGACCCGCCCAAATGCTATTCATAGCTACCGTTTACGGAATACTGGCTAACACTCGCCCAAAAAAGTTCGCCCCGCCCAATCCGAGGATTGAACGGGGGTTACTTTACGGGTAAGCCACTTAAGTGGCTCCCCTTGTCTGGAGCCGCGCCCTTCCCCAAGGTGAGCTGCTTTCGACTTAGCTGTATTGTAGCGCTAATGCGGGGAAGGTCGTTGACAAAATGGCTCAACGGACAATACTTATCCAGAGCAAGGCCCACCTCTGCATCAAGAACGGCCTATTGATGATCACCGTGGACGACCGCAGCTCCACCATTCCCCTCGAGGACATTTGGGTCGTCATCCTCGAATCCCATCAAACCACGATGACGGTCGCCTGCATGTCGCAGCTTAACGACGCGGGAATAGGCGTCATGATCTGCGGGCGCGATCATATGCCCAATGGTCTTATGCTCCCCATGGGCGCCCATTCGCGCCATGCGCGCATCGTCGAGGATCAGCTTGCCATGAGCCTTCCGTTTAAAAAGCAGCTTTGGAAACGAATCGTTCAGGCAAAGATACTCAACCAAGCGGCGGTTCTCACAGAAATGGGGTTGTCTGCAGGCCCTCTCCCCTCTTATGCCAAAACCGTTCTTTCGGGCGACACAGACAATCGAGAAGGCGCAGCTGCCTCCGCGTACTTTAAAGCCCTCATTACCGATGGAACAAGACGCAACAGTATGCAGAGCTCCGCCCTCGATTATGGTTACAGCGTCCTGCGTGCAGGCATCGGAAGAGCAGCCGTTGGCGGTGGATGGCTCGTATCCCAGGGGCTTCACCATCACAGCGTTTACAACGCATTCAATCTCGTCGACGATCTTATTGAACCGTTCCGCCCTCTCGTCGATCTAATTGTTATGAGCTACGGCGTAGCAGAGCCTTTGGGCCGGCGCGACAAAGCGTTGCTCGCTCGCGTGTTTGAGCACGTCATGACTATCGACGGAAAACGTTGCTGCTGTCAGCAGTGCATAGAGACAACGCTCTCTTCACTCAGAACTGCCGTTCTCGAAAAGGATCCTAAGAGGCTGTTGTTGCCCGAGCTAAAAGGGCTCGAGATGGTAACTGTTGAATAGGGAGGAGCCATGAGGGTTATGAGGTTATTGGTTCTGTTCGATCTTCCAACGGGAAGCAAAGCCGAGCGTCGGCAGTATAGCGACTTTCGAAAGTTTCTGATTAACGACGGATACCATATGGAGCAGTTTTCGGTGTATTCGCGCCTGTTGGTGACTCGCGAATCCGCAGCGGCGCATATCGCTCGCCTTAAGCTGAATCTTCCAAGCGCTGGAGAGGTCACCGTTATCGAAATGACCGAAAAGCAATACGAAGACCGAATGGTCCTTCTGAGCGAGCACAAGGAGCAGCCCGTTGAGCAGGGCGCGCAGTTAACGCTTGTGTTTTGACGTTGCCGCTCCTGCGCGCTTGACCTTCCCGGTCTGGCCGGCTTGCGATGTTGGACAGCGTGTGTGGCATGGTAGGTGGAGCTTTTGCCTGGTGTCTTGCCCACGCCAAGACCCTTGCGGCGCGACTGCTCCCCAACCCCTATGTGCACATCGCCGTTATGGGGCTCATGCTGTCAGCGATTCTGCTCGCACCCATCCTTATTGGCTGCGAAGTCTTCGGCTTTGGCAACTTGCCGATGTTCTTTATTGTCTGCGTCGTGGCTTACCTGTTCAACATGGATAAGTCGATCTACGCCCTGCAAGAGCGAGCGTAGAAAGATGTCCAAGCAGGTGGTCTCAACCGGAAACGGCGTCCCACTCTGAGGCTGTATTCCGGGACACGGTTTCCGCTTGGAACGCCATTCGGAAAGCACATCCCGTTCTTTCACGGCGTCTTGGCTATGCAAAGTGCCCTGGCGTTACTCCTCGTACGCACCCTCGAGCCGCAGCAGCCATTCCTTGCGGTCAAGCCCGCCGGCATATCCGTTGAGCGAACCATCGGCGGCAACCACGCGATGGCACGGCACGATAATCGAAATGGGATTACGTGCGACCGCAGCCCCCACCGCACGAGGAGACACAACGGGCGCCTCGTTTCCCGGTGCACGATGTCGAGCCGCAACACGTTGGGCGATCTCGCCATACGTAGCGACCTCGCCACGCGGAATAGAAAGCAGCTCAAACCAAACTTCACGCTGAAACGCCGTACCAATCATATGCAACGGCGGTGTAAACCGAGGTTCCTGCCCTGCAAAATAAGCATTCAGCCAAGCCCAGGAACGCTCAAGCACCGAAGAGGCCGCACCATTTACCGGACTCACCGGCAACATGCCGCCAGCACCAGAAACCGCATCGGCACCTTCAACGTGCTCCGCATCTTCTTTGAGAAGCGTGGAGCCAAAGTGCTCCTGCCCCTCAAACCAAAGTCCCGTCAGACCGCGGCCATCAGCGGCAAGCAAGATTTCGCCCAAAGGCGAAGCAAACGTCGTCGTGACCACCAGCGGCTCCTTTCAAAACTCCGCAAACATAATACCGCGAACTGTGCAGACAACCTGTCAGATACACCTGGGCAGGCTCGTAATTGTTTAAGCGAGGCCGCTTTCCCCAATCAAGCGAAGAAGACACAGGGCTTCGACGCCAGAGCGGTACCTCTATCAGCTGAGCTCTAATACTTTCCCGAGAAGTGAACGAGTAAAAACGAAGCCTCGGAGCATCCACACCTTTAGACCACAAAACCGCAGGATTCGCGCAGCAAAACCTCAGGAAATAGCAGTCAAAATATGCCAATGCTTCGGGGGTCCAAATAAGGTCGTTCACTTCTCGGGAAAGTATTAGACCCCGATTCACCCCAACCCCAAAGTCACCCCAGGCAGCAGGCGCGACAGCGCCGCGGCTGCCGTCACGGCCCCGCAGTCACCCCAAGGCGGCAGGCGCAAAGCGCCGAGGCCGCCGCCGGGACCAGGGCCCGCAACAACCACGCGCCCCTGCATCAGCCCAGCGGCCCCAACCAACAACGACCCCATCGCAGACCGCTTGCAGCAGCGTCACCGCAGGCGGGGGCCGGGCTTGGTTTTCAGAACACTCCGCAGACCAGTGTGGCGCCTTGTCCGCGGCTCCGAAGGAGCAGGACAAGGCGCCACACATGGTCGAGGACGTTCTGAAAACCAAGCCCGGCCCCCGCCGGACAGGTCACACTACTCGCAGAGCAGCTTAGCGATCTGGACGGCGTTGGTTGCCGCGCCCTTACGGATTTGGTCGCCGCAGCACCAGAAGGTGATGCCGCGCGCAGCCTCGGGGTTCGAGATGTCGCGGCGCACGCGGCCGACCCAAATCAGGTCCTGGTCGGAGGTGTCCATCGGCATGGGGAAGCGGTCGTGTGCATCCTCGGCAGCCATATCGTCAACCAGCTTGACGCCGGGAGCGGTAGCAAGCGCAGCACGGGCCTCCTCAACCGTAATATCGCGCTCAAACTCGAGCGTAATGCTCTCGGAGTGCGAACGCAGCACGGGCACGCGCACGCAGGTGCAGTTCACGCGCAGCTCGGGCAGGTGCATGATCTTGCGGCCCTCGTTTTGCAGCTTCATCTCCTCGGAGGTAAAGTCCTCCTCCTTGACGCCGCCAATCTGCGGAATCAGGTTGCTCGCCAGCTGGGCGGCAAACGCGCGCGGCTCGGGAATCTCCTCGCCGCGGCCCAGGGCGGCCAGCTGAGCCTCGAGCTCGGCCATACCGGGAGCGCCGGCACCCGAAGCCGCCTGATACGTCGAAACGATCATGCGCTTCACGCCGGCGAGCTGATGCAGCGGCCACGTGGGAACCAGGCCGATAATGGTCGCGCAGTTGGGGTTGGCGATAAGGCCGTGATGCCACTTGATATCGTCGGCATTGATCTCGGGCACGACCAGCGGCACCTCGGGATCCATGCGGAAGGCATGGCTGTTGTCGACCACGACGGCGCCGCGCTTGACGGCCTCGGGCAGCAGCTCCTTGGCGATATCGTCGCCGGCGGCGCCAAGCACGATGTCGCAGCCCTCAAAGGCCTCGGGGCAAGCTTCCTCAATCACAATCTGCTCGCCGCGGAACTCAACGGTCTTGCCCGCGGAGCGTGCACTTGCCAACAGCTTGAGCTTGCCAACCGGAAACTCCTGCTCGTTGAGGCACTCGAGCATCTGGGTGCCCACGGCTCCCGTCGCGCCCAAAATAGCAACCGTGTACTGTTTCATGCTTCCCCCTTTAAAGGTTTTGGCTTTTGCCCGCACGCCGAGCAGGCTGATTATTGTTGCCAGTGTATACAAGAACGGGGCGGGCACGAAACCCGCCCCGTCGAAACGAAACCGAAACGAAACGCCCCACCGTAGATTTTTGAGGCGAGTCCCAAAAATCTAGCGAGATAGCAGCTACTTGTGGAGCGCAGCCAGAGCGGGATCGACCGGCGCGGAAGCCTCCAGGTCGGAGACCTTCACTATGCCGTTCTCATCGGAGAAGGCACGGTAAATGGTCCGAATCGCCAGGTCAAAGTCCTTCTCCTCCACACCGATAATGATGTTGATCTCGTCGCAGCTCTGCGAAATCATACGCACGCTCACGCCGGCCTGGCCAAGCATGCCAAACAGATGGCCAGAGATGCCGGCACGACCGCGCAGGTTGCGGCCAACGGTCGCGATAAGTGCCAGACCCTCGACAACCTCGATCTCGAGCGGCTCGACCTCCTGCTGAATGTCGCCTACGAGCGAGTACAGCGAATCGTGAACGTCCCGCTCCTGCACCACGGCGCCAAAGCGGTCGACACCGGTGGGCATGTGCTCGACGGAAACGTCATAGCGCTCGAAGACCGAAAGCGCACGGCGCATAAAGCCAACGCGGGGCTTGGTGCGGTCGCGGGCGACGTTGATGGCGACAAAGCCGCGCTTGCCGGTCACGCCGGTAATGATGGGCTCTGCCTCACCCTCGTCAGCCGTCTCGCTAATGATGGTGCCGGGGTCCTGCGGCGCATTGGTGTTCTTGATGACCAGCGGAATGCCTGCCTCGCGCACGGGGAACACGGCCTCCTCGTGCAGGACGCTCGCACCCATGTACGAAAGCTCGCGCAGCTCCTCGTAGGTAACGCGGGCGATGGGCTGAGCCTCGGGAACAATACGCGGATCGGCAGAATAGAAGCCCGAGACGTCGGTCCAGTTCTCGTACAGGTCGGCGCCCAGGCACTTGGCCAGAATCGAGCCGGAAATATCGCCGCCGCCACGGTCGAGCAGCTTGATCTGGCCCTCACGCGTCGCGCCGTAGAAACCGGGCATAACAAAGCCGCCCTGCTGGCCGTACTCCTGCACCAGCTCGGAGGTGCGATTCATACTGAGCGTACCATCGTGATGGAACGCCACGACCGTCGCGGCATCCAGGAACGGCAGACCCAGGTACTCGGCCATCAGGCGAGCGGTGAAGTACTCGCCACGGCTCACGAGCTCCTCGGTAGAGTAGCCGCCCGAGCGGGCGCGCTCGGCAAAGGCCGCGAACTCCTCGCGGATGGGATAGGTGAGCTCCAGCTCGTCAGCGATATCAAAATAGCGCTGGCCAATGTCCTCGAGCAGTTCCTCGCATGAAACGTGATACTTAACGTGCGCGTTAACCAGGTAGAGCAGGTCGGTCACCTTGGTGTCGCCCTTAAAGCGGCGGCCGCAGGCGGAAACCACCACAAAACGGCGGGCAGGGTCGGCATCGACGATGGCCTTGATCTTCTTAAAGTGTTCGGCGTCGGCGACCGACGAGCCGCCAAACTTGGCAATCTTAATCATGGGCTGGAGGTTACCTTTCTAAAAGCCTCTGCAAACCTATTTTGCGTGCTCTGATACCATGGTTTCACCGATTGGGACCAAGGCATCCGAGGAGCAGTGTTATATGGGAACTTATCATAGTACACGAGGACGCACTTTATCGTGCTCAAGTAAGGTGGCAATCCGCACCGGCATCGCTCCCGACGGGGGTTTGTTTGTCTCGGACGAGCTCGGCACCCAGCAGGTCGATATCAGCTCGCTTGCAGATAAATCGTACTTTGAAATCGCTCAAGATGTGTTGGGAATGTTACTGAATGATTACACGGCCGAAGAAATATCGGCGTGTGTCGACGAGGCATACCGTGGCACGTTCGCGAGTGAAGAGGTTACGCCGCTCGTCAAACTCGACGCTGCGCCGGGCGCTGACGTCCCTCAAACCTATGTGATGGAGCTCTTTGGCGGCCCCACGAGCGCCTTCAAGGACGTCGCCCTGCAGATGCTCCCCCGTCTGATGGCCCGCACTTCCGCCAAGAACGGCGGCGCCGAGCGCATCATGATCGTCACCGCCACGTCGGGCGACACCGGCAAGGCCGCACTCGCCGGTTTCGCCGACGCGCCGGGCACGGGCATCACCGTCTTTTATCCCGAGGGCAAAGTCAGCCGCGTGCAGAATCTGCAGATGTCCACGCAGGAGGGCGATAACGTCGCCGTCTGCGGCATCCGCGGCAACTTTGACGACGCCCAGAGCGCCGTCAAGCGCATCTTTGCCGATAAGGAGCTTGCCGAGCGTCTGGAGGCTGCCGGCACGGTGCTTTCGAGCGCCAACTCCATCAACGTCGGCCGCCTGGTACCGCAGGTCGTCTACTACTTTGCCGCCTATGCGCAGCTGCTGCGCGCCGGCGCTATCGAGGCCGGCGACGCTGTTGAGTTCTGTGTGCCCACCGGCAACTTTGGCGATATCCTGGCCGGCTACTACGCCAAGCGCATGGGTCTGCCCGTCGCCAAGCTCGTCGTGGCGAGCGACAAGAACAACGTGCTTGCCGACTTCCTGACCACCGGCGTTTACGACCGTAACCGCCCGTTCTTCACGACCATCTCGCCGTCGATGGACATCCTTATTAGCTCCAACCTGGAGCGCATGCTGTACTTCCTATCCGATGGCGACTGCGAGCTCGTTGCCGGCCTTATGGAGCAGCTGGCGCAGACGGGTCGCTACGAGGTGCCCGCCGAGCTGCTGGCCAAGATTCAGAGCGTCTTTGGCTGCGGCTGGGCCAGCGAGGACGAGGTCCGCACTGCCATCAAGAGCTGCTGGGACGCGAACGGCTACGTGATCGACCCGCACACCGCTTGCGGCTATCACGTCTTCGAGCAGGTCGCTCCCGCCGAGGGCGCCAAGGCCCGCGTGCTGCTTTCGACCGCCAGCCCCTACAAGTTCCCGCGCGCCTGCTGCGACGCCCTGGGCCTCGACGTTCCCAAGGATGATTTTGAGGCTATGCGTGTACTCGAGCAGGCCACCAACACGGTCGCCCCGACCCAGCTCGCCGAACTCGAGTCCAAGCCCGTCCGCTTCGAAGACGTCTGCGACGTAGCCGACATGGCCAACTACGTAGAGCAGGCTGCAAAAAAGATGGCTACCAACTAAACCCTTACTAGGCGCCGGCGAAAGCCGGCGCACCTTCTTTTATCAGATACTCACCGGGATAATGACGAGCTGACATGCGGGTCTGCCTGTTTAGTTCGTCGCGAGTTCCGCACGAGCCGGAAAGCACTTAATGTGCTTTCCGAGCGAGCCAGGACTGCCCGAGCAGCGAACTAAACAGGCAGACCGCCCAGGAGATTCCCATGATCAAAATCACCGTCCCCGCCACCAGCGCGAACCTAGGCATTGGCTACGACACCCTCGGCATGGCCGTCAGCCTCTACTCGCACTTCACCTTCGAGCGCGCCGACAAGCTCACCATCACGGGCTGCCCCGAGGAGTTCCAAAACGAGAATAACCTGGTCTACGTTAGCTTTGTCGATGCACTGGCCGCATGGGGCGAGCCGGCCTTCCCCGTCGCTATCGACATTCAGACCGACGTGCCCGTCGCCCGCGGCCTGGGCTCAAGCTCCACCTGCGTCGTCGCCGGCATTATGGCCGCCGCCGCACTGACAGGCCACACCGTCGATCGCGCTGAGCTCGTCCGCATTGCCACCGAGGTCGAGGGCCATCCCGATAACGTCGCCCCTGCTATCCTGGGCGGCGCCGTCTGCTCCTTTACGCCGACCGATTCGCTCCCCCAGTGCCTGCGCTACGAGGTGAGCGATCGCCTGCGTTTTATTACCGTGATTCCGCCCTACGAGGTACACACGAGCGAGGCGCGCAAGGTCGTGCCGCAGGAGATTCCGCTCTCCACCGCCGTGTGGCAGATGGGCCGCATCGCCGGTATGACGCGCGGTCTTGAGTCCGGCAACCTCGACCTGATTGCCGCCGCCAATGACGACCGCATCCAGGAACCCTATCGTCGCCGTCTGATTCCCGACTACAACGCCGTGCGCGACACCTGCCTTAACGGCGGCGCCAAGACCATCTGGATCAGCGGATCGGGCTCGACCCTTATGGCTGTGACCGACGACACCATCGTGGCAAAGTTCCTGCAGGTCAAGCTGCGCGAGCAGTTCCCTAAGTGTGATACGCATATTCTGACGTGCGACACGGAAGGCGCTCAAATCGAGTACCTGTAGACATCGCCGATCGGTCTGTCCGGGCCACCCAGGGGCATCCCCTTAAAAACGTCCTCGCACTTGAGGCCCACTTATCCTGCTCCTTCGGAGCTGCGGATAAGCGGGCCTCGTGCTGCGGAATGTTTTTAAGGGGATGCCCCTGGGTGGCCCTATGGCAACGTAGCTAGCGATGTCTACAGGGACCCACGCTTTGAAGGGGCGCCAGGCTGAAATCATGGCCTTTTATTGATAGGGGCTCTTGCTAGGCTGGGGCACTTATTAGAGGCAGGCTTCGGCGATGCGGCGCTTGAGTTCGTCGATGCCCACGCCGGTTTGGGAGCTTGTGATGATTACGTTTTCGGCCGGGACGTTGAGCTGCTTTTTGATGGCTGCCGCTTGGCGGGCCTGCTGGGTGCGGCTGAGCTTGTCGGCCTTGGTGAGGCAGACGATAAAGTTGAACTCGTTGCCCTGCAGGTAGTCGATCATGTCATGGTCGAGCTTACTGGGGTCATGGCGAATGTCCACTAGCGACACAACCAAGTTAAAGCTGCGCTCGGAGTCGAAGAAGTCGCCGATGAGCTCGGCCCAGCGGTCACGCTCGGCCTTGGAACGACGGGCGAAACCATAGCCCGGCAGGTCCACAAAGTGCACGTCGTCGGCCTCGAAGAAATTGATGTTGCTCGTCTTGCCCGGCGTGCTCGAAACCTTCACCAGGTTCTTGCGGCCAAAGAGCTTGTTCATGATGGACGACTTGCCCACATTTGAGCGGCCAACGAAGCTCACCTCGGGACAGGTGGACTCGGGGATCTGCGAAACCTTGCCGTAGCTGGCGACGAACTTGGCAAGCTGGTAGTTAATGGAATCGGCCATGGACACTCCTTGGTCGTAGGATCTTGCAAAAAACGCGCTATTGCGCAGCGGCAATGCGTCGAACGATATCGAGCGTGATATCGCTTGCGGCACGCGCATACTCGAACAAATCGAACTCGCGGTCGCAAATCGCATCATACGCCTCGTCACAATTATCGCTGATAGCACGCAGCACCAGGCAATCGACACCATTTTTGGTTGCGACATGGGCAATTGCCGCGCCCTCCATGCCGACACAATCGGCATGCGTCGCCTCGATGGCATCATTGCGCATAGCGGCGCCCGTCACAAAGCGGTTACCCGTGGCAATCGTGCCGACCAGGAACTGCTTTGCGCCCTCGTTCGAAGCGGTCGCATTTGTCGAAGCATCAACAAAGCCACGCTCAGAAAGCACATCGGCGGCAATATCGACCAGCGCAGGCGTCGAGACAAACTCCTCGAGCCCCGGTGCAGACTCGGCGATAAGCGCGGTATCGGTATCTAGATAGCGCAGGCATTTGCCAATGACGACATCGTCGATATGGAGCTTGGGATTCAGGCCACCTGCGATACCAGAAAACACAACTGCCTGTGGAGCATACTTGCTAATGAGGTGCTGTGTTGCGGCGGCAGCGTTTACCGTGCCCATACCCGCCGTCGTGGCGACAATCGACAGGCCGTCGAGCCCGCCGGTCACAACGTTCAAGCCCGCCTCCTGTACCATGCAAACGTTGCTCAACTCTTCCTTAATCTGCATGATCTCTTTTTCGAGCGCACCGATAATCGCGATGGTAGCCATGCCATTCCCCAAACCTATACGAAATTCTCAACCACGGTATGGTACCAGCATTTTGTTTGACCTCGTCAAACGAACACGTTAGGCCAGCGCAGCTCGGGTATCAAAGAATGTCTTAGCAATCGCAGCCACCAGCTCGCTCGAGCGATCGCTCCATGGCATCGATGTCATGATACTCATAATGTAGGTGTCGCCATCGACATCGATGAGGCACGCATCGCATGTCGAATAGCAACCATCCTCGCTAATCCAGCCTGCCTTGTTGCGTACCAAGGCTTGGTCGTCCGCAATGCCATTACGAATAAACGATCGAGTCGTAGAGGCCAGAAGATCCGATAGCCATTGCGACGTCTCGGTATCACGGCTCAAATACTCGCTCATCTCGCGCCACAATTTGGCCGAGGTGCGCGGGCAATAGGTGGGAAAATCACTCATCGGATCGAGTGCGGTATCGTAATCGATGCCAAGACTGGCAATCCAATCCTCGTAACCGACACTGTCAAACGCCGCGCGTAACGCAATAAACGAATCGTTGTCCGAATTAACGACCGCGGCATCGATCAGGTCGCGCACCGTCTGCCAACCCATGTTGTAGCCACCATAGGTGCCAAGGGAATCATCGAGTGAAACCTGACCCGTCTCGACCAGAGATTCGCAGATGTACAACGCATAGAGCGCCTTGTAGCTACTCGCGCCGTAAACCTCGACATCGGGGTTATACGTCACGCCCTTGCCGCTTGACAGGTCGTAGAACACCACGCCCACATCGCCTAGCTCCTGCGCCCGACTCAGGGCATCCTGGAGCAAGGCAAGGCTCTCATCCTCCAAGGTAGGAGTCTTGTTATCCACCAACGAGAAGGCCTGAACGGTATCACCCGAAGGGATATCGTTGAAGTCCGCCTTCGAAAGTCTCGTCTTGAGATCTGCCGACGCTTTGGACTTTGAAACCTTCTCGTTTTGCGTCTGTACCGTTGACGCATCTGAGTGTGCCATTCGCTCCGACGCGTAGGTTTTGGCGGTAATTCCGAGGATAATAATCGCCAACGTTAGCATCCCAATGGCGGCAATCTTCGTCACGCGGACGCGAGCGTCGGCAAGGCCACGCGAAGATGTGCCCTTCGTCTCATATCTGCTGCTATGCTGCGGGATATACTCGTCCCGCGATGCGTTATTTCGCACGTGGTCTCCTGACTGCTACCGTTCATATACGAGCAGCATAATACCGAGCAGGCATTTCTTTCCAAAGATATTCAGCGGCGTTTAAGGCGTCTTTAAAGAAACCACAAGCGTATTTATCCAAATGGCGCGATTCTGTTGCGCATCTCCGCCCAAAACGCAGTTGCGGTGGAATAGTTCCTATTTGGGCGGCATAAGCCGAAAAACAAGAACTATTCCACCGCAACTTGACGGAGCTCTTTGGCAATCAACTTGGTGCCCAGGGGCACTCATTTAAGTCTGTCCCCAATGAGTGCCTTTGGGGAGCGAAAATGGCTCGCTAGCCGATAGCGTTTTTGAGTTCCGCGCGACGCTTTTTCATGCCCGTCATGACGGCGTTGCGCAGCTCGGGCATGCGCGCGGTATCCATCTGTGGAACGCCCTCGAGCTTATAGGGAATGCCCAATTGCTCGTACTTGACGACACCCATCGTGTGATACGGCAGCATTTCCAGGCCCACCACGTTGTGCCATGGAGCGATGAGGCGGCCGAGCGCCTCGCACTCCTCAACCGTATCGGTAATGCCGGGCACCACCACGTGGCGGATAACGACCTTAATCTTGCGACGGGCAAGCTCATCACCAAACGCCAGAATGCGTGCGGGATCGCAACCGGTCAGCTTTTTATGCTCAACGGGATCGGCATGCTTGATGTCGAGCAGCACCATGTCGGTCTCGTTGAGAACAGTATCGAACTTCTCGGGATGGTTGGGGTCAAACGCATAGCCGCAGCTGTCGAGGCAGGTATGCACGCGGCCATCGGGGTTGTTGTGCATTGCACGGAACAGGTCGGCTAAAAACGCGGGCTGCAAGAGCGGCTCGCCGCCGGACACCGTAATACCGCCGCTGCGGTAAAACTCATGGTTGCTCTGGAACTCGTCCATCAGGTGCTCGACGGTCACCATGGTGCCGCCGCTAACCGACCAGGTATCGGGGTTGTGGCAATACGCACAGCGCATGGGGCAGCCCTGAACAAACACCACAAAGCGGATGCCGGGTCCATCGACCGTTCCCATCGTCTCAATCGAATGTACGCGGCCCAGGGCAAACGCAGAGTCCTCGGGACGAGCGTCCACACCCTCGAGCGTCATCTCAGCCATTCCCGCTACCTTGCCTCTCATTGGTTTTAGCTACATAAATGCCAGAATCATTCTAGCCCATACGCATGATGGCGAAACGGTTTAGCGGTCAATTGGGTTGTCCTATTTGGCCCTACGCAAGAGCGGCGGGAAGGTTATCGCAACCCGCCCGCCGCTGAGGCAATAGAAATCGATAGACGCCAGACCTTACGCCTTAAGCGTGAGCACCGCACCGAAGGCGGTCGGGCCGCAATGGCTCGAGATGACACCGCCGACCTGAGTCCAGGTAACGTCCTTAAAGCCCAGGTCGTGCGCATAGACTTCCATGTCGTCGCGCAGCTCCTGGGAAAGGCCTACCGAATACGCCAGGCCAATATGCGAGTAGTCAATCTCGCCCTTCGCAACCATGTGGTCAATAAAGGCGCGGGCGCACTTGAGCATAGAGCCGCGGAACTTCTTGGTCGCCACAAACTTACCGCCCGTCACCTCAATGCAGGGCTTAATCTTGAGCAGGTGGGCGCCAAGGAATGCCACGTTGGACAGACGACCTCCCGCCTTAAGGAAGGCTAGGTCGGTAGGAACAAAGCCCAGCAGCACACGGTCCATCACCGAATTGGTGAAGGCGAAAATTTCGTCGACGGTGGCATCGGGGTGAGCCTCGATGTATTTGGCGGTCTCGACGGCAACGAGCGACTGGCCCACCGAGACAAAACGCGTATCCATGGAGAATACGTAGTCGCGGCCCTTAGCCGCAATCTTGGAGGACTGATGCGAGCAAGTCGTGACTTCGGAGTACGCAAGATGCAGAATGGTCGCATCGGGCTGCTCGGCATGGATACGGTCATATACGTGCGCAAAATCTGCAGGCGCGCAGCCGCTGGTCTTGGGCATTACGCCAAACTCGTTGCAGCGCGAGTAAATCTCGAGCGGATCGATGGAGCCGTCCTCGACGGTCTCGTCACCAATCGTGACATGCATGGGCACGCGCACGATGCCGTAGCGCTCGCAGAGCTCCGGCGTCACATCCGACCCAGACTCAACCACGATTACGTACTTGCCCATTATTATCACGACCCATCTCGACATTGGCTTTTCAATACATGGCACGCGCCGCCGCACTGTTGCACAACGGCGTCCAAGCGCCAAAGAGACGCCGCCCCTTGCGCACAACAAAGGACAGCGTCTCCCTGGAAAACTCCGTGCTAACCTGAGATTCTACACGGTTTATTACTAAGTGTTACTTACTCCGCAAACGGTCGCTATACGCGATAAACGGTAGTTGGCCGCGGCAACTGCGATTCATTTCGCCCAGCAAGTCCAATCGTGCCCCATGCACGGTTAATGCACGAGGCGGTAGAAATTCATCGATGCCGCACCCTCGGCATGCAACCCCATCGCCGAAACCGCCGGCGAATAGGTACGGCTCGTAAGTGCCGCCTCGCCGCCATTTGCAAAAATCTCGACCATCGTAGTGTCCGAAAGCACGCGCAGGTCGCGAAGCTCGCTGAGCTCGATCGACCTCTGCTCGCGCCCATAGCCTTCGTCACCCATGTCGAGGGTAAGCATCCCGTCTGCATAGCGCACAAAGACACCCTTGCGAATCTCGAGCTCGACCATCTTGGCGCCCTCACAGGAAACCACAAGATCAAACAGGCGGCCCGGCTCCTCAACGGTTTCACCGCCTGTCGCGCGAACGCAGTCGCCGCGCATCCTCTCAATCTCGTGCGCCGGCTGCTGGCAGAGCTTACCATCGCGCATGCTCAGCTCTCGCGGCACCGTCAACGCGCACTGCCACCCGCGCGCCACCGTCGGGTTTTCTGCCGTCGCATCGGGGCAACCCGACCATCCGATCATCAAACGCCGGCCTGCAGCATCCTCAAAGGACTGCGGAGCATAGAAATCAAAACCGGCATCGACCATCGGGGGCATGCCCTGCCCGACGATTTTAAAGCTCGGTGCCTCCCAATCGGCCTCGATAGGGAACCACACGCACTGATGCGGATTGCGGTAACGCCAACCATCGGCAGGCACACCCTGCGGACAGCAAACGAGAATAAGCTCGCCATCGAGCTCAAACAGATCGGGGCACTCCCACATAAAGCCAAACTTCTCGTCCAGCTCAATGCGCGTCGCATAGCTCCAGACCCCTAAATCACGCGAAGTATAGACAAGCACGCAGCCACGGTCGTCTTTCGTACGAGCGCCCAGAACCATGTAGTAGATACCATCGTGCTCAAGGATCTTGGGGTCGCGCACGTGCGTACCGATATCGTCGGGGTAATCGACTGGTCCAACAGCCATGCGCTTCTCGCCCAATTCGTCGGGATTCTCGGCAACCATATGAATCTGGTTTTGCTCACGGCCCGTCAACACGTAGTCGTAATCATCGCGGTCAAAATGCTTGACGTTGCCGGTATAGAAGTAGTGAATCTTGCCATCACGTACAAAGGCAGAACCAGAATACGCTCCGCTCGAATCCAAATCGGAATCGGGGAACAGCACGGGACCGTGATTCTCGTACGTCACAAAATCCTTTGTCGTCAGATGGTTCCAAAGCACTGGACCGCCATGCGCAGCATCGAAAGGATCGTATTGATGATAGATGTGATACGTATCACCAATCTGAACCAAACCGTTGGGGTCGTTGAGCCAGCCAAGCTCAGGCTCCACATGGAACAGAAGCCTATCGGGGTCGGACGCGATGCGAGCCGCCGTCTCATCCTGTCCGGCACGCCACTGCTCATAGTCCGCGCGTGTCACCTTGTTTTTTTGATTTAACATCGCCGTTGACTTTCTCGTCTATGGGGAAGGACGCTCGACTCACACGAGTCGAACGCCCTTCCTCAAATGAACTTATCCTCAGATTACACTGAACGGCTCAACTAGAAGCTAACGTCGAAGCCAGCGCCAGCGCCCTCTTCATCGGTGGTCGGCACGCCCTTTGCCTTGTTGTAGGCAAAGATCAAGACGATCGGCACGATAAAGGCGATGAGATTGCCAGCCACATACCACACGAGGGTCTCGGGCGTGACGATGAGCAGGCCAAGCACGCCGGTCAGACCCTGACCGATAGCGCGCACCTCAAAGAGCTTCACGAAGGCACCGCCGCAGCCTGCACCGATGCATGCGCAGATGAACGGAATGATCGAATAGCGCATGTTTGCAGCAAAGATAGCGGGCTCGGAGATTCCGACCAGCGTCGGGATAAAGGACGACATGCAGATGTTGCGCTCTTTGGAGTGCTTCTTGTGAATGAGGTACATACCGATGGCGCCGCCGCCCTGGGCGATGATGGAAACCGACCAGATGGCCTGGATGTAGTTGAAGCCAGTCGTGGCAACAAGGTTTGCCTCGATACCCTGGATGAACTGATGCGTACCGGTAACGACGAGCGGCTGCAGGAACGCGGCGAAGACAAAGGCACCAAAGACGCCCATCCTGTTGTACAGGATATCGATTACGCCGGCGAGGACGTCACCGATCAGGTTACCGAGCGGGCCGAACACGGTGAACAGGGCGACGTTAGCAAGAATCAGGGTAACGGTCGGGACAAAGACGAACGAAACGACCTCGGGGATGTACTTCTGGGCAATCTTTTCGACCTTGGCCATAAACCAGGCGGTCAGAATTGCAGGGAACACGCCGCCCTGGAAAGCAACCATGGGAATGGAGAGCGGACCAAAGTTCCAGTACTCAGCACCCGTCGGGTCCATAACGAACGTGTTGCGGTTCATAAGGCTCGGGTGAACCATGACGATACCGACGAGGATGCCCAGGATCGGGTTACCGCCAAAACGCTTGACTGCGCTGTACATAACCAGGACAGGCAGGTAGTCGAACGTGGTGGCGATAATGGCAAAGAAGCTTGCGAGGTTCTTGAGGAACTCGCTGTGATCGGCGAGGCTGCCCTCCATGCCAAAGAGGCCGTTGGCAACGATCAGCGACTTAAGGCCGATGATGATAGCGGCACCGACGAAGGCAGGAATGATGGGGATAAAGATGTCCGAGAACACCTTGAGGACCGAGAAGAACTTGCCTTTCTTGTCCGCCTCGGCACCCTTGACCTCGGAAGCGCTGATCTCCTTGACGCCAGTCAGAGCCATAAAGGCGTCGTAAACCTTGTTGACGGTACCGGTACCAAAGATGATCATGAGCTGGCCGCTGTTGTACAGCACGCCCTTGACGCCATCGATGTTCTCGAGCTCGGCCTTGTTGTATTTGCTCGTATCCTTGAGCACCAGACGCAGACGGGTCACGCAATGCGTGGCGCCCTCGATGTTCTCCAGTCCGCCGACGTTGTCGACGACTTGCTGGGACACTGCCTTGTAGTCCATGTTCCTCTCCATTCCTTTTCTAAATCATAAAACGGTTCGTTGCCGCTACAGAGACGCGATCGTTGCGTTTGCGCACTTGAGCGCACCGTCGGTGACGGTAAGCGCCACACCCTGGCCCTGCTTGTTGCAGAAGCGAGCGTTGAGCGCAACATCATCGACAAAGATGGTCGCGATGTCGTCGTCGACGACCAGACGCACATGGTGAGTGCCCTCGCCCTTAAAGAACAACGGACGCTCGAGGCCCATGTTGTTGACCTGGAACCACGGGTACTGGGGAGCCGGCGTGAACTCGAGCTTGCCCTCGCGCAGGTTGGCGCGGAACTCATAGGCAAGACCGGTCTCGGCGTCCTCGGCGAACTTGACCGAGAAGCCGGCAGCGTTACCGCCGAGCTCAATGTCGGCATCGAGCAAGTAGGTGGAGCCGGCATCCGCGGCGAGCACCTGCTCGACCTTGCCCGACTCGCAGGAAAGCTCAAAGGTCTCGACTGCCTTAGCCTCGCCAAAGGCGCCAAGCATGCTGTCGGGGAGCTTGGTGCCGAGCGTTCCGTCGGCACGCTGAACGATCTCGAGGGGCATAAAGGTGCCACCCCATAGGTAAGAGCTGGGGTCGCCGCCCTCGTCACGCGTAGGAACCCAACCAAAGAGAACGCGACGCTCGCCATCGAATGCGGTGCGAGCGGCGTAGTACGCGCGGCCGTCGAAGGAGTCGTCAGCGGGGGTAATCCAAGGACCGTTGATGGACTTGGACATGCGGTAACGGGTCTTGTTGCCGTCGCTGTACTCGGAAAAGACGAGGTACCACCAGTCGCCCATCTTAAAGAGATCAGGCATCTCAAACATGGTGTACAGGCCCGGGTTCCACCAGTCGCCCTGGAACTCCCAGTTGGTCAGATCCTTGGAGGTGAACTTGACCAGGCGGCCGGTCATCAGACGCTTGTCCTCGCCCACACGCGTGCCGAGGATGAGCATGTACTCTTCGTTCTCCTCATCCCAAAGCACAAAGGGATCGCGCCAGTTGCGGTCATCGTAACCCTCCTGGGGCGGAAGCAGCGTCTCGGCGATGTTCTTCTCCCACTTGACGGCGTCGTCGCTCGTTGCGTGAAGAAGAACCTGCTTCATCAAACGTGCGCGGACCTTATCGCGATTGCAACCAGTGTAGAGCGCATGGTACTTGTCGCCCACCTTAAACACCGTGCCGGCATAAATGTACTGGTCGACTTCCTCGTCGCCGCCACGCTCAAGGCTATCGCCAAAGTCCTTGTAGTTGACGAAATCCTTGGTCGTAGCGAGTGCCCAGCCAAACGGCTCTCCGAAAGGTTCGGGGTTACGCGTGTCACGCTGATGATAGAGATAGAACGTGCCGTCCTCGCCGTACGGCATGATGTCGCCTACCCAAATTCCCTCAGGCTGGTAATACACCTTGTGCATCCGAGACTTCCTTTCCACGACATACTAACTCGGTACAATGGCAAGATATGTCAATCGTTTTCATATGTCAAACGTTTTCACACCAATACGTCTTTTCGCAGTTCCAGTCGTCGGCAAACGGTTGACATATGCCGGTGAACGGTCATCAGAGGCGTTTGAGGAATTCTTTTGGCACGGGATGAACTACGCGGTTTTGCCCTCGATAAGCTCAACGGGAAGCTTGATATTCGACACGGGCTTTTCACCGTTAATAAGAGCAATGATGGATTGCGCCGCGAGCTCTCCGATGCGATCGATATCTTGACGTACGGTTGTTAAGTCAGGCATAAACGTCATAGTGCGGCGGGCACCATCCGCGCCCACGACCTTAATGTCGTCTGGAGCGCTCAAGCCGCGCTGCTTCATCACGTTGAGACAGATGGCCGCCATCGTATCGTCTCCCGCAAAGATGCCGTCAATATCGGGGTTCTCATCGAGGATCTTCGCAACGACCGCGCCCTTTTCGTCGTCGGGCTTAACGAACTCAACCTCACGGACAAGCGCGGACAAGCCGGCCTGCTCAACAACATCGAGGTAGGCATCGGTACGCTTATTGGCAGGCATGCGCATGCGGCTATTGCTGCGCAGGCACAGGATACGCCTGCAGCCGTCATCAATCAGACGGCGCGTGGCGAGCTCGCCAATGCCATAGCTGTCACTTGCAATCTGGACAGAGCCCTCGCCAAGATCGCAGTCGATGCCAACCAGGCTCAAGCCCATCTCGGCATATGCCTCGGCACCGATATTGAGGGAGTTGACGATGACGCCGTCGACCATATTGCGGCGGAGCATGTCGATATAGGAACGCTCAAGATCGGGTCGATTGGCGCTGTTGCACAGCAACATCTTAAAGCCATTTTCCGCCAACGTGCGCTCGACCGCCTGCACAACCTGAGCATGGAACGGGCTGCTCACAAAGGGAACGATCATACCGATAAGATTAAGGCGACCGTTGAGCATGGCACGGGCGATATCGTTGGGCGTATAGTTGATGCGCTCCATCGCGGCATGGACCTTATCGCGGGTCTCTTGGCTAATATAGCCGCGATTATTCAGCACGCGAGATACCGTAGTAGGCGAAACCCCCGCCACCGCTGCAACTTCCTTGATGCCAGGCTTAGCAGAATCCTTAGAACGAGCGCCCTCGCGAGCCATAGCACCCTCCCCCATCAACATGTCATACGTTTACATACGAACAAAGCATACCCCAACAACAGCGGGAAGACGGTAACAGCACAAGTAAGTAAACGACTCATCCAAATAATTAGGAGAGTTCCGCCTAAAGGGTGACTACACAGAACCCCCGCCGGGCCGCTTTGGGTTACTTTCCAAAACATTTCCGCAGGACGCAAAGGGCTCCGCCGCGCGAAGCGCGCAGCGGAGCCCTTTGCATGTCCGAGGACGTTTTGGAAAGTAACCCAAAGCGGCCCGGCGATCCTGCGGGAGTTAAACCCCTTTAGAACTTGTCGTGGAAGGTACGCGCAATGACCTCGTCCTGCTGCTCCTTGGTGAGCGTGTGGAAGTTCACGGCATAGCCGGAAACGCGGATGGTCAGCTGCGGATACTTCTCGGGGTGAGCCTGAGCGTCGAGCAGCGTCTCACGGTTGAAGACGTTGATGTTCAGGTGGTGGCCACCCTTCTCGGCGTAAGCGTCGAGCATGTGGACCAGGTTATCGGCCTGGATCTCGGAAACTTCAGAAACCTTCATAATGTGTCTCCTTCGATTAATAGGCGCCGGCCGAAACCGGCGCGCTAATCAGTAATCGTTATTGTTAGTATAGCACTAACAATAGTTACTCGCCCAGCTGATCAAGGTCGATATCGCCAAAGAACACCTGGTCCTCCTTGCCGAGCGCACTCGGGATGATGGAGAAGGTGTTGGAGATGCCGTCCTGAGCATCGCGGAACGGGAGCTTGGAAACCGAAGACAGCGAAGCGATGGCGCCGTGGCTATCGCGCTTGTGCATGGGGTTAGCACCCGGGGCGAACGGCTGGCCAGCCTTGCGGCCGTCGGGCGTGGAGCCGGTCTTCTTACCGTACACGACGTTGGAGGTAATGGTCAGAACCGAGGTCGTGGGCACGGAGTTGCGGTAGGTGTCGTTCATGCGGATGTACTCCATGAACTGGTGCACAACGTCGTGAGCGATCTGGTCGACGCGGTCGTCGTCGTTACCGTACTTGGGGAACTCGCCCTCGGTCTCGAAGTCGACGATGATGCCGTTCTCGTCACGGACGGGGTGGACCTTGGCGTACTTGATGGCGGACAGGGAATCAGCCACGACGGAAAGGCCAGCGATGCCCGTAGCGAACCAGCGGTGCACGTGCTTGTCGTGCAGAGCCATCTGAATGCGCTCGTAGCAGTACTTATCGTGCATGTAGTGGATGATGTTCAGCGAGTTGACGTACACGCCAGCGAGCCACTTCATCATGTCGTTGTACTTGGCCACAACGTCGTCGTAATCGAGCGTATCGCCCTCGACGGCGCGATACTTGGGGCCGACCTGCTTCTTGGAGACCTCGTCAACACCGCCGTTGAGTGCGTACAGCAGGCACTTGGCCAGGTTGGCGCGGGCGCCGAAGAACTGCATCTCCTTGCCGATGCGCATGGAGGACACGCAGCAGGCGATGCCGTAGTCGTCGCCGTGGTAAACGCGCATGAGGTCGTCGTTCTCGTACTGGATCGAGGAGCTGGCGACAGAAGTCTTGGCGCAGAACTTCTTGAAGTTCTCGGGCAGACGGGTCGACCACAGAACGGTCATGTTGGGCTCGGGGCTGGTGCCCATGTTCTCGAGCGTGTGCAGGTAGCGGTAGCTCATCTTGGTAACGAGCGTACGGCCGTCAACACCCATGCCGCCGATGGACTCGGTGACCCACTGCGGATCGCCGGTAAACAGGGCCTGGTACTCGGGGGTACGGGCAAACTTGACCATGCGGAGCTTCATGATGAAGTGATCCACGAACTCCTGGATCTGCTCCTCAGTGAAGGTACCGTTGGCAAGGTCGCGCTCAGCGTAGATGTCGATGAACGTGGAGGTACGGCCGATGGACATAGCGGCGCCGTTCTGCTCCTTGACGGCAGCGAGGTAGGCGAAGTACATCCACTGGATGGCCTCCTGCGTGTTGGTAGCAGGGTTGGAAATATCGAAACCATAGGTCTCGGCCATCATCTTGAGCTCGCCGAGGGCACGAATCTGCTCCTGCAGCTCCTCACGATCGCGGATGTTGTCGGCGGTCATGACCGTCGGGGTGGAAGCCTTCTGGGCCTCCTTGTCCTTGATCAGGTAGTCGACGCCGTACAGGGCAACACGACGGTAGTCGCCGATGATGCGGCCGCGGCCATAGCCATCGGGCAGACCGGTGATGATGTGAGCCGAGCGGCAAGCACGCATTTCGGGGGTGTAGACATCGAAGACGCCAGCGTTGTGGGTCTTGCGCTCGAAGGTGTAGCGCTCGACAACGCTCTCGTCGACCTTGTAGCCGTGCTGGCTGGCAGCCTGGCAAGCGATGCGGATACCACCGTTGACGTGCAGCGCGCGCTTGAGCGGCTTGTCGGTCTGGAGGCCGACGATGGTCTCCTTCTCGCGGTGGGCGTTATCGATGTAGCCAGCGGGGTGGCTCACGATACCCGTGACAGTCTTGGTGTCCATATCGAGGACACCGCCCTGCTCGCGCTCCTTGAGCAGCAGGTCGAGAACCTCGCCCCACAGCTCCTTGGTACGCTCGGTCGGACCGGCGAGGAACGACTCGTCGCCCTCATAGGGGGTGTAGTTCTTCTGGATGAAGTCTCGGACGTCAACTTCTCCCGTCCAGATGCCTTCCTTGAAGCCTTCCCATGCCTCCTGCATTGTGTAACCACGCTCCTAGTTACGTGTAATGCGGCGCTCTCTCACACCGCTGCTTATTGAATTCTTGAATTATCGGCTTGCACTACCGGCTTCTTCCGTTCTTCACCACACGTTGGTACAGGGAAAAACGTTTGTCCACCTTGGAACTGCAACCCAAAACCCAAGATTTCACCCGTTTGAGAAGGATAACATAGCCACCCCCTTCATCAGGGCTGTTATATGTTTCTTTTTTTATACCATTAGGGCGTTTTTAACAAATCCGCAGGAAATGCGAGCGCGAGCAACTACCGTTCACCGATTTGTTTGGTATTTTTCCTTGCCTTTGTACGACGTTCGCTCTAGCTGTTATGCCAGCTTTAGCAGAGTAAAGTGCCTCTGAGTAGGCTTTGGGACATGCCTTACGATCTACCCCTTACTTTGCTGATACCGACGGTGTACGGAGGTCGCCTAAAGGTTGTTTTCTAGGCATGACCCAAAATCTACCGTATAGGGTGCGCGTGCAAGGGTATCATCTTTCACCGAAAATAGTTTCTAGTGTTAGGGGTTTTCGGTGGAAGATACCGATTTCCGTGAACTTGGGCGTCAGCTCCTTACCGAGTTCGGCAGCATGCATCAGCGCATTTCGCGCTTTGCGGACAAAGCCCTCGGCGGCGAAATGGCCGTCATGCGCGCCCTCATACTCGCCGGCGGTTCGCTCACGCCGAGCGAACTCGCTGATCGCGCCTGGGTCTCGAGTGCCCGCATCGCCAATATCCTACGCGCTCTCGAAGCCAAGGGCTGGGTCGAGCGCGAGCACTCAAAGACCGACCGTCGTCGCGTACACGTCACGGTGACAGACAAAGGATTCCAGGATCTAGAAATCAAACGTCGGGAATTCGAGGACCGCACCGCGGCTTTCCTCGAGCAGCTCGGCGAAACAGATACCCAAGAGATGGTGCGCCTTCTTAGGCGTGCCAACGAAATTATCGACCGCAATCAAGAAAGGAGAGATGCCGAGTGAGGATTCTCAAGCTCTTTAAAAAGCATGTCCTGGCACTGTTCGCAGCTATCGTGCTTATCGTAATCAGCTGCAACGCCGATCTGGCGCTGCCTACCTATATGAGCGACATCGTCGACGTGGGTGTGCAGCAAGGCGGCATCGCCTCGCCCGTGCCCGACACCATTCGCGCCGAATCGCTCGACGACCTCGAACTCTTTATGAGCGCCAAGGACGCCAAGGCTGTGGAGGCCGTGTTTAGCAAGGCTGACAAAAACGGCATTCGAACGTACAAGGGCACCGAGGAAGAACGTGCCGATGGCAGCAAGCTCGCCGACATCATGAGCCTGCCTGAGACCGTCGTGCTCGCCTTCAACCAGGGCATCGACGCCGACTCCATGGGCGACATGACCGGCACGTCCGGCGAAAAAGACAGCGACGCCGCCCAGGCCATGCCCACCCCCGAGCAGATGGCGGCGATGACGCCCGAGCAGCTCGCCGAGATGCAGCAGAAGGCCGCAGCGGCGCAGAACATGCAAAAGCAGATCGACGCCGACGGCGGTAAGATCACCATGAAGAGCCTGCGTCTAGGCGTTGAAGGCGGCCTAATCGACCAGGGCAAGCTCGTCGAGGGCGCCAACGAAATGGCGGACAAAATGGGCTCTATGTCGGGCTCCATCGTGACCCAACGCGCCGTGAGCTATGTGCAGGACGAGTACAAGGCACAGGGCATCGACCCCGCCGACGTGCAGAACGCCTACCTGGGCCGCATGGCGACCACGATGTTTGGGCTGTGTCTGGTGTCGCTGGTCGCCACCATCCTGACCGGTGCCGTTGCTTCGCGCACTGCCTGCTCCATCGCCCGCGACCTGCGCCGCGAGACCTTCAACAAGGTTATGCACTTCTCGCCGGCCGAGGTGGGCAAGTTTAGCCAGGCCTCGCTCATCACCCGCTGCACCAATGACATTCAGCAGATCCAGATGGCCGCAACCCTGTTTATCCGCATGTGTCTGATGGCCCCCGTCATGGGCATCGTCGCCGTCATGCGCGTCCTGGCCAACCATACCGGCCTGGAGTGGACCATCGCCGTTGCCATCATCGCGGTCTCGGCCGTCGTCGGCGTGCTCATGGGCCTCACCATGCCCAAGTTCAAAAAGATGCAAAGTTACGTGGACCGCGTGAACCTTACCACCCGCGAGCTGCTCGACGGCCTTATGCCTATCCGCTCGTTCAACCGCGAGGAGCATGAGCTCGAGCGTTTTGACAAGGCTTCGCTCGACCTGATGACCACGCAGCTCTACACCAACCGAGCCATGAGCTTTATGATGCCGCTCATGATGCTCGTCATGAACTGCGTCACTGTGCTTATCGTCTGGTTTGGCGCGCAGGGCGTGTCCGACGGCGTGATGCAGGTCGGCAACATGATGGCGTTTATCTCCTACACCATGCAGATCGTCATGGCGTTTATGATCCTCACCATGGTTTCGGTCATCCTGCCCCGCGCCGAGGTCGCAGCCGAGCGCGTAGAAGAGGTCATCACTTGCCCCACGAGCATCAACGACCCTGCCTCGCCCAAACTGCCCGCGGCCAGCGCGCCGCGCGGTGAGCTGTGCTTCCGCGACGTGAGCTTCCAGTATCCCGATGCCCGCGCCGATGTCATCAGCGGCGTGAACTTCACTACGCATGCCGGTCAGATGCTCGGCATCATTGGCTCCACGGGCTCGGGCAAATCTACGCTCGTGCAGCTGATCCCGCGCTTATACGACGTCACGGGCGGCAGCATTTCGCTCGACGGCATCGACGTGCGCGACATGACCCTTTCCGAGCTGCGCCGCCGTATTGGTTATATCCCGCAGCAGGGTCGCCTGTTCTCGGGCACCGTCGAGAGCAACCTCAAGTTTGCCGGCGATATGGTGAGTGACGAGGATATGCGCCAGGCGGCACGCGTCGCCCAGGCGGAGGACTTTATCGCCGGGCGCGAGGGCGGCTACGACTCCCCCATCAGCCAGGGCGGTTCCAATGTTTCGGGCGGTCAGCGCCAACGTCTGGCCATCGCCCGCGCGTTGGCCAAAAAGCCCGAGGTCGTGGTGTTCGATGACTCGTTTAGCGCCCTCGACTACAAGACCGACGCGCGTCTGCGCGAAGAGCTGGCCAAAAACGTTACCGACGCCGCACTCGTGGTCGTGGCCCAGCGCATCGCGACCATCATGCACGCCGACCAGATTATCGTGCTCGACGACGGCCACGTGGTGGGCACTGGCACACACGAGGAGCTGCTGCACAGCTGCCCGGCGTACCTGGAGATCGCACAGTCGCAGCTTTCCGCCGAGGAGCTGGGGCTTACCCAAGAAGAAATTGCAGCCGTCACGGAAGGAGGCGAGCGCTAATGGCAGACGAGACCAAGACTCAGATTCCCAAGCCCACCCGCCGGCGCGGTCCTATGGGCCGTATGGGTGGCATGGGCCGCGGCGAAAAGGCCAAGGACTTTAAAGGCACCATGAGGCAGCTGCTCGGCTATATCGGCCAGCACAAGATTGCCGTGTTTGCTGCCGTCGCCTTTGCCGTGTGCTCGGTCATCTTTAACATTGTGGGGCCCAAGGTGCTCGGCCAGGTTACCACCAAACTGTTCGAAGGCCTGGTTGCCAAGGTAAACGGTACCGGCGACGTTGACTTTGCCTGGATTGCCAAGACACTCGGCTTTTTGCTCTGCCTGTATCTGGCAAGCTCTGTCTGCAGCCTCATCCAAGGCTGGCTCATGACCGGCGTCACGCAAAAGATTTGTTACCGTATGCGCAAGGAGATCGCCGCCAAGATTGCCGTCGTGCCGATGAGCTACTTCAACGGCCACAGCAAGGGCGACGTGCTCAGCCGCATCACCAACGACGTCGATACGCTGGGCCAGTCGCTCAACCAGAGCGTGACGCAGCTCATCACCTCGGTGACGCAGATTATCGGCGTGCTCGTCATGATGCTTTCGATCAGCCTGCCGCTTACCGGCGTCACCGTGCTCACGCTGCCGGCCGCCGCGATTATCTTGACCGTAATGATTCACTTCTCGCAGCCGTACTTCCGCGAGCAACAGCAGGTTCTGGGCGCCGTCAACGGCATTATCGAGGAGGACTTTGCCGGCCAGAACGTCATTCAGGTGTTCGACCGCGCCGAGGCCTCAATCGAAGAGTTCGACCGTCAAAACGACCGTCTCTTTATTAGTGGCTGGCGCTCGCAGTTCCTGTCGGGCCTGATGATGCCGCTTATGAGCCTGGTGGGCAACATGGGCTACGTGGGCGTCGTCGTGGTGGGCGCACAGCTCGCGCTGACCGGCAATGCCACGCCCGGCGACATCCAGAGCTTTATCCAGTACGTTCGCAACTTTACGCAACCCGTGCAGCAGCTGGGCAACGTGAGCAACACGATGCAGTCGATGGCCGCTGCCACCGAGCGCGTCTTTGAGTTCCTGGCCGCGCCCGAGGAGGAGCAGAAGGCCAACGCGCAGATTCCCGAGAAGCGCCCCGGTCACGTGGAGTTCGACCACGTCAAGTTTGGCTACACGCCCGACAAGACCATCATCCACGACTTTAGCTGCGAGGCGCAGCCCGGCCAGACCATCGCCATCGTCGGTCCCACCGGCGCCGGCAAGACCACGCTCATCAAGCTGCTGCAGCGCTTCTACGATGTGGACGACGGTTCGCTGCGTGTCGAGGGCGTCGACGTGCGCGACTGGGACCGCGCGGCGCTGCGCGGCGAGTTTGCCATGGTGCTGCAGGATACCTGGCTGTTTAACGGCACCATCCGCGAAAACATCCGCTACGGACGCCCCGATGCGAGCGATGCCGAAGTCGAGGCCGCCGCACGCGCCGCACGCTGCGACCACTTTATCCATACGCTCGCCGGCGGTTACGACTTTATGATCAACGAGGAGGGCACCAACCTGTCGCAGGGTCAGCGCCAGCTCGTGACCATCGCCCGCGCCATTTTGGCCGACCGCCCGGCGCTGATTTTGGACGAGGCAACTTCCAACGTCGATACCCGTACCGAGGAACTCATTCAGCGTGCCATGGATGCGCTGATGCAGGGCCGCACGAGCTTTGTTATCGCGCACCGCCTGTCCACGATCCGCAACGCCGACGTGATCTTGGTGATCCGCGACGGCGACATCGTCGAGAAGGGCACACACGACGAGCTGCTCGCCCAGGGCGGCTTCTACGCCGATCTGTACAACTCGCAGTTCGACGAAGCGGCATAAATTCGGCCGCAGGGAACGAATGATGCCCGAGAACGGGGGCGCAGGACAACCTGCGTCCCCGTTTTTGTTCTGCGGCCCTCGAACTGCCTCCCCTGAAACTCGATCGACGACCTCTTCCAAGCCACGTGGCATCATTCCATTCCAGGACCAGCTGACGTTTACCCAGATAAAACCTGCCAAAATAAACCTGTCCCTTTTTGGTAGGTTTCGGGGTGACAAGGGCTTGCACTTTAGCGTGCGACAGCGGATAATGCCGAGCATTCGACAATCCGCTTATTGCTCTTTCTATAGATTGAGGAGACCCCTATGGCCATGGAATTCAAACGCAGGCTGCCGATCCCCATGGAGATCCGCGAGGAAATGCCGCTTTCCGCCGAGCTTACCGCCAAAAAGCAGGCATTCGACGCCGAGGTCGCCAAGATCTTTACCGGGGAGGACGCGCGCAAGGTGCTCATCATCGGCCCGTGCTCTGCCGACCGCGAGGACTCGGTGCTTGAGTACATGAACCGACTGGCCAAGGTCGCCGAAGAGGTCAAGGACAAGCTCATCATCATTCCGCGCGTCTACACCAACAAGCCGCGCACCAAGGGCACCGGCTACAAGGGCCTGCTGCACAACCCCGACCCCGAGGCCCCCGACGACCTGCTCGAAGGCGTTAAGGCCATCCGCCACATGCACCTGCGCGTAATCGAGGAGACCGGCTTCTTTACCGCCGACGAGATGCTCTATCCGTCTAACTACCAGTACCTCGTTGACCTGCTGAGCTATGTTGCCGTGGGCGCACGCTCGGTCGAGAACCAGGAGCATCGCCTGGTGTCGAGCGGCATTTCGGTACCCGTCGGCATGAAGAATCCCACTGCCGGATCTACCACCGTTATGCTCAACTCAATTTACGCCGCGCAGGCGCACCAGAGCTTTATCTTCCGCAACTGGGAGGTCGAGTGCGACGGCAATCCGCTCGCGCACGCCGTCATGCGTGGCTACATCGGTCTCGATGGGCGCACCTACCCCAACTACCACTACGAGCACCTCGAGCGCCTGGCCGAGCGCTATACCGAGCACGCCGGCTATGCCAATCCGGCAGCGGTCATCGACTGCAACCACGACAACTCGGGTAAGCGTCCGCTGGAGCAGTATCGCATTTGCAAGGAAGTGCTCGACAGCTGCCGCCGCAACGAGTCCATCTCCAAGCTGGTCAAGGGCTTTATGATCGAGTCCTACCTGGAAGACGGCAACCAGCCGGTCGACGGCGGCGTCTTTGGTAAATCGATCACCGACCCGTGCCTGGGCTGGGAAAAGACCGACTACCTCATCCACGAGATCGCGGAGCGGATTTAGTTACGCGGTTTTACCAAACGCCGTAACGGCTCGACGCTGCGCGGGCCGCATTTGGACAATCTGACGTTCAACTTCAAGGGCGCGACCAGAAGGTCAGCGCCCTTTCGTTTCACGTCACCTTGTCTCAAATGCGACCCGCTCGCTGTCCGTCCTCTAACTGCGGCGTTGTCTTGCTCCGGATGTGGCAGTTAGGGACGCTCCTTTTCTGCCGGCAGTTTGGGACACTCCTTGGGTAGTCATTGGGGACGTTCTTGCTTGACTAGTCAAACAAGAACGTCCCCAACGGCTAGTCGTTTAAGAACGTCCCCAACGACTACCCGGGGGAGTTGCCTTCCCTCGTGGCGGTCTTCTAGCAGAAAAACAAAGTGAGTAGGCTTTTTGCAGAAGGCCAAGCACGCCCTAAAACGCCACAGCTCTGACCTGCGGTTTCATCGATCATTTGTCGCAATGTGCTCGGCAGGTTCAAAAAAGTCTACTCACTTGTATCTGAGACGCACCAGATTGGCAAAAACCGCCGCGAAAGGGCCCCTGGTCCCTTCGCGGCGGTCATACGCCTCTGATTTTGCGACGGTTTTGCCCGCTTGTTACTCGCTGTAGCGGGTGGCGATGGCGACTTGTACCATGCCGGTGCTCATGAGGTAGGTCACCAGGAAGTAGCCACCGTATGCTGCCAGGAAGATTGCACAGGTGAGGCCCACGGTGCCGCCGATGCTCATATTTCCGAATATGCTCACCAGCTCGATGATCACCTTAAGTGCCACAAAGGAATGCGCCAAGCCCACCGCCAACGGGAACAGGAAGAACACCGCTTGTTGCGCCATCACCGAGTGGCGAATCTGGCGGTCGTCGCAGCCGATCTGTGCCAGCACACGATAGCTGCGGCTGCCGTCGGCCACGTGGGAGAGTTGCTGGATCGACAGAATCGCCGCGCATGCAACGACCAATACAAAGCCGATGTAGATGGCTAGGTAGCTAATAAGACCGTTCATTTGCGCTGCCTGCGTGTACATCTCGGAGCGTGTGATGAAGGTTCCCCACGACCCCGACTCCTTGCCGTCAACGAGCAGATTGTCGAGCACAGTGTATTTAATGCTCTCGTCTGCCTCGGTTGTATCCATCCCCTGTTTGTAGTTAACGAGCAGGCTACTGGAATACGGCTGCAGATTAAGTTGGGACAACAGCTCGTCGGCAACGACGACGGTACCCGGATTACTGCCCATCGACGAGTTGGCGATGGCCGCCGTATCTTCGTCCGACTTATCGGTTGCGGGCTTGAGCTCATGCCCGCCCAAGGTAAGGGCATGGCCGCCAGCCATATACTTGGTGTACAGGTCGACCAGCTCGCCGCCCATATCACACGTGAGCAGATACTGGTCGTGACCGATGTGCACCGGCTCCTCGCCCATCATCTGGCGCAGTTTGTTGTACTGGCTCGCCGGCGTCACAAACAGACCCATCGCATCGGTATTGCTACCCCCGAACGCCTTGGGAAGCTTTTCGCCCATGATCTTGCACATCTCACTTGGGGTCACCGAAGGATTCGAGCCGCCAAGCGGGTAACTCAGATACGAATCGATCTGCACATGCTCGCCTGCAACATCGGCGATATTGACCTTCTTGCCGGTCTCGTCGTTGTTGTCCGCCGACTTGCCCTTACGATCGCCGTGCCATGGATCGCCGTGCCATGCGGAGTACAAATCGACCGTACTATCGGCCAGCACCATGCGATCGGCCTCAGACGGATTGAAAGACTCTTTGTAGAAGTCGAGCGTATCGGGCGTGTAATAGACATACGTCTGAGACATGTCGGCCGGATTATAGCGCTCCAGGTTTTCGTTCATCACGTTGGCAATCGACATACCGCACGTCACCGAGGTGATGGCCAAAAACAGGAGCATCGCGATGACGCCCATCGAAAAGCACACCGTGTTGACCTTGGCCGCAAGCTGGCGCACGGTAAACATGTTGAGGCCGCGCCAATACACACTGCGCAGGCTCTGCAGCAGCTTGATAAGCATGCCCGAGAGTCCCCAGAACAGCGCAAAGGTGCCCACGGTAACCATAGCGGTCGTAATGCCAAACTGGTTCATGGCCTCTTGCAGCTTGCTGTCCGTCGCGGTCAGCGGGAACCCATCACGTAGCAGACGGTAATAGGCCACGCCCACAAGCAACACGCCCACGGTAAAGATGGCAATCGCGATCCAGGGGTTGCGTGTCTTGATGCTCTCGTTGCGACGCTCGGCACCCATAAGCTCGATGAGTTTGGTACGACGCACGGCGCGAAGGTTCAGCAGTAGCGTGAGCACAAACACTACGAGCATGCAGGCAAGGGTCAGATTGAACGCATGCACCGAGAAAAAGAAGTGGAAATTGGCGATCTGTGTCTTAAAGAGCGAGGCCGTAAAGAACGTCATGAGCTGGGAGAGTCCCACACCCAGCACAATGCCGGCGACAAAGGCCACGACCGATACTATCACGGTCTCGAGCGCCATGATCGTGGCGACGCGTCCGCGCCCCATGCCGAGCACCTGGTACAGGCCAAACTCCTTCTTGCGGCGTTTCATGATGAAGTTATTGGCATACACCATCAAAAAGGCCATGACACCGGCCAAAAAGTACGTCAGGTTGCCGAGCATGCTGCCCATAACCTGCGCCAAGCCCTTTTCATCGATGCCGGCGATGTCGACCTGCATCGAGATGGTGTTAAAGGCATAGAAGACCGTGACGCCCAGGGTGAGCGTCAAAAGGTAGACGAGGTAGTCACGGCCGGCACGGCGGACGTTGCCCCAAGCGAGTTTACAGAGCATCGGAGCCCTCACCGCCCATCATGGCAACGACCTCCATAATGCGGTCGAAAAACTCTCGGCGGTCGGTGTCGCCGCGGCGCAGCTCGGTGAAGATCTTGCCGTCGCGGATAAACAACACGCGGCTCGTGTAGCTGGCAGCAAAGCTGTCATGCGTGACCATGAGCACGGTGGCGCGCAGGCGGCGATTGAGGGCCTCCAGGCTCTCGAGCAGCAGGCGGGCGCTCTTGGAATCGAGGGCGCCGGTGGGCTCGTCGGCCATGATCATGGTGGGGTCGGTGACGAGCGCGCGAGCCGCGGCAACGCGCTGCTGCTGGCCACCGGACATCTGGTAGGGGTACTTGTCGAGCACCTGGCTAATGGACAAGCGTGCGGCCACGTCCTGCACACGGGCCGAGATTTCGGCTGAGCTCATACGGGCGATAGTGAGCGGCAGGGCGATGTTCTCGCGCGCCGTGAGCGTGTCGAGCAGGTTGGAGTCCTGGAAGATAAAGCCAAGCTCCTCGCGGCGGAACTGCGAAAGCTTGGCCTGCTTCATGCGCGTCACATCCTGGCCGTTGATGCGAATGATGCCGCTCGTGGCGCTGTCGATGGTCGACACGCAGTTGAGCAGTGTCGACTTGCCCGAGCCCGAGGCACCCATGATGCCCACGAATTCCCCGCGGTTGACGGTAAAGCTGACGTCGTTGAGCGCGCGGGTCACGTTGCCCAGCGCCCCATATACCTTTTCGAGATGCGCGACCTCCAGTACCGGGGTCGCCATGTGCGTGGTTTGCATACCGAGTCCTTTCTTGCGATTAGTCTACGGCATCTATAGTCGCAAGAAGACGAGTCGGCTACCATCGATATGGCTTACGCTTGCCTTACCGTTGTGTAAGGTACGGGTAGCCGCCCTGCCACGTGTTGATATTGAGAGAGGACTCCTGTTGAAGACTGTTCATGTTGCCGCTGGGATCATTCGCAAGGAAGGATCTGACGAGCTGCTTGCCGTGCAGCGCGGCTATGGCGACATGCAGGGACTTTGGGAGTTCCCCGGCGGCAAGCTCATGCGCGACGAGACGCCCGAGGACGCCGTACGCCGCGAGCTCATGGAAGAGTTGCAGGTCAAAGTCACCAACCTGCGCGATTTTTACACCGTTGAGTATGACTACCCCGATTTTCATCTCTCGATGGAGTGCTACTACTGCTCGCTCGCCGATGAATCCGATGAACCCCAGAAGCACGACCGCCAGCTCGATATCCGTTGGATTCCGCGTACCTCGCTTGCCACGGTTGAGTGGATGCCCGCCGACAAAGGGCTCATTGATGCTCTGATCGAGTTGAGGGAAGATCGGCTTGAGGCCAACAGCACTGCCAAAGATGCCGAGGCCGCCACGACCGAGCACCCTGCCACCAAACCCAAGCGCGCACCTAAGCGCCGCAGCAAGAAACGTCCCAAGCCCGGCCTACTCGACGGCATCGATACCTCGGACCTTTCCGCCGACGAGCGTGAGCTCGTGCGCCGTCGCGCCGCTATAAAAAAGTCCATGAAGGGCAACAAGCGCGCCAACACCAAGCCCGAGCTACTCGTACGTCAGCGCCTGCGCGCAGCAGGCCTTACGGGTTATCGCTTGGAATGGAAGGTTCCCGGCAAGCCCGACATCGCCTTCCCCGGCCGCAAGATCGCCATCTTCGTCAACGGTTGCTTTTGGCACCGCTGCCCCAAGTGCAACCCGAGCAAGCCCAAGCGCAACGTTGAGTTTTGGGAGGCAAAGTTCCGTCGCAACGTCGAGCGCGACCGCACCGCCGTGGCAGCACTCACTCAAATGGGCTGGACACCCATAACCATCTGGGAATGCGAGCTCAAAAAAGACCACATCGACGCCACGATGGAAAAGGTCATCGAACAAGTACGCGCCGCCGCACCGCAGCGCTAGGAACGAGCCGTCCACACGCCCCACACAGGCAAGCCACATCCGTGCCACAAACCTTAGAAAGCCCTTAAGCCCAAAACCTTTCAAGAGTGTTACTCGATAGCTTTTACCTGCGGTTTCATCGCAACGTCAAACCTCATTAAGCCTTTCTTTAGCGCTTCTTTGCAGCAGCCGCGGCATAATACTGCCAACGCACGGGACCTAGCAGCACGCCCCGTGCGCAACCTTTTGGTGGACATCGAGGAGGCCGCATAAGCATGCATTCTTCCAATGACGCAGCACAGCAGCCATCCCTAAAACATGCAGACCTTTTCTCCTTCCCCCCGACACAGAGAAACGGCCTCCTCGACTCCCCAACCACAAAAGCCAAACGCTCAACCGACCAGAGCCACAACTTACGAGCATCGTTCGAAAAGCTCCAAGCATCCCTAGACAAGGCGTTCCCCGAACAGGCAAGAGCAATCTAAGCCCATCGCGCTTTATACTGATGCCATGCGAAACATGGATCACATAGAATTGCACCGCGGAGGACGCGAGGAAGCTTTTCCCGAGACCGCCGAAGACTGGCCCTATATTGCCGAACGCGCAGAATTCGCTCGCTATCCGGGCAATTCCGTCCCCTGGCACTGGCATTCCGAAGTTGAGCTTTTCTACATGGAGCAGGGAGCGATTGACTATCGAACGCGCGCGGCTCATGAGCACGTACGCTTTGAGGAAGGGTCCGCCGGCTTTATCAACGGCGGCGTTTTGCACAGCACGCTGCAATCACCCAATTCGGCGCCAGCCATTCAAATGCTGCATATCTTTCAGCCGTCGATGCTCGGCGATCCCGCGGGACGTCTCCAAAAGCGCTACATCAACCCATTGCTTCAATGTCGAGGCGTCGATGTGCTCAAATGGTCGCCCACCAATCCCGACGATATGCCCTTTATTGATTTGCTGAAGAGCTCCTTTAGCCACGACCTTCAACGGCCGCAGAACGAGATGGCGCTTCGAAATAGTTTGTCAGAGCTCTGGATTCAGATTAACGCCAAGGCCGAACCGCTCTTTTCCTCCGACAACGCCTCTTGGATGACCAACCGCGACGTACAGTTCAAGGCAATCCTGGACTATATCCGCGCAAACTATGCAGCCGCTATAGATGTGCCCCAGATGGCATCTGCAGCCGGCGTAAGCGAAAGAGAGTGTTACCGCATTATCGAAGCTTGCGCAGGAACGACCCCGGCGGCATATCTGCGTGCATACCGCGTAAACCGTGCTTGCGAACTTTTGGCACACACCACGCGAACGGTCCAGACAGTCGCGCGCCAATGCGGCTTTGCGACAGCAAGCCATCTTGGCCAGGTATTTAAAGAACAAATGGGATGCACTCCTTCGAGCTATCGAGCAGCGAGGCAGAATCTCGATAGCACCAGGCAGAAATCCCGCTAGCCCTTCTTCTGTCACTGCATCAAACTTGCAGGCAAACAACAGAGAGGAGCAATCATATGAAGCACTTTGACCATATCGTATTTGACGTTGATGGGACATTGGCAGATACAGAAGAAAGCGTTCTGTCATCGCTTGTCCAGATTGTCCAAGAAGAGACCAGCAAAACGCTCCCCCGACACGAGCTTGATTTTGCCCTCGGCATACCCGGCAAGGATGCCCTTGAGAAACTTGGGATCTACTCGCAGGCAACGTTGGATCGCTGGTGCCAAGTTGCCGCCAGCTTTAAAAGCACCATCAGCGTGTTTCCAGGTTTGCTTGAAGTCATCGCAACACTCGCCGACAACGGCTGCAAACTTGGCATCGTCTCCTCACGTGCGCGCGACGAATACGCAGAAGAAATTGCACCCCTTGGCTTCGATAAGTATTTTGAGCACATCATCCTTGTCGAAGACACAACCGAACATAAACCCGCACCCGCTCCCATGCTCGAATATCTCCGGCGTACGGGCGCGAATCCTGGCAACGTCGTCTACGTTGGCGACACCGTCTACGACGAACAATGCGCAACTTCGGCAGGGGTCAGTTTTGCCAGAGCGGCATGGGGATCACACCAAGACATCCCAAATGCCACCTACAACCTCGAAACCCCCAACGACCTGTTAACCCTAACAACCAAATAACCCACGCGTCCCACCCTTTCAGTCCCAACGCCACAAGGGCGACGACCTCGAGTAGGTCAACCTGGGAGGGACGAGGGCTTAGTTCCCCAATCTTTCCGCAGGGGGCAAAAAGCCTCGCCGCACGAAGTGCGCAGCGAGGCTTTTTGCATGCCCGAGGACGATTGGGGAACTAAGCCCTCGTCCCTCCCCGGGATATGTAGCGAGTCAGAGTACCCTTGCTGTTACTCTGCTTTGCCCACAGAGTTGAGGTTGGTCATGCGGATCTTAACCAGCTCGGTAATCTCACGCATGCCCTCCTTGGCCGGCTTCTTGGGGTCGAAGCAGGCGGGGTTCTCGGCCATGTAGGCCATGAAGCCCTTGGTGTAGGCCTGACGCAGCTCAGTGGCGTAGTTGACCTTGCAGATGCCGTTCTTCACGGCCTCGGCGACCTGCTCATCGGGCACACCGGAAGTGCCGTGCAGAACCAGCGGCACGTCGACGGCGTCGCGGATGGCCTTGACCACGGACTGCTCGATGTGAGGATCGCTCGTGTACACGCCGTGGCTGGTGCCAACGCCAATGGCCAGCGAGGTGCAGCCGGTGCGCTCGACGAACTCCTTGGCCTCGGCCGGATCGGTGTAGGGGCTCTCGCCCTCAACCGCGGGACCGTCGTCCTCCTTGCCGCCAACCTTGCCAAGCTCGGCCTCGACGGGCACACCCATGGCGCGGCCAGCGTCGGCGACGGACTTGGTCAGGGCGATGTTGTCCTCGAAGGACTCGTGCGAACCGTCGATCATGACAGAGGTGTAGCCAGTGCGGAAAGCCTGCATGCAGCGGTCATAGCCATCGCCATGATCGAGGTGCAGGGCGACGGGCACGGAAGCGCGCTCGGCGGCAGCCTTGACCATGCCGTAGAAGTAGTCCAGACCAGCGGTCTTGATGGTGCCCGGGGTGGTCTGCATGATGACGGGGGACTTGGTCTCCTCGGCAGCGGCCAGAACGGCCATAACAAACTCGAGGTTCTCGACGTTGAACGCGCCAACGGCGTAATGGCCGGCCTGAGCGTCCTTGAGCATCTTTTCGGTGGTAACAAGTGCCATGAGCGTTTGCTCCTCTCCCTCGCCCGCATCTGGACATCGGGCGTACGTGTCCGCAAGGCGTTTTACCTTGCGTTTTGCTGCGTCCATTGTATGAAATTCAGCGGCTTTGCATGTGCGAGATATTGAGCCCATGCAGGTCAATACAGTCGTTTTTGAAAAGTAAACGGAAGGAATTGGAGCCGAGTGGGCGTATTCGATATTGAATTTTGGGCGTTCAGCGTCTTTCTTTTATAGAAAAGATAAGTAATCGAAAGGCGTTTTCTTACTCAAAAAGAAAATGAACGAAAATAGACTCAACACAATTCCTACAAATTTAGCCGAGAATGGAGCAGCTATGGCCCATGCGACAACCCGAGCCTTCGCCGATGAGCGTCGTGCCGCCATCATGGAGATGCTCGAGCATAACGCCTCGGTGCAGGTGGCAGAAATCGCCCAGACCTTTGGCGTATCCTCTGTCACCGCTCGCGCCGACCTGGACTCACTCGCCGAGTCCGGCAAGTTGCGCCGCACGCATGGTGGCGCCGTGTCTCTCCAGAAGCGACTGACCGTATCCACCCAGGATCGCCGCATCAACGTCAATGTCGCCGCCAAGCAGGCCATCGCGCAAAGCGCCATCGAGCTCGTCGGCAATGGCGACACGCTGCTTGTCGACTCGGGCACCACGGCGCTCGAGTTCGTCCGGCTCCTCGATCAGCGCGACGGCATCACCGTCATCACGGCCGACATTACCATCGCCGATTACATCGACGAGAGCATGCCCTCGGTCGATGTCGTCATGCTGGGTGGGGCACTGCGCAAAGGTCATCGCTATCTGTACGGTCCACTTACCATGCAGGCGCTCCAAATGGTCCACGCCGATCTGGCCGTCATGTGCCCCGGCGCTTTTGTCCCCCGCTGCGGCTTTACGACCGACTTTCCCCAAATGGCCGAGACCAAAACGGCTATGATCGCCGCAGCCCATCAAAGCGTCGCCCTCATGGACGCCAGCAAGGTTAACGGACGCGGCATGTACCGCTTTGCCGAGCTGGCAGATGTCGACACCATCGTGATGGACCGTGACCCCGATCATGCCGTTGCCACCTCAATCGCCGAGATCGTCGACGACGCCCGCCCAAATCTCCTCATCGCTGGCGCTTAAACAAAAACCACCACAAAGGTGCCTGTCCCCTTTGTGGTGGTTGAGCGTTAAAAGCGAAATATCGCTACTTGGAAAGCTCGTCGGCGAGGGCCTCGATCTGAACGCGCGAGGCGTCGTTGAGCGACCCCAGCACAGTCACCTTGTTCTGCGCCAGGGTGATGTCCTTCATACCCTCGAGCTCCTTAGTCATAACCTTGGCAGCGGTGGGCGCCCAGGAGCCGGCCTCGACGAGCGCCACGGTGCGGTTCTGGTAGGCATGCTCGGCGAGCGTGTGGATAAAGGTGCTCATGAACGGGAAGATCTCGCCCTGATAGGTGATAGAGGCGAGCACCAGACGGTCATAGCGGAACGCATCCTCAACAGCCTCGGCCATATCGTCGCGAGCCAGGTCAAAGACGGAAACCTTCTGGCCGCGGGCCTCGAGCGCAGATGCGAGCTCTTCAACGGCAGCCTTCAGATGCCCATACACACTCGCATAGGCAATCGTGATGCCCTCGTCCTCGGGCTGATAGCTCGACCAGGTGTTGTAGGTGTCGAGGTAATAGCCCAGGTTCTCGGTCAGCACGGGGCCGTGAAGCGGGCAAATGATCTGGATGTCCAGATTGGCGGCCTTCTTGAGCACGGCCTGCACAAACTTGCCGAACTTGCCCACGATGCCAAAGTAGTAACGGCGCGCTTCGCAAGCCCAGCCCTCGGGATCCTCGATGTCGTTGGCGCCAAACTTGCCAAAGCCGTCGGCACTAAAGAGCACCTTGTCGGTGGCCTCGTAGGAGAACAACACCTCGGGCCAGTGCACGTTGGGGGCGCCGACAAACGTCAGGCTGTGACCGCCCAGATCGAGCACGTCGCCATCTTTGACGACCATCTTACGCTCGGGGAAGTCGGTGCCAAAGTAGTTGACCATCATGCGGAATGCACCCATGCTTGCCACGATCTGCGCCTGGGGATAGCGCTCCATAAAGGCAGCGATGCCGGCGGAGTGATCGGGCTCCATGTGATGTACAACCAAGTAATCGGGCGTACGGCCATCGAGCGCGGCCTCGAGGTTGCCGAGCCACTCGTCGACAAAACCACCGTCGACCGAATCGGCGACAGCGATTTTATCGCCCAAGATAACGTAGCTGTTATATGCCATACCGTTCTCGGACACGTCGTACTGGCCCTCGAACAGGTCGATGTCGTGGTCGTCGACGCCGATATAGCGGATATCCTTGGTGATCTCCATCAGGCAAAGCCTCCTAGATAGACAAAAGAACCCGTCTATCATAACACTCGCCTTCATAGCCACGGCTATCTGTCAGCATCCTTACCGATTGTTATTGAGGCAGAATATACCGCTGTTGACCTGCAAAAACTATGCGTGCGGTATCGCCGTGCTATGTCGAATAATGAGCTGGCCGGGAATACGAATGGCAACGGTTTTGCCCGCCGTACCCGCCTCGGGAACCGCATGCTCGAATACCTCGCGTCCGCGCTGATGCAGATCGAATCGCACGGTCGTGAGCTCGTTGTGTGCCACAAAATCATCGAGCGAATCGTCGACGCCGACCACGCTTACGTCCTCGGGCACGCGCAAGCCGCTATCGCGCAGCGCTGCAATGGCGCCGTTTGCCATCTGGTCGTTTGCCGCATAAATCGCCGTCATGGTGCGATCGTGCTCGGCCAGGTACCTGCCGGCCTCGTAACCGCTGTTAGCAGACCAGTCACCCTCGAGCGGCTCTACCGGCTCGATGTGTTTACGCTCGAGAGCATCTTGCCAACCGGCGCGACGAAATTGCTCGTCGACCGAGAACGACGGGCCGCCGATAAAGCGAATCTGCTCGTGTCCCAGCTCAAACAGATGATCCATGAGCAGCAGCGAGCAACCGTAATGATCGGAGTCGACTGTGGTCACCCGCGGGTGCGCATACATGGTGACGATAACCGTGCCGATACCCGGCAACGGATCAAACGTCTCAAAATCGGGAGCCATACGGCTCATGCCGATAATGATGCCGTCCACGGGCAGCGCGGCCATACGACGCGTTGCCTCGGCAAGCGAAAACTCCTCGGTCTTGGACATCTCGACCAGCGTGATGGCGCAATTATGCTCGCGAGCAGCGCTGGCGATGCCATCGATCATTGAGAGGTTACCAAACTTAGTGACATCGTTGACGCACAGGCCGACCGAATGGTAACGGCCGTCGCGCAGCGAGCGACCGGCATAACTCGGACGAAAGCCGAGCTCTTGCATAGCGGCTTGCACGCGCTGGCGCGTCTGCTCGTTGACGTTAGGCAAGCCGTTGGCGACGCGAGAAACCGTCTGCTGCGAAACGCCAGCAGCGCGGGCGACGTCGGCCATGGAGACCGGACGCGTACCTGTATCGTTGGACGGGCGCCTTGCCACAGGATCACCTTCACCCTTGCGAGATCTGAATAGCGTGAATGCCGGCCCGGGCAGAAATACATCCCGCGCCGAGGCCCGCTATCGTCGGACGCATGTTAACGTACTCTACTTTTTCTATCTGCACCTCTTCTGCTTTATAAGTCCATACGGCAGCACCGTTCACGGCTGTATTTCTACCGATTACCAGATTCTCAAAAAGTGACAAGCGTTGTGTTATGAGTACGTTAGCATAGCCCGTAACGCGCGGTATCGTGGACACCTGGTTCATGCCGCTTCAAGTTGTTAACGTACTCATAACGACGCAAAACTCACCCGTGCGCGCCAAGGAAAGGACTCCCATGACCACCCCCGACGATAAGACATTTGCCACGCTCACCAAGCTGTTTGAGGAGGAGTTTGGCCCCATCGGCGACCGCCAGGTGCTCTACGTGCACGCGCCCGGCCGTTCCGAGATCAGCGGCAATCACACCGATCACGAAGGCGGCCACGTTATCGCCGGCTCGCTCGATGTCGCCGTTGACGGTATCGCCGTGGCAACCGATTCCAACAAGGTCCGCGTCGCCGACGAGGGCTACCCCACGTTTGAGATTACCCTCGACACGCTGAATGTTCAGGAGTCCGAGAAGGGCACGTCCGCAAGCCTCGTGCGCGGTATGGCCTACGAGGTCGCAGCGCTTGGTGTTGAGCCCAAGGGTTTCGACTTCGCCTTTACCTGCTCCGTCCCCTCGGGCGGCGGTCTTTCGAGCTCCGCTGCTGTCGAGGCGGCATACGGCCGCGCTATGGAGACGCTTTGGGGCGCGCCCGCGATTGAGCCCGTCGCACTCGCCCAGATGAGCCAGCGCACCGAGAACAACTATTACGGCAAGCCCTGCGGTCTGATGGACCAGGCCGCTGTGTGCCTGGGCGGCCTTGCCTACATGGACTTTGAGGATCAAGCCCAGCCTAAGACCCAGAAGCTCGAGCTCAACTTTGAGGATCACGGCTACGCGCTCGTGCTCGTTAAGGTCGGTGCCGACCACGTGGCCGCCACCGACGACTACGCCGCCGTTCCGCGCGAGATGCAAGACATCGCCGCCGAGTTTGGCAAGACACGCCTGTGCGAGGTCGACGTGGCGGACTTTGACGCCAAGCTCCCCGAACTGCGCGCCAAGCTGGGCGACCGCGCCTGTCTGCGCGCCGTTCACTACTGGTATGAAAACGGCCTGGTCGATAAGCGCTGGGCAGCCCTTAACGCCGGCGATATCGATCAGTTCCTGGTCCTGACGCGCGAGTCGGGCGCCAGCTCTGCCATGTACCTGCAAAACGTCGTTGCCAAGCTGGGCTCCGAACAGCCCTCGATGTATGCCCTGGCACTGGCCGAGCATGTACTCGACGGCCGCGGCGCCGTCCGCATCCACGGCGGCGGCTTTGGCGGCACCATCCAGGCCTTTGTGCCGCTCGATCTGGTCGACACCTTTATTACCAAGATGAACAGCTGGTTGGGCGAGGGTTCTGCCCGCCACTACGCAATTTCTGACAAGGGGGCTTATGCGGCATGGCTGTAATGACCGACGTGCGCGAGGCTGCGCAGGGCCTCATCGAATATGCCATCCACCGATCGATGATCGGACAGGATGACCGCATCTGGGCCTACAACACCATTCTCGAGTGCATCGGTGCTACGGGCCCGGCGCTTGACATGGCCTGGGCGCTCCAGGTTGAGAAACTCTCACTTTTGCACCCCGATACCCTGCCCGACTTTGACCTTGAAGGCACGCTTGCTGTGCTTTCCGAGGCCGCCGTTGCCAACGGTGCTGCCGAGGACACGGCGTCGGGCCGCGACCGCATCGCCATGCGCATCATGGGCGCGCTCATGCCGAGGCCTTCGGTTGTAAACGAGGAGTTCAACGGACGTATGGGCGTCAATGAGCCCCGCGCCGCGACCGACTGGTTCTACGGCCTGTGCTGCGACGCCGGCTACGTGCGCCGTGCCGCCATCGCGCGCAACATCAAATGGAGCACCCCTACCAACTGGGGCGATCTTGAGATCACCATCAACCTGTCGAAGCCCGAGAAGGACCCGCGCGATATCGCCGCAGCCGGTGCCGCCAAGAACACGGGCGAGAAGTATCCCGCCTGCCAGCTCTGCATCGAAAACGAGGGCTATCCCGGACGCTCCGCCGCAGCCGACGGCGGCACTCACCCCGCCCGTCAGAACCTACGCGTTATTCCCATTCAGCTCGACGGCGAGCGCTGGGGCTTCCAGTACAGCCCATACGCGTACTTTAACGAGCACTGCATTACCATGAGCTCCAAGCATCGTCCGATGCACGTCGACCGCAAGGGTCTGACCTGTCTGCTCGACTTTGTCGATCTGTTCCCGCACTACTTCATCGGCTCTAACGCCGACCTGCCCATCGTGGGCGGCTCGATCTTGTCGCACGACCACTTCCAGGGCGGAGCGCACGAGTTCCCCATGATGCATGCCGCCGAAGTCTCGCAGTTTAGCGTGCCCGGCTTTGACCAGGTTAGCGGCACCGTGCTGCAGTGGCCGCTTTCGGTGCTGCGGCTGCGCTCGCATGACCGCGCTCGGCTGCTCGACGCTGCCGAGAAGATTATCCTCGCCTGGCGCGAGTGGACCGATGAGTCGGTTGGCGTTATCGCACACACGACCGACGGCGTAGCGCACAACACCGTGACGCCCGTCATCCGCCGCGTCGACTCCCGCGGCAATGCCGGCGGCGAGATTTACGAGGCCTACCTGGCGCTTCGCTGCAATATCACGACCGACGAGCATCCGCTGGGCGTTTTCCACCCGCATGCCGAGTATCACCACATTAAGAAGGAGAACATCGGCCTGATCGAGGTCATGGGCCTGGCTATTTTGCCGCCGCGCTTGGTTCCTGAGCTCGGTGCTGTCCGCGAGCACCTGCTGGCGGCCAAAGCCGATGTCAGCTACGACCTTGCCGGCGCGCTCGAGGGCGATGATCTTTGCCGCAGCCATGCCGCGTGGGCCGAGGATGTCTATGCCCGCCGTGCCGACGAGCTTACGGCGGATAACGCCATCGATATCCTGCACGAGGAGGTCGGCGTGGTGTTCGGCCACGTGCTCGACAACGCCGGCGTCTTTAAGTGGGACGAAGCCGGCCGCGCCGCCCAGCAGCGCTTTATCGACTCGCTGTAATGATCCCTTGGGGACGGAGGAAAACGGATCATTTCGTCTTCAAGACAACGGCGCCCGCCGGCAACATCGCCGGCGGG